>DATHWJ010000083.1:0-17885 GCA_035460745.1 Ideonella sp. | reverse complement strand
GCCGAGACCCACTGCCAGGGCCGCATCGTCTCCATCCTGGAGGGCGGCTACAGCCTGGAGGGGCTGGCCAGCGGTTCGCAGGCGCACCTGCGCGCGCTGATGGCGTGAGCCGCGCGTCCGGCACCGTCCTGCCGGACCTCCACCGGAGAGCGTGACGAGGGGGTTGCAAGCCCGGTAAAAGCCCGCAAAGCCCGGCTTGATCGCGGCAGCGGGCCGCGGCACCGGTGCGAAGATGCGGCGGCAGTGGATGACCCGGCGCAGCCTGTGCCCGGGGCGGCTTGTTCCACGGCTTGCGTGAACCGCCTTGAGCTCTCCCGACGCTGTTTCCCCACCCCCCTTGCCGACCGCCTCCGCGGCGCGCTGGCTGGCCGATGCCCGGGCGGCCCGCGCGGCCTCCAGCCTGGCCGACGGCCTGCGTTGCGCGCGCGAGGCGCTCGCGTCGGCGGCCGATGACCGCGAGCGCGGCGAAGCCGGCCACCTGGCCTGCTTTTTCCTGTTCCGGCTCGGCGAGCTGGCCGAGCTGGTCGAGGTGGGCCAGCAGGCCGCCGGCCGGCTGCAGGCGGCGGCGCTGCGCAAGGAGTGGGGCGAGCTGCTGCGCTGGATGACGCTGGCCGCCTGCGAGCTCGGCCGCTTCGAGCTGGCCATGCGGTGCGCCACCGAGGGCTGCGCGCTGGCCCAGCAGGGCGAGGACCTGGCCGAGCAGGCGCTGACGCTGAACGCGATGGCGGCCTGCTTCGAGCGCATCGGCGACCCCTGGCAGGCCGAGCGCCTGATGCAGGACGCACTGGCCCTGGCGCGCCAGCACGGCGGTGTCTATGCCCGCATGGCCACGCTGAACAACCTCTCGGCCGTCACCATCGGCGCCTACTACCTGCTGCGCGGCGGGGTCGATGCGGCCGAAGCCGACGCGGCGCTGGCGCGTTCGGCGGCTCATGCGCGCGAGGCGCAAAGCCTGCAGCAGGAGCTGCAGGACCCCTTCTTCGACGTCTTCATCGAGGGCAACCTGGGCGAGGCGCTGCTGCACCAGGGCCTGCTCGACGAGGCCGAGCGGCGCCTGCACCGCGCGCTGGCCGATGCCGATCGCCTGGGCTATACCGCGCAGAGCCGGCGCATCCGCTGCTCCATCGGCGAGGGCCTGTGCGACCGCCAGCGCCCGGCCGAGGCGTACGCGTTGCTGAACGCGCTCTGGAACGAAGGCGCCGACGGCCTGCCGCACGCCACGCTGATACGCCTGCATGCGGCGCTGCACCGCGCTTGCCGCGCCACCGGCCGCATCGAGCAGGCGCTGGACCACCTGGAGCGCGCCGAGCTGCTGCAGCGCCAGCGCGCCGCGCGCCAGTTGCGCGCGCAGTCCGAGCTGCTGGTGACGCGCGTCGAGGCCGAGCAGAACCGGCTGCAGGCCGAGCGCGCCCGGCTGGAGGCGCAGACCGAGCGGGCGCGCGCCACCGAGCTTGCGCTGCGCGCCAGCCAGGACCCTTTGACCAGCCTGGGCAACCGCCGCTACCTCGACGAGCGCCTGCCGGCCCTGCTGGCCGGCGCCGAGGAGCAGGCCCAGCCGCTGGCGGTGGCGGTGGTCGACATCGACCACTTCAAGCTGATCAACGACCACCACGGCCACCTGACCGGCGACCGCGTGCTGGCGGCGCTGGCGCAGATGCTGCGCGAAGGCACGCGCAGCGGCGACCTGCTGGCGCGCATGGGCGGCGAGGAGTTCCTGATTGCCTTGCCGGACACGCCGCTGGACCGCGCCAGCGAGGTCTGCAGCCGCCTGCGCCAGCGGGTGGCCGAGCACGCCTGGGACTTGCTGGCGCCCCGGCTGCGGGTGACGATCAGCATCGGCCTGTCACATGCCCCGGCCTACGACGTGGCCAGCCTCTACGAGCGTGCCGACCGCGCGCTCTACCGCGCCAAGCAGGCCGGGCGCAACCGCGTCAGGCAAGGTTGAGGGCCTTCCGCGCTGCTCGGGCGGCCCGAGAAACGCTCAGGCCCTGATGCCGGAGGGCCGCCCGCGCGCGGCGGCCAGGGCCTGCAGCGTCGCCAGCAGCGCCGGGATCTCCACGGCCGGCAGGGCCTCGCTGAACAGGAAGCCCTGCGCCTCGGCGCACAGCTCCGCGCTCAGCAGCTGAAGCTGGGCCGCCGTCTCGACGCCCTCGGCACTGGTCGCCAGGCCCAGGCTGTCGCACAGGCTGCTGACGCCGCGCACGATGGCGTCGCCGTCCTTGCGCAGGCCCAGGTCGCGCACGAAGGAGCGGTCGATCTTGACCTTGTTGAACGGGAAGCTGCGCAGCAGGCCCAGCGACCAGTGGCCGGTGCCGAAGTCGCCCATCGTGATCTGCACGCCCAGCCCGCGCAGGCGGTGCAGCGTCTCGAGGATCTCGTCGCTGCGCTCCAGCAGCGCACGCTCGGTGATCTCCAGCTCCAGCGAGCTGGCCGGCAGGCCGCTGGCGGCCAGCGCCCGCTGCACGGCGGCAAAGAGCCCGCGGTGCCTGAGCTGCGCGGCCGAGAGATTGACCGACACCCGCAGGCCTGCGGGCCAGGTGGTGGCCTGGGCGCAGGCCTCGCACAGCACCCACTCGCCGATGGGCACGATCACGCCCAGGTCTTCGGCGCGCGCCAGGAAGGCCTCCGGCATCAGCAGGCCGCCGCCGGGCCGGCGCCAGCGCAGCAGCGCCTCGAAGCCGTTGACGGCCAGCGAGCGCACGTCCATCAGCGGCTGGTAGTGCAGCTCGAACTCCTGATCGATCACCGCCCGCCGCAGGCTCAGCTCCATCTCGCGCCGGGCCTGCATGCGGGCGTTCATGTTGGGGTCGAAGAAGCTGCAGCGGCCGCGGCCCTCCTCCTTGGCGCGGTAGAGCGCCAGGTCGGCGTTCTGCAGCAGGCCGTCGGCGTCGATGTCGCGCCCGTCCACCATCACGATGCCCACGCTGGCGCCGATGACGGCCTGCTCGCCGTTGATCTCGTAGGGCGCGCTGAGCTCGGCCACCACGCGCACCGCGAGCTGCATCGCGTCGGCCGGCTGGTTGACGTTGGACTGCTGGATCGCGAACTCGTCGCCGCCCAGCCGCGCCACCGTGTCGGTCTCGCGCACCAGCGCGCGCAGCCGGTCGGCCACCATGCACAGCAGCTTGTCGCCCACCGAGTGGCCCAGCGTGTCGTTGACCTCCTTGAAGCGGTCCAGGTCCAGGCACAGCACGGCCCCCTGCTCGCCGCGGCCGGCGCGCAGGATGGCGGCATCCAGGCACTCGCGGAACTGCATCCGGTTGACCAGGCCGGTCATCGCGTCGTGGTGCGCGAGGTGGGCGATGCGGGCCTGGGCCTGGCGGCGCTCGTCGATGTCCTCGACCACGCCGACCCACTCCTCGATGCGGCCGCGCGCATCGGCCACCGGCGCGCCGCGCATGCGCACCCAGCGCCACAGGCCTTGCGCGGTGCGCACGCGGCACTCCAGGTCGATCAGCCGGCCGCCGGCGGCGAGCTGCTCGCGCAGCTCGATCAGCTGCGGCTGGTCGGCCGGGTGCACCAGGCGCACCCAGCGGGCGCCGCTGGCGTCTTCGTTGGGCTGGCCGGTCAGCTCCTGCCAGCCGGTGGCGGCGACCACGGCGCAGGCCGCGTCGCCGCGCCACAGCACCAGCGCACCGGCTTCGGCCAGGCGGCGGTAGCGGCGCTGGCCGGCCGCCAGCGCCGCGGCCCGGCTGCGCAGCACGGCCTCGGAGGTGGCCAGGCTGCGGCGCAGCGACTCGAACTCCTCGATCGTCGAGGGCGCCACCGGCGGCGGCGCCCGGCCGTCTTCGCCCTCGTCGCTGGCCAGGCGCTGGGCGTGCTCGGCCAGCGCCTGCACCGGCCGCAGCACGGTGCGCGCCAGCCAGGCGGCCAGCCCCAGGGCCAGCGCCAGGGCCAGCGTGCCGCCGCCGGCCACCGCCATCAGCGGCTGCTGCCAGCGGGCGTTGAAGAGCTCCAGCGACTCGCCTGCCACGACGACCCAGCCTGGCGTGCCGCGCAGCTTCTGGAAACCGAAGATCACCGGCTTGCCGTCGGTGGTGATGGCCTCGAAGATGCCGCTGTCGGCCTGCAGCGCCTGCAGCTTGGCCCAGTCCGGCACCGGCCGGCCGACGAAGCGCTCCGGCTCGTGGGTGCGCGCCACCACGTGGCCGGTGCCGTCGGTCACCGCCACCAGCAGGCTGCTGTGCTGCGACGGGCTGGTCTGCAGCGTGCGTACCAGCTGCTGGGGCGGCACCACCAGCGCCAGCACCTGGCCGGGCGGCGCGCCGGCGGTGCTGCGTGGCACGGCCAGGGCCACGCGCGGCATCTGCGAGGCGTGATCGACGAAGAGATTGGACAGGGTGGGCCGGTGGTCGCGCAGTGCGGTTTCCAGCATGCCGTCGGGCAGGCTGCGGGCGGCCTGGGCGCGCAGGTCGGACACGGTGTGCAGCTGGATGTTGCCCTGCAGCCGTCCGCCCAGGCGATCGAGCCAGATCGGCAGCTCGTCGCTCTTTTCGCCGCGGTCGGGCTGGTGGGCCGGGCTGGCCGCGCTCTTTCCGCGGGCCTTGCCGGCGGGTTTGTGGTCGTCTGTTGCGCTGCCCGGGTCCAGCCGGACGGGGCCGGGCGCCGTCGCCAGCGTCGTCAGGATGGCGGCGCTGCCTTCGAGCTCGTTCTCGACGCTGCGGGCCAGCGTGCGGGCGGTGTCCAGCAGGCGGGTGGCGGAGGCGTCGCGGTAGGCGGTGGCTGCGCGCCACACGGACATGCCAGCGGCCCCGACCGCGGGCAACACGGCCACCAGGATCAGCGCGATCAGGTAGGTACGCAGCCCCCGGCGGCGGGCTGTTGCTTTCTTGGGTTCGGATTGTTGTACGACGACCGACATTGCCATCCCTGTTTTACTGCTGGCCTTGGCGCCAGGCCTTCACCCTCATGCGCTGTGTGGCGCGGTCTCTTGCTTTGATACCCGACTCTTGGGCCAACGAGTCGGCAAAATCGGAAAAAATGTCGTGATTTATTTCTCAAAATAACGGGTCGTACGGCGTTTACTGGAAAATGTTGTGTTGTGGCATCAGATTTGCGGGTGCTGAAGGCCCTGTCCTGAGCGCGGAGGGTGCGCAGCGGTCGCCGGCAAACCGGTGCGAGCCAGCGCTGCGTGCCGACGGCGGGTAGCATGATGTCGAACAACTTCATTCTTTGCATCGCCAACCCGGCTCCGGTTACGAATGGTCACCACCGTGTCGTGGCGCGTTCATCAAAGCGACCCATGCTGCATCGCACAATCGTCCCATGAGAGCCGCCGTGATCGACCGTCCGCAGAGCGTTGGCGAGGAGCTCGCCAACGCGCTCAGCCATGGCATAGGCTGCCTGCTGGCGATGGCGTCGCTGCCGGTGCTGGTGTCGTTCACCGCGCAGCGCGGCGGCGCGCTCAGCGTGGTTGCGGCCTGTGTCTTCTCCACAACGATGATCGTGCTCTACCTGGTCTCGGCGCTGTACCACGCGCTGCCGGCCGGGCGCGCCAAGCTCTGGTGCAACCGGCTCGACCACGCGGCCATCTACCTCTTCATCGCCGGCAGCTACACGCCGTTTGCGCTCGGCGTGCTGCGCGGCGGCTGGGGCTGGACGTTGTTCGGCATCGTCTGGGCCGCCGCCGCGCTGGGCATCACCGTCAAGCTGCTGGACCGGCTCAAGCACCCGCTGCTGTCGACCGGCCTGTACGTGGCGATGGGCTGGGTGGCCTTGCTGGCGGCCGGCCCGCTGGTCGAGCGCATGCCGCCAGCCGGCATTGCCTGGCTGGTGGCGGGCGGCCTGGCCTACACGCTGGGGGCGCTGGTGTTCCTCCTCGACAACCGGGTGCGCTACGCGCACTTCGTCTGGCACCTCTTCGTGCTCGCCGGCAGCACCTGCCACTTCTTCGCCGCGCTCTGGTACGCGCAGCCTGCCGCGGGGGCCTGACGACGCTCAGGCGAGCGGCGGCCCGTCGCTGTCGCCCGGCTCCAGCGCCGGCGTGCGCAACACCTGCAAGCTCTCCAGCGGCTCGCCGCGCAGCAGCGACAGTGTCATCTCGGCCAGCGCGATGCCGGTGGCGGTGGGCGTCGGCTGCAGCACCGAGGTGATCGCGCTGCGTATCACCGAGTCTTCGCCCAGGCCGTCGTAGACGATCAGCGAGAGGTCGCGGCCCAGCGTGAGGCCGCTCTGCAGCACCGCATGCACCGCGCCCACTCCCGCCAGGTTGTTGTCCACCAGCACCGCGCTGGGCGGCTGCGGCAGCGCCAGCAATTGCTGCATGGCGGCGTAGCCCGAGCGGCGGTCCAGTGCCACGCGCAGCACCGCGCCGTCGACCAGCGTGCCGCCGCCCTCGGCCACGGTGCGGGCAAAGCCGCTGAAGCGCTGCGCCGCGAAGTTGTACAGGGCCGGTGCACCGAGGTAGCCCAGGCGCTTGTGGCCCAGCGCGAGCAGGCGGCGCGCCGCGAGCGCCGCGCCGGCCTCGTTGTCGAAGTCCAGCCAGGCATAGGGCGGGCGCAGCATCGCGCTGCGGCCGTAGGCCACGAAGGGCACCTGGCGCTCGCGCAGCAGGGCCAGCCGCACATCGCTGACGCGGGTGCGCGCCACCACGAAGGCATCGATGCGCCGGCCGGTGATGGCGCGCTCGTAGGCGGCCAGCTCGTCCTTGGCGGAGGCCGAGATGATCAGCAGGTCGATGCCCTCGCCGGTGAAGCGCTCGGTCATCGCCGCGGCCACGTCGAGGAACTGGGCGTCGCCGAGGTCGCCGGGTGTGATCGGGAAGACCAGCCCGACCGCATCCGCCCGGCCCAGTGCCAGGCCGCGCGCGCTCGCATTGGGCTTGTAGCGCAGGCGCTCGGCTGCCGCCAGCACCGCTTGCCGGGTCTGCGCGGCCACCTCGGGGTAGCCATTCAGCGCGCGGCTCACGGTGGTGAGCGAGAGGCCGAGTTCCTCGGCGATTTTTTTCAGCGACACGGCGGCGAGCCCCTCCAAGGGCCGGTGTGAGAAGCGGGTGACGGCGGGGTGGCCGGGCTGCTGGCCTGCGGGGGATCCAGGGCGGCCAGCATAGCGGCTCGCAGCCACGGTTCGGCTTGCCTTGGATGTTCGGCCAAGGCCGCCAAAAAAGCAGCGCCTCCAGACCCGAGTAAACCCCAGTTCATGATCAAAGCGCTTTGGATTTAAAGTCAAAACGCTTTGGGTATCTGAAAAGTTATGAAACATTACTTTTCCAGATTTGCCGGGGCGCTCGGGCCCGACCCTGATGCGCGCCCCCTCCAGCGCGGGGAAGATAGCCGCCGCTGGGCAGGATGAGACCGTTGCCCGCAGGGCAATGCCAACAACAGGAGACATTGAGATGAACAAGACGATTCGCTTCAGCCACACCGCCGCCGCTGCATTGCTGGCCCTGGGGGCCACCTGGGGCACCGCCCATGCGGCCGGCGTCACCGTGACGATCTCGTGCGGCACCGTCGGGCAGGACTTCGACTTCTGCAAGAAGGCCGCCGAGGAGTGGAGCGCCAAGACCGGCAACACCGTCAAGTACCTGACGATCCCGCAGTCCACCTCCGACATCCTGGGCCTGTTCCGCCAGATGTTCGCCGCCAAGTCCACCGACCTCGACGTGCTCAACGTCGACGTGGTCTGGCCCGGCAGCATCAAGGACCACCTGCTCGACCTCAAGCCCTACAGCAAGGGCGCCGAGAAGGAGCACTTCCCGGCCATCGTCGCCAACAACACCGTCGGCGGCAAGCTGGTCGCGATGCCGTGGTTCACCGACGCCGGCGTCCTGTACTACCGCAAGGACCTGCTGGGCAAGTACAACGAGAAGGCGCCCACCACCTGGGCCGAGCTCACCAGCACCGCGCAGAAGGTGATGGACGGCGAGCGCAAGGCCGGCAACGCCGACATGCACGGCTTCGTCTTCCAGGCCAAGGCCTACGAGGGCCTGACCTGCGACGCGCTCGAGTGGGTCGCCAGCTACGGCGGCGGCAGCATCATCGACCCCAGCGGCAAGATCACGGTCAACAACCCGAACGCGGCCAAGGCGCTGACGATGGCCGCCGGCTGGATAGGCACCATCGCGCCCAAGGGCGTGCTGAACTACGGCGAAGAAGACGCCCGCGGCGTGTTCCAGAAGGGCAACTCGGTCTTCATGCGCAACTGGCCCTATGCCTGGTCGCTGAGCCAGGGCGCCGACAGCCCCATCAAGGGCAAGGTCGGCGTGGTGGCGCTGCCCAAGGGCGACGGCGGCAAGACGGCGGCGGCGCTCGGCGGCTGGCAGCTCAGTGTGAGCAAGTACTCCAAGAACCCCAAGGAGTCGGCCGATCTGGTGATGTACCTGACCAGCACCGCGGTGCAGAAGGACCGCGCCATCCGCGGCTCCTACAACCCGACCATCGTCTCGCTCTACAAGGACGCCGAGGTGCTGAAGGCCAACCCCTTCTTCGGCGACCTGTACGACACCTTCGTCGGCGCCGTGCCGCGCCCGGCGACCGTCACCGGCATGAAGTACAACGAAGTGTCGGCCGCCTTCTGGAACGCCACGCACGAGGTGCTGTCGGGCAAGACCAAGGCGGAGGACAGCTTGAAGAAACTCGACGTGAAGATCGACTCCATCCGCCGCGGACCCACCTGGTGAGCGGCACGGCATAAGCCTACTGCGCGACCCGATCTCGCCCCTGCGCTGCTCGCCGTACGGGAGTACGGCTGCGCTGCTCGGCGCGACCTTGGGCCGCTCGCGACGGCTTCTGCCATACCGCTCGCGCTCTGGCCTGCGAGCAGGCAGGCGCGCGAGCGGTTCGGGTGAATTCCAACAAGGAGGTCTCTCATGAGCACCCCGACTTCAGAACTCACGCGCGAGCGGACTCGCAGTGCGTGGATCTTTCTTGCGCCAACCATCTTCGTGTTGCTGCTGGTGGCCGGCTGGCCGCTGGGGCGCACGATCTGGTTCAGCTTCACCGATGCGACGCTGGACAGCATCGGCGAGTCGACCTACAAGATGGTCGGGCTGGCGAATTATTTCGGCAAGTACGGTGTCTTCAACTTCGAGGCCGCGGACGGCTTCTGGAGCACCGACTGGGGCATGGCGATCAAGAACACCTTTGCGTTCGCGATCGTCTCGGTGGTGCTGGAGACGGTGCTGGGCGTGATCTTCGCGCTGGTGCTGAATGCCGAGTTCAAGGGCCGCGCCTTCGTACGCGCAGCGGTGCTGGTGCCCTGGGCCATCCCGACCATCGTCTCGGCCAAGATGTGGGCCTGGATCATGCACGACCAGTTCGGCGTGATGAACGCGCTGCTGAAGGGCTGGGGCGTGATCGACCACAACATCGCGTGGACGGCCGACCCGAACTTCGCGCTCTGGTCGGTGGTGCTGGTGGACGTCTGGAAGACCACCCCCTTCATGACGCTGTTGACGCTGGCGGCGCTGCAGATGCTGCCCAAGGACTGCTACGAAGCCGCGCACGTGGACGGCATCCACCCGGTCAAGGTCTTCTTCCGCGTCACGCTGCCGCTGATCTGGCCGGCCCTGATGGTGGCGGTGATCTTCCGGCTGCTCGATGCGCTGCGGGTCTTCGACATCATCTACGTGATGACCTCCAACAGCGTCGACACGATCAGCATGTCCGGCTTCGTGCGGAGAGAGATCGTCGACAACAACTACGTCGGCTTCGGCTCGGCCGCCTCGACCGTGCTGTTCCTGATCATCGCGGCGTGCACGCTGATCTATCTGAAGGTCTCGCGCGTCGATCTCGGCGGCAAAAAATAAGGAGCCGATGATGGACATGACCACCCAACGTGTGCTCGGCAAGCTCGGCCTGTACTTCCTGGTGCTGCTGATCTCGCTGTTCTGCCTGTTCCCGTTCTACTTCGCGATCGTCACCTCGCTGAAGTCCGGCACCGAGCTCTTCAGCACCACGCTGTGGCCCGCGGCGCCCTCGCTGAAGAATTACGTCGCGCTGTTCACCGTGGCCGAGCAGCCCTTCGGCCGCCACATCTTCAACTCGCTCGGCGTCTCGTTCATGGTCGTGGTGGTGTCGCTGTTCCTCGGGGTCACCGCCGCCTACGCGCTGGGCCGCATCACCTTCAAGGGCCGCGGCCTGCTGCTGCTGACGGTGCTGGCGGTGTCGATGTTCCCGCAGGTGGCGGTGCTCTCGGGCATGTTCGAGCTGATGCAGGCGATCGGCTTCTACAACCACTGGTGGGGCCTGACCTTGCCGTACATGGTCTTCACCTTGCCCTTCACCGTGTGGGTGCTGACGACCTTCGTGCGCGACCTGCCCAAGGAGCTCGAAGAGGCGGCCATCATGGACGGCTGCAGCCCCTGGGGCGTGATCACCAAGGTCTTCCTGCCGCTGATGTGGCCGGCCCTGGTGACGACCGGCCTGCTGGCCTTCATCGCGGCGTGGAACGAGTTCATGTTCGCGCTGACCTTCGTGCTCGACAACAACGACCGCACGGTGCCGGTCTCGATCTCGCTGATCAGCGGCGCCGACAAGTACGAGATCCCCTGGGGAAAGATCATGGCTGCATCGGTGCTCGTCACCCTGCCGCTGATCATCCTCGTGCTGATGTTCCAACGCAAGATCGTCGGCGGCCTCACTTCCGGTGCCGTCAAGGGTTAAGACCATGCAAGCAAAAATTCCCCCGGCCGAGTGGTGGCGCGGCGGCGTCATCTACCAGATCTACCCGCGCAGCTTCCAGGACAGCAACGGCGACGGCATCGGCGACCTGGCCGGCGTCGTGCGGCGCATGCCCTACCTGGCCGAGCTCGGGGTCGACGCGATCTGGATCTCGCCGTTCTTCACCAGCCCGATGAAGGACTTCGGCTACGACATCTCCAACTACCGCGACGTCGACCCCATCTTCGGCAGCCTGGCCGACTTCGACGAGGTGGTGCTGAGCGCGCACGAGCACGGCATCAAGGTCTTGATCGACCAGGTGCTGAGCCACTGCTCCGACGAGCACCCGTGGTTCGTCGAGTCGCGCTCCAGCCGCGACAACCCCAAGGCCGACTGGTTCGTCTGGTCCGACCCCAAGGACGACGGCTCGCCGCCCAACAACTGGCTCTCCATCTTCGGCGGCAGCGCCTGGCAGTGGGACACCCGCCGCTGCCAGTACTACCTGCACAACTTCCTCGCCGGCCAGCCCGACCTCAACTTCCACCACCCCGAGGTGCAGCAGGCCGCGATCGACACGCTGCGCTTCTGGCTGGACCGCGGGGTCGACGGCTTCCGGCTCGACGTCATCAACTTCTGCTTCCACGACGCCCGGCTGCGCGACAACCCCGGCCTGGGCGCACCGGCCATCAACCCGGCCGTCAACAGCGCCAACCCCTATGCCTGGCAGCGCCACCAGTACGACAAGAGCCAGCCCGAGAACCTCGGCTTCCTGCGCCGCGTGCGCGCGCTGCTGGACGAGCGGCCGGGTCTGACGACGGTCGGCGAGATCGGCGACGACGACACGCTGGCCCGCATCGCCGAGTACACCGGCGGCGGCGACAAGCTGCACATGGCCTACGGCTTCGACCTGCTGGGCCCGCAGTGCGACGCCCGCTTCGTGCACGGCGTGATCGCGCAGTTCGAGGCCAAGGTCACCGACGGCTGGGCCTGCTGGTCGCTGGGCAACCACGACATCCCGCGGGTGGCCACCCGCTGGCGCCAGTCGGCCGACCCCGCCAGCGAAGCCGCCTGGCTCAAGCTGGCCTTCGCGATGCAGGCCAGCCTGCGCGGCTCGCCCTGCATCTACCAGGGCGACGAGCTCGCGCTGACCGAAGCCGAGCTGAAGTTCGAAGACCTGCAAGACCCCTACGGCATCACGATGTGGCCGGAGTTCAAAGGCCGCGACGGCTGCCGCACCCCCATGGTGTGGGACGCCGCGGCGCCGCAGGCCGGCTTCACCGGCGGCCCGACCCCCTGGCTGCCGATCGCGCCCGAGCACCTGCCGCTGGCGGCCGCCGGCCAGCGCCAGGACTCCGGCTCGCAGTTCCACTTCTACCGCGCGATGCTGGCCTGGCGCCGCCAGCACGCCGGCCTGCAGCGCGGCAGCATCGCGCTGCTGCCGGCGCACGACCAGGTGCTGGCCTTCACGCGCGACGCGAGCGCCGAGCACGGCCCGGCCTGGCTCTGCGCCTTCAACATGAGCGCGCAGCCGGCCCGCTACACGCTGCCCGCCACGCTGCAGCCCACGCTGGACACCGCGCACCCGCTGCCCGGCGGCGAGCGCGCCGGCCTCAGCGGCCCCACGCTGACGCTGCCGCCCTACGGCGCCGCGTTCGCGACCCTCTGAGCACCCGACCCACAAGACAACACAGGAGACAGCCATGTCGGAGATCATCTTTCGCGACGTGCACAAGCGCTACCCCGGCGCCACGCTCGACACCATCCGCGGCGTCAATCTGCACATCGACCGCGGCGAGTTCGTCGTCTTCGTCGGCCCCTCCGGCTGCGGCAAGTCGACCCTGCTGCGCATGGTGGCGGGGCTGGAGGACATCTCCAGCGGCGACCTGCACATCAACGGCAAGCGCGTCAACGAAGTGCCGCCCTCGCGCCGCGGCGTCGCGATGGTGTTCCAGAGCTACGCGCTCTACCCGCACATGACGGTCTACGACAACATGGCCTTCGGCCTGAGGCAGGCCAAGACCGACAGCGCCACCGTCGACCAGCGCGTGCGCAAGGCCGGCAAGATCCTGCAGCTCGACCCGCTGCTCGACCGCCTGCCCAAGCAGCTCTCCGGCGGCCAGCGCCAGCGCGTCGCGATAGGCCGCGCCATCGTGCGCGAGCCCGACGTCTTCCTGTTCGACGAGCCGCTCTCCAACCTCGATGCCGCGCTGCGTGTGCAGACCCGCCTGGAGCTCGCCAAGCTGCACCAGGACATCGGCACCGCCAGCATGATCTACGTCACCCACGACCAGGTCGAGGCGATGACGCTGGCCAGCAAGATCGTGCTGCTGAACGCCGGCCCCGCGGTGCAGCACGACGGCAGCGTGGCCCAGTTCGGCCCGCCGCTGGAGCTCTACCACCACCCGGTCAACAAGTTCGTCGCCGGCTTCATCGGCTCGCCCAAGATGAACTTCATCGGTGCCAAGCTGGGCAGCTCCGACGGCAAGACGGCGCTGGTGCGCGTCGGCGAAGCGGCGTTCAACGCCGAGGTCGATGCGCGCAAGCTCGCGCCCAACGCCGAGGTCACGCTGGGCGTGCGGCCCGAGCACGTGCAGGTCGTCGCCCCCGGCGGCGCCAATACGCTGCACGGCCTGGTCGCCTTCATCGAGCAGCTCGGCGAAGCCAGCTACGTCTACGTGCGGCTGGCCGCCGGCGAGCTGATCACCGTGCGCGAGACAGGGCAGTCGAGCTGCACCGTCGGCGAGCCGGTGCACCTGCACTTCCCGTCGTGGTGCCTGCACCTGTTCGATGGCAACGACCACGCCTGCAAGCGCACCGTCACCCCCGAGACCCTGGGCCAGCCCCACGTCGCCGGCGTGTCGATCAGCCGCGCCGCCACGGCCGCCTGATAGCTCGCGGCCGTGCGCTACGCCGGCGGTGAGCCGCCGGCCGCGGCGCGCCAGGCCTTGGGCGTGAGGCCGAAGTGCGTGCGGAAGCTGCGCGTGAAGTAGCTCGCGGTCGCAAAGCCGCAGGCCCAGGCGATCTCCTTGCCGGCCATTTCGCTCTTGCCCAGCAGGTGGGCCGCACGCTCCATGCGCTGGCGCACGATGAAGGCCGCGAGATGCTCGCCGGTCGTGCGGGCGAAGAGGTGCGAGAGGTAGTCGGGCGTGCAGCCCACGTGGGCCGCGAGATGGCGCACGCTCAGCGCCGGGTCGCCGAGCTGGTTTTGCACCAGCACCCGGACCCGCGCGATAGGCGCGGGCTCGCGCGGCTGGGCCGGGTCCTGCGGGTCGTCCAGCGCCCGCAGGGCGCCTATCGTCGCGGCGGCCACCAGCGAGCGCAGCTGGGCCGCGGCCCAGCGCGAGGCGGCCGCGTGGCCATCGCCCGGCTCGCCCAGTTGCGCCGCCTCGGCCAGCCAGTCGTGGATGCGCGCGGCCTGGGCATGGCGGCTCGTTTCCAGGTACAGGATGCCGGGCCGGCCCGGCGCGGTCTCGTGGGCCAGGTGGCAGCTCAGCGTGCCGGCCTCGGCATAGACCACGAGATTGCAGAAGGGCTCGCCGCTGTCCGCCTGCCCGACGCGCTCCGCATGCAGCAGCCGTGGCGGCAGCAGCAGCGCCTCGCCCGGGCCCAGGTGCAGTTCGCCCTGCGGGAAGCGGAACAGCGTCCAGCCGGCGACCTGCAGGAAGAGCTCGGGCACCAGGTGGAAGTGCCCCTCGCCGCGCGCCACCTCGCCGCCCGGCCGGTCCGCCAGCCGCAGCGCCAGGCGGCCCTTGCCCGAGCGCTCCGCGAAGTCGCGCAGGTGGCGGCGCAGCCGGGTCCCCTGCTCGTCGGCATGGGGCGAGACCGGGGGCGTCGGGGCACGGAAGAGAGCCTGGTTTTTTCGCATTCTTCAAAGAATTCTGCCAGCGTTGAAACTTGCCGCCGCGGCGGGCCGCGCCTAATCTTTCCGCATGCCCTGAACATGAACCCGGCAAGGAGTGAATTTTGGTGAAGACACGTATTTCTGTCATTGTCTGGAACGAGTTCCAGCACGAGCGTGAGCACGCCGCGGTGCGCGCGATCTACCCCGACGGCCTGCACAGCGTGATCGCCGAGGCGCTGCGCCAGACCCCGGCGCTCAACCCCGGCGCGCTGCTGCTGGAGGTCGGCACGGCCACGCTGGACCAGCCCGAGCACGGCCTGGGCGAAGCCCGGCTGGCGGGCTGCGACGTGCTGGTCTGGTGGGGCCACCAGGCCCACGACCAGGTCGCCGACGAGGTGGTCGAGCGGGTGCAGCGCCGCGTGCTCGAAGGCATGGGTCTGATCGTGCTGCACTCGGGCCACTACTCGAAGATCTTCCGCCGCCTGATGGGCACCAACTGCTCGCTGAAATGGCGCGAGGCCGACGAGAAGGAGCGCCTCTGGGTGGTCGAGCCCTCGCACCCGATCGCGGCCGGCCTGCCCGAATATTTCGAGCTGGCCTGCGAAGAAATGTACGGCGAGCGCTTCGACGTGCCGCGGCCCGACGAGACCGTCTTCATCTCGTGGTTCGAGGGCGGCGAGGTCTTCCGCTCCGGCCTGTGCTGGCAGCGTGGCCACGGCCGCATCTTCTACTTCCGGCCCGGCCACGAGGCCTACCCCAGCTACCACGACGCCCATGTGCAGCGCGTGCTGGCCAATGCCGTGCAGTGGGCCGCGCCGCGCGTCACGCGGGTCGACACCTGCCCCAACACGCCGCCGCTGGAAAAGCTCTCGGCCAAGCACACCGCCTTCGCCCGGGTCGGCATCGTGCAGGGCCGGGGAGACATCGCATGACGGCGCCGGGGCGGGCCGCGGGCGGCAGGCTGAGGGTCGGTGTCATCGGCCTGGGCATGGGCCGCCTGCACATCGAGGGCTGGCAGGAGCACCCCGGCGCCGAGGTCGTCGCCATCGCCGACCCCGACGCCGGGCGGCTGCGGGAAGTGGGCGAGCAGTACGGCATCGCGGCGCGTTTCGAGGAAGCCACCGCGATGCTGGCGGCCGGCGGGCTGGACGTGGTCAGCGTCTGCACGCCCAACAAATGGCACCAGGCGTTGACGCTGGCCGCCTTCGAGGCCGGTGCCCATGTGCTGTGCGAAAAGCCGATGGCGATGAACGCCGCCGAGGGCCGCACGATGCTGGCGGCCGCCGAGCGCGCCGGCAAGCGGCTGATGATCAACTTCTCGTACCGCTTCTCGGCCGCCTCGCGCGGGCTGAAGGCGCAGGTCGATGCCGGCGTGTTCGGCGACTTCTACTTCGGCCGCTCGGTGTGGCACCGGCGGCGCGGCATGCCGGGTTTCGGTGGCTGGTTCGGCAGCAAGGCGCTGGCGGGCGGCGGGCCGCTGATCGACCTGGGCGTGCACCGGCTGGACCTGGCGCTGTGGCTGATGGGCCACCCCCGGCCCACCTGGGTGCTGGGCAGCACCCACGACCCGATCGCGCGCGAGCTCGCGGCGCGCTCGGGCAAGGCCTTCGACGTCGAGGACCTGGCCGCCGCGCTGATACGCTTCGACAACGGCGCCACGCTGGTGATCGAGGCCTCGTGGGCCGCCAACATCCAGGAGGCTGAGCTGATGGAGACCCGGCTGCTCGGCACGCGGGCCGGCCTGCTGCAGAAGAATCTCGACCAAGGCTACCGCTTCGACGCCCACATCTTCACCGAGCAGCATGGCGCGCAGCTGGACATGCACCTGCACCCGCCCGCCGAGCCGGCGCGCTCGGCGATGCATGACTTCGCCGAGGCCATCCTCACCGGCCAGCCGCACCCGGCGCCGGGTGAAGAAGGCCTGGTGGTGATGGAGATCCTCGACGCGATTTACGAGAGCGCGCGCAGCGGCGAGCCCGTCCGACTCGCCGGCTGAGAGCCTGAGTGCCTGTCAGGGTGCCGCCAGGCGCCGCGTGTCGATCCAGCACACCTGCCCGCCGCGCCGCTCGACCTCTTGCACCATGTGCTGCGTGCCGCCCGGTCCGTCGCCTGCGGCACCGTCCCACAGGCAGATCAGCTGCAGCCTGTGGGCGCCCCAGGCCAGCGCCGTGTCCAGCAGCCACAGGTTGCAGCGCTCGAACGTATCGCCCTCGGCGGCCGCCGGGCCCAACTCGTCGGGCATCACGCGCGGCGGGTCGGCCAGCCGGGGCTTGAGGGCCTGCCAGCGTGCCTGCCAGGCGGCGCCGTGTGTGCTGGGCCACAGCGAGCGCTGCACGAAGGCCGGCTCGGCCAGGGGCAGCAGCACCTGGCAGTGCACGCCGCGTTGCACGCAGGCCTCGAGGAACAGCAGGTCGCCGCCCGCCGCTGCCTGGCACAGTGCGAGGTCGCTGGCATCGGCGCCCAGCGTGTCCAGCGCGCGGGCGATCTCGCGCGCCGCGGCCGCCTCCAGCGTGGCCGGGAAGCGCGGCTGCGGGCGGTCCGGCGCGTCCATCCGGTGGCCGGAGAACAGCAGCACCTGCCGCGGTGAAAACGCGGTCGCTATGGGTGACGGCGGCATGGGCGAGTACCAGGGAGGAGGGACGCGAAGAACCCGGCGAGGTGCAGAGCCGCTGCAGGATGCGGTCGCCGCTGGCGCGGTCAGGCGCAGCCCGGTGCGCTGCGGCCGCCGGGTGCGCAGAGCGCCTTGTCGAACCAGAGCTCGTAGGTGTCGGTGGTGGCGCGCGCGTTGCGCAGCACGCCGAGGCTGGCCGGGGCGCCGACGGCGGCGGACAGCACCCGCTGGCACCAGCGCGCCAGGTCGGGGTCGCTGGCGCCCTGGCTGCGCACGGCGGGCTGGTCGGGTGCGCGCGCCGGGCCGGTGTTCTCTATCGCCGGCGTGGTGTAGCCGGCGGCGGCGAGCTGCGCGATCAGCGCTTGTGCGACGGGCCGCTGGCGCTCGTCGGCGATCTGGATGTAGACCACCGGCCGGCTGCGCTGGCTGCGGGCCAGCGCGCCGCGCAGCCGCTGCACCGAGGCGTCGACCGTGCCGCCCGCGGCCGCGGCGGTGCGCAGCAGCGCCTGCAGCGCGCCGTCGTTCTCGCGCAGCGTGGAGGGGCTGGCGCGCTCCAGCAGGGCCAGTGTGCTGGCCAGGCCTTGCTGGGTGACATCGGCCGCAGGGGCGCTGCGCAAGGCGGCGGTGGCGCTGCGGATTGCGGCGGGCAGGGTGTCGGCGGCCAGCGCGGGGTCGAGCGTCAGCGCGGTGGTGGTGGCCAGGCGGCTGTCGCGGTCGGGGTTGAAGAGGGCTTCGCCGCGGCGCTGCGCGGCTTCTTGCGCGGCGGCGGGCGCGGGCACGCGGGGCAGCACGGCGCGGGAGGCTGCGGTGGTGGTGGGGCCGATGGCGCTGGCCG
>DATHWJ010000082.1:0-19320 GCA_035460745.1 Ideonella sp. | reverse complement strand
ACTGCCCCGGCGGCGGCATGGGCATCCAGTGGCATGCCGGCCGGCGTATCGGGTGGCCTCGCCGAGTGCCCGTTCAACGCCGCCGAGAGCGAGATCGCGTCGGCCCAGCCCAGCCACAGGCCCAGTCTTTCTGCGAGGGATTGCTTCGAGCCCGCGACATCGGCGGTGGTCAGCTCGGCGAGCAGGCGAACGAGCGTCGAACTGTTGAACGAACTCTTGGCTGGAGGGCTGACCGAGTTCCCGACGGAGTTTCTGACCGAATTGTTTGCGGTTGTACGCGGCACCTTTGTCGCCATGCCGATAGCCGACGTCCCAACGGAAAAAAGCACGCAGTTTACTGTAGGCAGACGGCCCGCCCCCCGGGTGAACGATTGAACGCAGCAGGCCCGGATAGGCATTCACTGGGTGGTGGCGCTGACCGCGCCGGCCTCACCGTGGAGAACCCTCATGCGAACCGTGAACTCGAACCTCGTTTTGGACAGGGACTCTTGCAATCCGGCTGCGCCTTGCCCGGCGCCCGACCGTGGAGCGCGACCCGGGCTCGGTCGCTGCCGCGGCGTCTTGGCGGCGGCCCTCACGCTGCTGTGCGGGGTGAGTGGGCTGACGGCCCACGCGGCAGATGGCGACCTCGACCCGGCATTTGGCCGTGCGGGCCAGATGATGACGGACTTCGACCACAGCACCGACATCGCCTATGCCGTGGCGCTGCAGGCGGACGGCAAGATCGTGGCCGCCGGTACGACCTACAAGAACAACGACTATTCGGACGAGGACTTTGCCATCGCGCGCTACAACGCCAACGGCAGGCTCGACGCCACGTTTGGCGTGAACGGCAGGGTGACGACCGATTTCCCCGGCCTGGCCGCCGTGGTCTCCGCGATGGTGGTGCAACCCGACGGAAAAATCCTGGTCGCGGGCGGCGCCTTTCCCTTGTTCACCTTTCTCGGTGATTTCAAGCTGGCCCGTTACAACCCGAACGGGTCGCTGGACACCAGCTTCGGGAGCGGCGGCATCGTGACGACCCGGTTCGGCGACCACGGAAGCTATGCCTTCTCCTTGGCCTTGCAGCCCGATGGCAAGATCGTCGCCGCGGGCACGGCCTTCGTCGATTTTTCTTTCGGCGACGCTTCCGATACCGACTTCGCGCTGGCGCGCTACAACACCGATGGCACACCCGACACGACGTTCGGCAGCGGCGGCCAGATCACCACCGACTTCGACGGCTTCAGCGACGATGCCTTTTCCGTCCTGATTCAGCCGGACGGCAAGATCGTCGCCGTCGGCTCGGCCATGAACCCGGCCAACTATTACGACTTCGCCCTGGCGCGCTACCTGGCCAATGGAACGCTGGACGCTCGGTTTGGCCGCGCCGGGAGAGTGGTGACCGACTTCGGCGACCACAACTTCGACAGGGCGCGGTCCGCCGTGCTTCAGCCGGACGGCAAGATCGTCGCGGCCGGGTTCGCCATCTCGCAGAACGGGGTGGCCTGGACCTTCGCGGTCGCGCGCTACGGCTCGAATGGGGCCCTGGACCCGGCCTTCAGAGGCGACGGCAAACGGAAGATCGACTTCGGCAGTTGCTGCCAGTCGGCCACCCGCGTGCTCCTGCAAGCCGATGGCAGGCTCATCGTCGTCGGCTACCCCGACAGCGAATCGACCGACTCCGACTTCGTGCTGGCGCGCCTGCATCCGAATGGCCTGCTCGACGCGAGCTTCGGCAGCGGCGGCAAGGTGCGCACCTCGTTTGGCGATTTGAATGGCGGCGCCAGCGGCGCGGCCCTTCAGCCCGACGGAAAGATCGTGGCAGTGGGATTCCAGGCCACCAATACCAGCAAGTGGGCGCAGTTTGCGCTGGCGCGCTACCTGGGCAACTCCGGCGGCCTCTCGCTCACGCCAGCCGCATCACGCGCTGCGAATCGCTGAGCCCCTCCGATCACGCCGCCGCGGGCTCCGGGGCGGCGCTTGACGCGCTCACCCGCCGATCGCGCCAGCGCAAGAACGGGCGCTCGACGAGACAGTGCAGGGCCGCCCCCAGCAGAAGCGTCGCCAGCGCGTAGGTCAGGAACAGGAGCGGCCTGGAACCCTGCAACGACGGTGCGAGCTCCACCTGCACGACATGAAAGGCGATCTTGTGGCTCAGGTAGAGGCTGTACGAGATCGCGGCGATCCAGCCCGCGCCCGGCACCCGCCAACGACCGATGAGGCTGCGGCGGTCCGCCGCGGCAAACACCAGCAGCCCGAAGCCGAACGACAGCACGGGCCAGCCGAGCGTATTGGCGAGCAGCCCCGTGCGCTCGCGAAACAACCAGAACGCCAGGCCGCACACCGCCAGGCCGGCCAGCAAGAAGGCGTTGGAGCGCAGTTGCAGGCTTGCCCAGACCTGCGGCCGGTACACCCGCAGCGTTGCCAGCATCACGCCCACCAGCAGGCCATCGAGCCGCATCCACGTGGGGTAGTAGAGCTCCTCGATGAACCAGTTGCGCGGCGGATCGATCGCCGCAAAGTGCAGCCAGGTGGCGCCGCGCAGCGCGATGCCCAGTATCACCACCGCCGCGCAAGCGCCCAGGATCCGCCGCGACGAGCACGCCCGGCCCGTGAGCCACCAGGCCAGCAGCGGGAAGACCAGGTAGAAGTGCTCCTCCACGCACAGCGACCAGGCATGCGAGAAGGCCTGGTTGCGCTCGTAGTCGATCAGCACATTCATCGTGAACGTGGCGAACTGCCACCACGCCTGCAGCCCCGGCGCTTCGCGCAGACCCGGAAAGAACGCATACAGCGCCAGCACCACGGCAAAGGCCGGCAGGATGCGCCAGGCGCGCCGCGCATAAAAGTCACTGATCCAGAAGCCTGCACCCTGCTGCAACTGCCGCAGCACCTGCGTGCCGATCAAGAAGCCGCTGAGCACAAAAAAGATGTCCACGCCGGCCCAGCCAAAACGCGAAAGCCAGGCGAAGTCCGGCCCCAGGCCGCCGACGATGAACGAATGGAAAAACATCACCCAGACGATGGCGATGGCACGAAGCAGGTCCAGACCGGGCAGGCGATTCATGGAGATCCAGGGGGAATTTGGCGGCGCTCGGTCGTGGCGCTCAAGACCTTGCTCAGTCTGCCGCAGCGAAGTGTGCCATCTGGTCTGCGTGTGCCTTCACGAAGCACGGGCGGGCCGTGGCGCGCGCGACATAGTCGCGGCAAGCGGGATGTTTCGCCAGCCCGTCGAACCGATCGACAAGGCGCAGCACGTCCGCCATGAGTATGTCGGCGACCGAGAAGGTTCCGGCCAACCATTCGCGTGTTGCCAAGACCGGCTCCATGTGCTTGAGCCGGGCCTTGAGGAACTCGTCCAGATGCTTGCGTCCCGGAGTTTCAGCGGTGTCGCCGGAGAACATGAACAGGGACCAGGGCAGGCTCGCCGCCTCGACCGAATTGAGCGCCGCGAACAGCCATTCTTTAGCCTCGCTGCGACCATGCGGATCGGCAGGCATCAGCGTGTCACTGAGCTCGGCCAGATGAAGCAGGATTGCGCCGCTCTCGAAGATGGAGATGTCTCCATCGGTCAACCACGGCACCTGGCCGAAGGGCTGGTGGGAGAAATGCTCGGCATTCCGATCGCGAAATGGCACGCTCTCGACGCGATACGGCAACCCGGCCTCTTCCAATGCCCAACGCACCCGTATGTCGCGCACATAGCCGCGCGGCATCTCGGGAACCCAATCGAAGGTGGTGAGAATCAGGTCGTTCATTCGGGATCTCCAAGGAGAACGGACAGCTTGTCGAGAAAGCCTCTCCAGCCTTCCTCGTGGCTTTTGCGCGCCTCTTCGTCGGGAAGATGTTCGTGGACCAGCGTCAGTTCGGTGCCGCCGTCAAACGGCTCAAGCAGAAACGTCACCAGCGACTCTCGTTCCGGCATTCCGGGCCATTCCCAGGTGAAGACAAGCTTCCTCTCAGGAACCACTTCCTGATAAACCCCGGTGGGGTTGTGTTCCTCGCCGTTCAGCAACCGGAACACGACGCTGAAGCGACCTCCCGGCCGCACGTCTGCCTCGGCGCTGAGCGTCGGCCCTGCATCAGGTCCCCACCACCGTATCATTTGTTTGGGCTCCGTGAGCGCCGCGTACACCTTGGCGGGCGGGGCCTTGATTCTGCGCACGATGGTCACGCTAGGGAGACTCTTGGTCATCGCTCACCCTCCTCTTCCACGAGCGCAACCAGTCGATCCATGCTGACCGTCCAGAAGCGCTCATACCGTTTGATCCACTCCATGGCCTCTCGCATCGGTCCGACCGACAGGTGAACCGACACGGTGCGACCGCTTTTGGTCCGCGTGATCAAGCCCGCATCGGACAGGACATCCAGATGCTTCATCATTCCAGGAAGCTTCTGCGAAAACGGCCGAGCGAGTTCGCTCACCGACAGCCCGGGCTCGTCCCTCAGCCGCAGCAGCACGTCCCGCCGGGTTGGGTCGGCGAGCGCGGAGAACGTGCGATCCATGCCTGAGGCCTGATACTTCACCATGTAGCAAAGTATCGCGGGTGCGACGGGCGGAGTCAACCATAGGCATCTCCGCTGCGGTGACATGGAGACGGCCGGACTTACCCGCTTTCACGGACGGGTATCGGCTTGAGAATCCAGCCGGGCTGTTCGCGGCATGGATCGACCTGTCATCACGCAGGTCGGACTGGCGACTTGGCGGTGTTGGGCCACCCACGTGGCACTCGGATTGACAACCTGAAATCGACGTGACGTTTGGTAGCATCTTCGCCTCTCACGACTGGGGTGCTGTCGATGTCGATCAAGATGGAGAAATCGCTCGCCGAAGCGGCGTGGAAGAAGTTTTCCAAGGGCCTGCCCAAGGAGCTGGAGCTCGACGACGGCGCACTGCTGAAGGCGCTCGCCAAGCTGGACAAGGCCGGGGCCAATGACAAGCCGGACGAGCTGCTGGCCGCCCTGGGGGATGTCGAGACGCAGCTGAAGAAGCAGCATGCACAGAAGCGCAAGGTCGATACCAAGGACCTGCGCAAGCAGCTCGACGAGATGCTCGACGCGGTGACGCGGCAGCGCAAGGAAGCGCAAGCCGTACGGGAAGCCGCGGGCGACGACGAGGAAGAGAGCCCGACGCTGCTGACGAGCAAGATGGCCCCGCTCGTGCGGCAACTGCGCAAGGGCGAGGCCGAGCAGCTGCGCATGTCGGCGTTGATCTGCACCGCCGGCAAGGAGACCGCGGTGCTGATCATGCGCAAGGCGATCAGCCCGGCGCGGCGCAAGCTGCTGTCGGACGCACTGGGCGTCAAGGGGGGCGCCAAGTTCATCGCCGCCGAGTGCGGCTTCGAGCAGGGCGTGCTGACCTTCGTGGTCGGCGCTCCCGGCGCAGCGCTGGCCAAGCGGCTGCGCCAGGCGCTGCTGGAGCAGATCGAGATGCGCCTGAAGGTGCGCGTGCGCGGCGAAGACGGCACCGTCGAGGAGGATGGCGAGGACAGTGGGGACGAACAGAGCGGCCCGCAAGGGGCTGCGGCGGGCGTGCAGCAGGCCGTCGCCGCGCCCGAGATACCCGGGAGGGCGGCCGCCGCAGAACCGCCACCGGCCCAGGCCGCGTACCAGGCGCGCTGGGCCGATCTGCAGGCGAAACTCGCCGCCGCCCTGCGCGACCGGCACCCGGAGTCGACCAAGCTGCGCGCGCTGAGCGGCTTCGCCAGCGAAAAGGCGGCGGCCGGCGACCACGCCGGCGCGGGCAAGGCGCTGGACATGCTCGAAAAATTCTTGTCGGCCGCGCCGGCCGCCGCAACTGCCCCCGCGGCGGCGTCGGTGCCGCCCCCCGCGCGCCCCTCGCCGCCCGCCCCAGCCGGCGCGAGCCCCGCCACCATGTTCAACGCCCGCCTCGCAGCACTGATGCCGCGCATCAAGACGGCGATGGCCGCAGGCGGACCGCAGGGCACGCGTGCGCGCGAGCTGGCGGCCGAAGCCGGCGCCCAGGCCCAGGCCAAGGCGCTGGACCGCGCCCAGTTGCTGCTGGATGAACTGGAAACCTTGCTCGAAGGCCCCGCCGCGCCGACCGACGAGAGCGATGCCACACGAGCCGCCGCGGCCTCCAGCGGCGGCGGCATCGTGCAGCTGCAGAAGAGCCGCCTGGCGTGGGATGGCCTGCGCAAGCGCGTGCAGGGCCAGCTCAAGGGACTGGAGCGCACGATGATCGACCGCGTGCGCGAGCACAACGCGAGCCCGAATGCCGACTTCGGCTACGACGAGGGTGCGGTGGCCAGCGGAGTGCGCGAGCTCTATGGCGTGCTCGACAAGCTCGACGGGCGCCTGATCGACATCCTGGACGATGCGCTCAACGCCGATGGCGAAGAACGCCGGCGCCTGCAGGCCCGCGCGCTCGAGCTGGTGGCCGAGTACCGCCAGGTCGTCGATACCGACTCGATGATCTCGAAGATCGACGACAACGGCTTCTTCGACACCTCCATCCGCAGCGACGCGCAGCGCACGCTCGATCAGCTGGCCGCGCAGCTCTGAAAGGCCGAAGCGCCGCCGGGTGCGCCCGGTGGCCTTGCAGGCACCACAAGTCCGTACCCCACAAAAAGTTCGAGGCCTTCCCATGGCAGACCTGACCCCGCAGCAAATCGAGTTCATCGAGAAGCAACTCAAGATACCGAAAATCTTCGGCCGCAAGGAGGCCAAGGCCAAGAAGGAGCTCTGGAGCGAGGAGTTCCGCAGCTTCAACACCCACCGCGAGTCGATACGCCAGCGCGTGGCCGGGCTGGCCGATGCAGCGCTGCGTTCGCGGCTGCTGGCGCAGTTGGCCGATGCCGAGGGCATCGTGATGGCCACCCCCAAGCAGCCGAACTTCGATGGCGGCCACAAGCAGCTCGACGACGTGAACCACGTCGTGCAGTCGACCAAGGTGTTCGACGACTGCAATGCCGCGGTGAAGAAGGTGCTGGCCGACGCCGACCGCGTGCTGGCGAGCGCCCCCGGCAATGCCGGTGAACTGCGCCTGATGCGCGATTTCATCGCGGACCGCCACGCCAAGGGCAGCGCCACCGGCGATACGGACATGCTGCGCGGGGTACTGGCCGCCACCACGCGGCTGGCCGACGCGCTCACCAAGGCACTGCCCAGCGCGCAGCCGCAGCCCACCGGCCAGGTGCAGGCGGTGCAGGACGAACTCAAACGCCAGGAAACGCTGCGCGGCCCGCGCGAGTTGCTGCAGGCGCAGGACGCCCGCTGGGTGCTGCTGCAGGCCAAGCTCTCGGCCGGCTTCGCCGACGGCCTGCCGCCGGCGCTCGACGGCCAGCGCCAAGCCATCAACCCCGCGCTGACGGTGGCCGAAGATGCCTCGCCCGATGACGTGACGCTGGCCGCGACCACCGCGAAAGGGCTGATCGACACGATAGAAAACGA
Source organism: Ideonella sp. (assembly GCA_035460745.1). Classification (GTDB taxonomy): domain Bacteria; phylum Pseudomonadota; class Gammaproteobacteria; order Burkholderiales; family Burkholderiaceae_C; genus Ideonella. The sequence goes on along the minus strand of DATHWJ010000082.1, from coordinate 11,925 downwards.
TGCCCAGGCGCCGCTGGCTGCCCGCGCCCGCTACGAGGCCGCGCGCTCGCGCCTGCTCGCCGGGCGCTACGCCACGCTGACGGCGCACAAGCAGCTCACCGACCCCATCGTCGCCAAGGGCCACGCGAAGGTGAACGGCCTGCTGCAGCAGGCGCAGTCGGCCTCGACGGGCTTCGACGACGCCGGGGCGCTGGGCCTGGTCGAGCAGGCGCTGGGCGCGACCAACGACACCATCGAGCGCGCCGACGAACTGGCCGAGTTTCTCGACGTGCGCGACGACCGCGAGGAGCGGATGAAGGAGCTGAAGCCTATCGACGCGGCCAAGGTGGGCGACCGCGAGGCCAAGACGGCGCTCAGCGAGGCGCGCACGACCTGGCGCAGCATCGAAGACGCCTTCGCCAGCGGCAACCACGACCGCATCAAGGGCACGGCGCCCGATCTGGAGAAGCTGCCCGCGATGGTCGAGACGGCGCTGCGGCTGGTGCGGCTGTCGGACGAGTTCGACACCGATTACAAGGACTACGTCCAGCGACTCGAGAACTCCGAGAACGCCATTGCCACCTGGGGCCAGCCGGCCCAGGGCGAGATGCTGGCGTTCAGCAATCCCGTGCGGCAGCATCTCGCTGCGTTGGCACCCGACCTCATGCCGGAGACGAATCGGCTGGATCTGCGCGCGCGCAGCGCCGGCCTGGTCAGTGCCAACGTCAGCCTGAAGCTGCTGGTGGGGCGCACCAACGAGGTCGGGGCCTACCACGACGCGCTCGATGCCTTCCGCCTGCGGCGGGACGAAGTGGAGACGCACGCCGCCGAGGCCGGCTACGCGGCGCTCACCGCCTACCGGACCCGCATCGCCGAAGACCGCCAGCACGCCGAGGCGCGCAGGCTGCAAGGCGAGTACACGATGGGCGAGCGCGTGCTGAACTCGGCCGAGCCGCTGCACGCACCAGCCTTGCAACTGCTGGCCGATGCCAATGCGTACTTCGCCGAGCGCAAGCTGGCCGACGACGAACTTGCCGCGGTGGGCCTCTTGCCGGGCGCCGCAGCCGCAGCCGACTCGCTGCAAGCCGTGCGCGGTCTGCTGGGCGAAGCCGACACGGCGCGCGGCGTGCCCGACTGGAAGTTCGCCCTGGCACTGGCCAGCGCGGCGAAGCAGCGCCTGGCCGATGCGAGGTCGCAGGCCGACAACGACGACATCATCTCCGGCATGCAGGATCGCAGCGCCGTGAATGCGCTGGACGCCGACCTGGTGGCGGCGTTGGCGGCCTTCGACAGCGGCTACCAGGCCGCCGAGAACGCTGGCGCCGGCACCGGCGACCTCGCGCCCAAGCTGCAAAACGCCAAGACGCTGCGCGACCAGGCCGAGCAGTACGCCAGCATCGATCCCAAGAACATCGCGCAAGCCCGCATCGATCTCAACGCCGCTTGCGACGCCACCCAGGAAGCGCTGAAGCTGATGCTCGCGTCCGAGTCGTACGCCACGCAACTGCAGACCGTGAAAGCGCTGCGGCAGGCGCTGATCGACGAGAGCCTCAACCCGGCCGGCTACTACGACCAGGAACTGGCCCAGATCCAGCAGTTCATCGACGACGCCGAGCTCGCGGCCGCGGCGCCCGGGCTGAACTACCCCGGCGCCGAAGCCCGGCTGACGCTGGCGCGGCCGGTGGTGCAGACCGTGCGGGCCGGTGCGCCGCAAGTGATCGAGCTGGACCTCAAGGTCGAGGACGTGAAGCAGGCCGTGGCGGGGCTGGACACCGACGGCTACCGGGCCCACATCGCCACCGGCCTCGCGCGCCTGAAGCTGCTGCAGACCGAGGCCGGCACCGCGCGCGGCAACAACGACCCCGCACTGGGCCTGGCCAAGGCCAAGGAAGCGCTGGACATGGTCGCGGGTCTCAAGCAGATCGCGGCGCGCGGCCTCGGCTACGCGCAAGCGATCACCGGCCAGCTCGATCCGGCCATCGCCTCGCTGCCGGCGACCCGCACCTACAGCGCCGAGGAGCGCCAGCTCATCGAAGACAAGCGCCACGCCATGCAGAAGGCGGCCGCCGCCGGCGCCTTCTTCGCCGCCCAGGACCTGGTCACCGAGATCGTCAACGCGTGCAGCGTCTGCCGCTCGCTGGAGACCAACGGCGCCGAATACGACAAGGCGCTCAAGCCGGTGGATGACGCGGTGCAGAGCCTGCAGCCGCGCATCCCCGGCGAAGCCGAGCACCTGCAAGCCGAGCTCGACGGCCTGGTGGCCACGCTGGACGCGGCCAAGGCCGCGGCCGCGCTGAAGAACCACAACGGCGCCCGCGAACGCCTGAAGCCGCTGCCCGCGGCGCTGGACACGCTGGGCAAGGCGGTCGATGCGCACCAGGCCTATCTCGACGCGCGCAAGGCCTCGGGCGACAAGCTGGCCGAGATCGGCAAGCTGCCGAACAAGACCGCCGTGGAGCCGCTGGTGGCCCGGCTGCGCGCCGAGCATGCCACCGCGGCCAAGCTGGGCGAAACGGGCCAGACGGCCGATGCACGAGCGATGTTCGAAGGCGTGCTGCGCCAGGCCACGCAGGTGCTGAAGGATGGCGCCAGCTTCGCCGAGTACAGCGAGCTGGCCGAGCAGGCCAAGACCCTGCCCGAAGACAGCGCCGGCGGTCTGCAGACCGCGCTGCGGCGCGCACAGGCGTTCGTCGACGGCCTGCGCGACGACCCCGAGGCCATGGCCGTGATGATGCCGGTGATGCAGGCGCAGTCCCGCCTGACCGAGGCCGGCAAGCTGGCCAGCACCGACGAGCGTGGCGCCAAGGACCGCCTGGAGCAGGCGATGACCCTGTGCACGCAGGCTCGTCTCGCACTGAGCCAGTACCACCAGCTGCGCGAGTTCGAGCGCGGCGCGCGCGAGCCCGTGGTCACCCTGCTCGCCACGCACACCCAGGCCGGCTTCGTGCGAGATGCGCTGCAGGCGCAGCTCGAGCGCCTGGACGACACGATGAACAAGGTGCGCAAGGACGCAGCCCACCGCGTGGCCGCACAGAAGGTGATCGAGGCGGTGATGGTGGAGTTCCACAAGCAACGCGCCATCGCCGACGCGCAGGTGAAGGTGGCCGAGCTGATCGAAGCCATCACGCCCGAGCTGCTGACGATGGAGCGGCACGACCAGCGTTACGCCGTGACCAAGGACATCGCCGCGGTGCGCTTCGACCTGGAAAACGGCCGCGCGCAGGCCGAGCAGCGCAGCATGGCCGAGGCGCTGAAGCTGCTGCAGCGCTCACGCGAGCGCGCCCGCGAAACGCTGCTCAGCCTGACCATGCAGGCCGGCACCGCCCCGAGCCCGGCCGAGCTGAAGGCGCTGCTGGCGCAGTCCGACGGGCCCGAGCGCCTGGACAAGCTGGTCGAGAACCTCGACCCCGGCGTGCGGCACAAGGTGATGAACGAGGTCTTCCAGGCCCGCTTTGGCTGCCAGCTGGCGCTCTACAAGGACGCCAAGTTCGTCGAGAACGGCATGGAGCAGTTCAAGCAGGACAACCCGGCGGCCACCCCCGAACAGATCGAGCAGAAGAAGCAGGAGCTCGAGATCCTGAACCGCTCACGCAATTTCGACATGCAGGAGGCCGAGAAGGCGCCCGACCTGCGGCGCATGTACCAGCTGATGAGCAAGCTGCCGAAGTCGATGACGCTGGACAACGACAGCCTGAAGATCTTCACCCAGAAGAAGGGCCGGGCCGACGGCTCCTACTTCAACTCCGACAAGAAGGAGGTCTGCATGAGCGAGGGCCCGCCGCAGACCGGCGGCTACTACGGCGTGGGCCTGCCGCACGAGCTGGACGACATCGACCCGAACGCCAAGGTGGTGGCCGGCGAGGTGATGACCTACTTCGAATGGAACACCCTGCACGAAGTGGGGCACGCGGTGGACGACAAGCTCGGCTTCATGAAGAACCGCGGCAACGCGCTGGGCGGCTGGGTGGAGCACGGCAGCAACGTGCGCCCCGTGGCCAAGGCCTTGAAGGACCTCTACGACTTCGACCTCGACTACCTTGCGGCCTATCTCGACGGGGTCGGCAAACCCCCGATGCCGGTGCCCACGGGCGGCGCCAGCGCCGAAGAATGGGAGCGCCGCCGCGCAGACGCCTGCGCCCATGCCGATCGCATGCGCGTGGGCCTCGACCCCTGGCAGACCGCGGCCTCGGCCAAGGCCTGCGCCATCGGCACGCAGTGCTTCCAGGAGAGCTACGCTGGCAGTTGGACCGAATACCCGCTGGCGCAGCGCAAGATGGGTGTCAGCGGCTACCAGTTCCGCTCGCCGGCGGAGTGGTTCTCCGAACTCTTCGCCTGCTACCACTCGGGCAAGATGAACCCGTCACACCCGGCGGTCAGCTGGCTGTCCACTCTCTGAAGGAGCCGCCATGTCGCTGTTCATGCCCCTGAACCTGAGTTGCCCGAAGTGCGGCCACCTCAACAACGCCCCCGTGGCCGGCAGCATCAACGCCGACCGCCGACCCGATCTGCGCCAGGCCATCCTGGAGAACCGCTTCCAGGACACCACCTGCAGCCAATGCGGCACCGGCTTCCGCGCCGAGTGCAACCTGAACCTGCTGGACATGGGCCGCCAGCAATGGATCGCCGCGCTGCCGGCGCGCAGCATGGTCGAGCACCTGAAGCTGGAGGAAGACGCGCTGAAAGCCTTCGACAAGTCTTTCGGCGCGGGCGCCGCGCCGGCCGCGCGGGAGATCGGCAGCGCGCTGGCGATGCGCACGGTATTCGGCTGGCCGGCGCTGCGGGAGAAGCTGCTGCTGCGCGATCTCGGCCTCGACGACGTGGTCGTGGAGTGCATGAAGGTGGAACTGCTGCGGCGTTTGCCGGAGGCGCCCCTCTCACCGGGCAATGAGCTGCGGCTGGTAGGTCTGGACGAGCGCACGCTGGCCATGGCCTGGGTGGATGCGCTGAGCGAGGAGGTGCTGGAGACGATGCAGCTGGACCGGGCGCTCTACGACGCGATTGCGCAGGACCCGGCAGGGTGGGCGGAGGTGCGCGCGGCGCTGACGCTGGGACCATTTGTGGACATGCAACGGCTGTTCATGGGGGCTGGGCGAGAGACGGCGATCGGGCCGCAGGCGATTGCGGCTTGAGCTGCTGCGCAACTGCAGGGGCGATCCGAGCGACAGGTCGATCGCGATCCGGCCGGCGCCGGAGCGCGCGGAGCCGCACTTCTTGGAAGATCATCCTCGATGATGGGTGAGCACGAGGTCCAGCGCCCGGGGTACGCGCTCAAGCGGCAGTGCTTCCACCAACAAGGATCCGTAACGGATCTTCCGGCGCGCGCGGGTGCCCATGAAGCGCCGAAGGTGCGCGTGCGTGCTGCGCCCAAGTTGCGCCGGCTGCTCCTGAAACTTGCGGAAGGACGCCAGCTCGCCTTCGCCTTCAAGGACGCGCTCGACGGCTGCCGTGCCCAAGGCCCGAATCAGCTCGTCCTCCAGGTCGGCTTCACACACAAAAAAGCCGAGCGCCTCCCTCTCTTCGCGGGTCTGCGTGCTGCCAAGCCCCATGCGGCGCAGGGTTTGCGTGACATAGGCTTCCTCGGCCGCGTCGCAGAGGCCCGCCAGGCGGACCTGCAGCCCTCGCGGGCCCAGCGCTTGCGCAAACTTGCCGATGTTCGTGATGCCGCCCATGGGCACGACGCCGATTCCCTCGGCCGTCAAGTCCCAACCCCGTTTCAGGGCAAGCGATTCAAGAGCGGCTTGATCACTCCATCCTTCGACAAGAATCGCCGCGCGGGCACTTGCGCCAATGAGCAACTCGCAGGCGGCCTCGGTTCCCAACGGTGGCCGAGGGCCAGCTGCGAACTCGTCCGGATGAAGGCGTCGTCGTTGCTTGCTCATGCTCATGCTCAAATCCAGCAGCCAGTCGAAAGATCCGCTGACAGCTTGGGGTCGCGTCCCGGCGCTCGCCCACACCCCACTGTCATCATCTCAGGTCACGCATCACGCCGGACGGCGACAGGCGCATGCTGCGCCATCAGTTCAGCAACCCAGTCGATGAACACGCGCAGCTTGGCGCTGACATGCCGATTCGGCGGAAACGCCACGTACAGCGGCATCGAATCGAAGCGCCAGCCCGCGAACAGGGGCAGCAGCTCGCCGCGTGCCAGGTGCGCGTCGGCCATGTAGTCCGGCAGCCAAAGGACGCCCAGGCCGGCCAGGCCGGCCGCGAGGTAGGCATTGCCGTCGTCGACCGCGAACACGTGGCGGCCTTGCACTTCGATGCGCTCGCCGTCCCGGTGCATGGCGTATGGAAAGGTCTTGCCGGTACGTGACCACAGAAAGCCCACGATGCGGTGGTGCGTGTCTTCGAGCTCTCGCGGGTGCGAGGGCGTGCCGGCGCGTTCCAGGTAGCTCGGCGCCGCGTAGACCCCGAGCTGCAGGTCGCCCACGCGGCGTGCCATCAGCGACAGGTCGGTCAGTTCGCCGCCGCGCACCACGCAGTCCACGTTCTCGCCGATCAGGTCCACCATGCGATCGCTCACGCCCATGTCGAGCTGGATGTCGGGATAGCGTGCGTGGAAGGCCGGCAAGGCCGGCACCAGGATCATGCGAGCCAGCGGGCTGGGCACATCCACCCGCAGCCGGCCCCTGGGCGACGCCGCGGCGCCGGACAGGCTGGTCTCGGCATCGTCCATGTCGGCCAGCAGGCGCACCACGCGCTCGTAGTAGGCCGCGCCGTCGGCCGTGACGTTGACCTTGCGCGTGGTGCGGTTGAGCAGCTTGACGCGCAGCCGCGCTTCCAGCTGCTGCACCAGTTGCGTCACGCTGGTCTTGTTCAGGTGAAGTGTCTCGGCCGCCTTGGTGAAGCTGCGTGTTTCCACCACGCGAGCGAATGCCTGCATCGCATCGAACCGGTCCATCGCTGCTCCAGATATTTCGAAGATTGTTTGGATTCTGCAAACAGTGATTGTTGGCCTGGCTCGTTGATCCGGGCGGCACGCATCCCTAGAGTCCCTTCATCGTGATCACCGGGTCGGCTTCGACCCCTTCAAGAAGGACATCCATGGCTACACGTGACGTCGTTTTTCCGCCCGGGCGCCAGGCGCTGTATGAAAAGAATCGCTACTCGCCGGCGATACGGTCCAACGGCTTCCTGTTCGTTTCGGGGCAAGTCGGCAGTCGCCCCGACGGCTCGCCGGAGCCCGACCTCGAGGCGCAGGTCCGGCTCGCGTTCGACAACCTCAACGCCATCCTGGCGGCTGCCGGCTGCAGCTTCGATGACGTGATCGACGTCACCGTCTTCATCGTCGATCCCGAATCGAATTTCGACACGATCTGGAAGGTGGTGCCGGCGTACTGGGGCGACGCGCCGCACCCGACGCTGACCGGCATCGGCGTGACCTGGCTCTATGGTTTCCAGTTCGAGATCAAGGTGATCGCGAAGCTCCCAGAGGCCGACGCGGGCTGATCCGGCCGGCGATACCGGCCTCTCGCCCGGCTCAGCTCCCTCCCGCCTTGAACCCCACCAGCTCACGCCCCTCCGCCTTGAACACCTGTCCGCTCGGCAACACCGTGCGGATCTCGTGCTTGACCTCCCGCTTGACCGCGGCGGCGAGCCAGAAGGTGCGCTCCTGGCGGCTGACCACGTTGCTGGTTTCGTTGGTGGCGAAACCCTTGGCGACCAGGCGCAGCGTATCGAACCGGCCCGCGGGCGTCTGGACACTCTCCGCGGCCTCGACTGCGAACTTCAGCTCGTAGCGCACCTTCCAGCCGTTCGGCCAGGTGGTCTTTTCGGTGCACTCGAACTGCTGGCCGACCTTCAGCGGCCAGGGGTAGGCGCAGCCCGCGTCGTTGGTCGCGATGGTCTTGCCGCGCTGGTCGGGCGCGCTCTCGGCGTAGGTGAACTGCTCGCGGTGCAGGTGCTTGACGGCGTCGCCGCGCCACCAGGTGCGCGCCTGGCGGCGGGCATCGATCCAGTACTCGGTGGCGTCCGCGGCCGTGACCGTCTCGCTGAGCTGGCCGGTTTCGTTCTTGGTCAGCAGGTCGGTCTCGCGATACGACCAGCTGTCGCCGACGGCGAGGCTGGGTGCCGGGATCTCCTGGGCACGCGCGGCCGCGGCGAGCGCCAGGCCGGTGAATGCGATAGCCATCGAGCGAGTCGTCATGTGGGTCTCCTGTCCAAGCCTGGGGGTCGGTGATGAGGAGGATGCGCCGCCCCCATTAGGCAACCGTTAGCGGCGCCAGTGCCGAATACCTGGAGACCCCTTCACCCGGCCCCGCTCACCCCGCCGGCCCCACCCCGCTCCCCAGCCGCTGCGCGATCTGCGCCGCCAGCGCCAGCAGCGGCCCCCGCAACTCCATCGCCACGCGGCCCAGCGGATCCTGCGTCGCCACGCTCGCATTGACGACATAGACGCCCTGCCCCGCCACGACGAGCGGCGTCGCCAGCGCCACCACCTCGGGCTGCCATGACGCGGCGCAGAAGCCCTCGGCCAGCACCTGCGCCACGGCCGCGTCGATCTCGGCCTGGAGCTGCGGCCACTCCGCCGCGCGCCGGACCTGGAACTGCTGCATCAGCGCCTCGCGCTGCGGCGCCGCCAGCACCGCCAGGTGGGCCCGCCCCAGCGAGGTCAGCTCCATCGGCACGCGCTGGCCGCTCACCACGTTGCGCAGCGAGACCTTGCGGTTGTAGCGGATGGACTCGAGGTAGACCATCTCGGCGCCGTCGGCCACCGCCATGCCGACGTTGATGCGCAGCTTCTCCGCCAACGCGCGCATCAGCGGCGCGGCCACCTGCAGCACCTGCGAGCCGGTGCGCATCGCGTGGGCCAGGCTGAGCACCGGCGCGCCCAGGCGGTAGGCGCGCGCCGCCCGGTCGTGCACCAGAAAGCCGGTGCCCACCAGCGTCTGCGCCAGGCGGCTCACGGTGGCCGGCGAGAGCCCCGTGCGCTCGGCGATCTCGCCGTTGCCCAGCAGCGCCGAGCCCTGGCGAAAGGCGCGCAGCACCAGGATGCCGCGCTCCAGCGAGCGGTTGGCGGGCGACTTGCCCGGCGGCGGGGGCAGCAGCGGCGCAAAAGCGGGGGTTTTCATCAGGTCTCCGGCGGCCGGGCGGCGCGGCCCTTCCACTGGGTGGAATGGGCGGGGTGCTTTGTGCAGGCCCCGAGCATAAGCTGGCCGCACAGAAAAAGCGCAGCGAGCGCCGCCCGCCACGGGCCGCCCGGCTGCCGACGACAAGCTCCCCTTCCACCGAGCCGAGACCGAGAGACAAGCATGCACAAAGCCTTACGAGCCCTCGCCGCCACGCTGACGCTGGCCGCCTTCGCCACGCCCGCCCTCGCCGCCTTCCCCGACAAGCCGCTGCGCATCGTCGTGCCCTTCGCCCCCGGCGGCGGCACCGACAGCATCAGCCGCACGCTCGCCGCGGGCATGTCGCACGAGCTCGGCCAGCCGGTCATCGTCGACAACAAGCCGGGCGCCGGCACCATCATCGGCACCGATTTCGTCGCCAAGAGCGCGCCCGACGGCTACACCCTGGTGATGGCCACCTTCGCCCACGCGGTGAACACCAGCCTGCAGCCCAAGCTGCCGTATGCGCCGGACAAGGCCTTCGCGCCCATCGTGCTGCTCGGCCGCTCGCCCAACGTGCTGGTGGTGCGCACCGACAAGCCCTACAAGACGGTCAGGGAGCTGATCGCCGCCGCCAAGGCCGAGCCGGGCAAGCTCACCTACGGCTCGCAGGGCAACGGCACCTCGGCCCACCTGGCCGGCGAGCTCTTCAAGAGCCTGGCGCAGGTCGAGCTGGTGCACGTGCCCTACCGCGGTGCCGGCCCGGCGATGAACGACCTGCTGGCCGGCCAGATCGACATGATGTTCGCCACCGCCGCGGCGGCCAACGCCTTTGTCGACGCCGGCAAGCTGCGGGCCCTGGCCGTCACCACCGCCGAGCGCTCGCCGGCCTACGAGGGCGTGCCGACGCTGGCCGAGGCCGGCGTGCCCGGCTACGCGGCCGAGAGCTGGTACGGCCTGTATGCACCGGCCGGCACGCCCAAGGAGGTGGTCGCCCGGCTCAACGCCGCCGTCAAGCGCGCCGTGCAGGGCGAGGCCTTCCGCAAGCAGGTGCAGGCCGAGGGCCTGGTGGTGAGCGCGGGCAGCCCCGAGGAGCTCGACCGCTATGTGCGCGCCGAGGAAGTGCGCTGGCGCAAGGTCGTCAAGGACGGCCACATCACCGCAGACTGACCCAGGAGAAGACGCCCCATGGACAACACCACCGACAAGACCATCCTGCTGAGCGTGCAGGACGGCATCGCCACGCTGACACTCAACCGCCCCGACAAGCGCAACGCGATGAGCGACGGCATGCGCAGCGAGTTCATCGCCGCGCTCGAAGCGGTCGGCGCCGACCCCGCCGTCCGCGCGCTGGTGCTGACCGGCACCGGCAAGGGCTTTTGCGCCGGCGGCGACGTGGCCGGCATGCAGCGGCGCATGGACGCGCCACCCGGCGAGGTGGCCTTCAACGGCTGGAGCCGCCAGCAGCGCGTGCACCACAGCGTGGGCCTGCTGCACCACCTGCCCAAGCCCACCATCGCCGCCGTCAACGGCTCGGCCAACGGCCTGGGCGCCGACCTGGCGATGGCCTGCGACTTCGTGGTCGCGTCGGAGGCGGCCAGCTTCGCCTGGAGCTACATCAAGCGCGGCCTGATCCCCGACGGCGGCGGCATGTACTTCCTGCCGCGCCGCGTGGGCCTCTCGCGCGCCAAGGAGCTGATCTTCACCGGCCGCACCGTGGCCGCGGCCGAGGCCGCGGCGCTGGGCATCGCCGACCGCACCAGCCCGGCCGATCGCCTGCTGGCCGACGCGCAGGCCTGGGCCGCCGAGCTGAGCCAGGGCTCGGCCGCGGCGCTGGCGCTGGGCAAGGGCATCCTGAACCAGAGCTTCGAGCTCGCGGCCGAGCAGGTCTTCGCGCTGGGCAGCCAGGCCCAGGGCATTTGCTACACCACCAGCGCACACCGCGAGTCGGTGCTGGCCTTCCTGAACGCCGCCGCGGCAAAGAGGAGCTGAGACCATGGTTTCGACGACAGCCCAACGCGCGGCCATCGCCCGCCTGCTGCAGCCGCGCAGCGTCGCGGTGATAGGCGCCTCCGCCGACCCGGCCAAGACGGCCGGCCGCCCGGTGGCCTACCTCACCAGGCACGGCTTCGCCGGCGCGATCTACCCCGTCAACCCGCGCGCCGAGACCATAGGCGGGCTGCGCTGCTACCCCGACATCGCCTCGCTGCCCGAAGCGCCGGACGTGGGCATCGTGCTGCTGGGCGCCGAGCGGGCCCACGAGGCCGTGCGCGAGCTCGCGGCGCGCGGCACCGCGGCCGCCATCGTGCTGGCCAGCGGCTACACCGAGGTGGGCGAAGAAGGCGCGCGGCGCCAGCAGCAGCTGCTCGAGGCCGCCGGCAGCATGCGGCTGCTCGGCCCCAACACCATCGGCCTGGTCAACCTGACCGACGGCATCACGCTCTCGGCCACCGGCGCGCTGGAGATGGAGAGCTTCCACGCCGGCGCGATCGGCGTGGTCTCGCAGAGCGGCGGCATCCTCGGTGCGCTGCTGTCGCGCGCGGCGGCGCGCGGCATCGGCCTGTCCAAGCTGATCTCGACCAGCAACGAGGTCGACCTCGACCTGGCGGATTTCGTCGACCACCTGGCCGACGACCCGGCGACGCGCGTGATCGCGCTCTACATGGAGGGGCTGCGCCACCCGGCCAAGTTCCGCGCCGCAGCGCTCAAGGCGGCCCGCGCCGGCAAGCCGGTGGTGGTCTTCAAGATAGGCCGCTCCGAGTCGGGCGCGCAGGCCGCCGTCTCGCACACCGGCGCGCTGGCCGGCGCCGACCGCATGTACGACGCGCTGTTTGCGCAGACCGGCGTGATACGCGCGCAGAGCTTCTCCGACCTGCTCGACATCCCCGCGGCGCTGGCG
>DATHWJ010000081.1:0-6127 GCA_035460745.1 Ideonella sp. | reverse complement strand
GCCCGAAGGCGCTGAGACGCCCCCTCGGGGGGCAGCGAACGCAGTGAGCGTGGGGGCTGCATTTCACGGCGCCCGGCCGCCCGAAGGCGCTGAGACGCCCCCTCGGGGGGCAGCGAACGCAGTGAGCGTGGGGGCTGCATGTCAGGCGGCCCTGGGGACAGTGGCGGCAACGGCTTGCTTCGCCAGCGTGCGCAGCGCCGGGATGCAGGAGCCGCAGTTGGTGCCGCACTTCAGCGAGGCCTGCAACTGCGCCAGCCGCGCCTCGGCGTCGCCGGTGCCCGCCTGCAGCGTGGTGTTGATCGCCGCTTCGCTGACGTTGAAGCAGGTGCAGACCTGCGGGCTGCGCGGTGCGGCCGTCTTGCCGGCCAGCGCACCGGGTGCCAGCAGGTTGCGTCCCGGGCCCGGCAGGCTCTGATCGGCCTCCAGCAGGGTGCGCAGCCAGGCGTCGCCGCTGGCGTCGCCGGCCACCCAGAAGGCGCGCAGCCGCTCTACGCCGCCCTCGCGGGCGATCTTCAGCGCGCGCTGCTGGCCGCGGCGCGCGTCCTGGTAGGCCAGCACGTGGGTGTCGGCCAGGCCCAGCGCGGCGCGCAGCGGGGCGAGCACGCTGTCGTCGGGCGCGATCACCGAGGCTGCGCGCAGCACCAGGCCCAGCCGGCCCTGCGGGTGGTCGATCGAGACGTCCGGCTCGCGGCCGAAGGGCAGGCAGCTCGCATAGTCGAAGGCGTTGAGCACAGGCTTCAGCCGCTCGCGCACGGCCAGCGCCTCGTCGGCCGGCAGCCAGGCCATGGCGGTCAGCCGCCAGGGCAGCGCGAGCTTCTCCAGCTTGACCGCGCTGTGCTTGAGCTCGGGCTGCTTGGACTGCGGGCAAAAGGCCGGCGTCGTCAGCGCGTTCACGCCGCCCACCGCCTTGCCTTCGGCGTCGTGCCCGTTCAGCGCCTCTTCGCCCCAGTGCATCGCGATGAAGGCCTGCGTGGGCGCCAAGGTCTCGCTGGCGCGGGCCGGCAGCAGCAGGCTGCCGCGGCGCGAGGTCACGCGCACGATGTCGCCATCCACCAGCTTCAGCCGCGCCATGTCCTGGCGCGTCATCTCGATCGCCGGCTCGCCTTCGTGGCCGTAGAGGCGGCCCAGCGTGCCGGTGCGGCTCATGCCGTGCCACTGGTCGCGCAGCCGGCCGGTCAGCAGGCTGAAGGGGAAGCGCGCATCGCGCGGCTCGGCCAGCGCCTTCAGCGGCAGGTCGGCGAAGCGGGCCTTGCCGTCGGCGGTGGGGAAGATGCCGTCGGCATACAGCCGCGCCTGCCCCTGGACCTCGCCTTCGCGCAGCGGCCATTGCTGCGGTCCCTGGGTCTCCAGCATCAGGTAGCTCATCCCTGTGATGTCGAGGTCGCGGCCGCGGGTGGTCTCGCGGTGCTCGTTCCAGACAGCCTCGGCGTTGGCGTAGTCGAACAAGGCGGCCCGCTCCGGCGCGATGCGGGCGGCCAGCCGGCGCGCGAAGTCGGCCGCGATGGCCCAGTCGTCGCGCGCCTCGCCGGGCGCGGCCATGGCCGGGCGCACGCGGCTGATGCGGCGCTCGCTGTTGGTCACGGTGCCTTCCTTTTCGCCCCAGGTGGTGGCCGGCAGCAGCAGGTCGGCGAAGGGTGCGGTGGCGGTGGTGGCGAAGGCCTCCTGCAGCACGACGAACTCGGCCCGCTCCAGCGCGCGGCGCAGCGTCTTCTGGTCGGGCATCGATTGGGCCGGGTTGGTGCAGGCAATCCACAGCGCCTTGATCTCGCCATCGGCCGCGGCCTGGAACATCTCCACCGCCGTCTTGCCGGGCTTCGCCGGCACGTCAGGCACGCCCCACAGCGCGGCCACTTCGGCGCGGTGCTCGGGGTTGCTCAGGTCGCGGTGGGCCGAGAGCAGGTTGGCCAGCCCACCCACCTCGCGCCCGCCCATCGCATTGGGCTGGCCGGTGAGCGAAAACGGCCCGGCGCCGGGCTTGCCGATCTGGCCGGTGGCCAGGTGCAGGTTGATCAGCGCGGCGTTCTTGTCGGTGCCGGCCACGCTTTGGTTCAGGCCCTGGCAATACAGCGACAGCGTCGCCTTGCTCTGGCCGAACCAGCGCGCGGCGGTCACCAGGTCTTCTTCCTTCAGCCCCGTCAGGCGCGCGGTTTCGCGCGGCGTGTACTCGCGCACCCGGGCCTTCAGTGCGGCGAAGCCGGTGGTGTGCGCCGCGATGAAGCCCGGGTCGGTCAGCTCCTCCCACAGCAGCAGGTGCAGCAGGCCGTGGCAGAGCGCCACGTCGCTGCCCGGCAGCAGCGCCAGGTGCAGGTCGGCCTGGGCGGCGGTCTCGGTGCGGCGCGGGTCGGCCACGATCCACTTCTGCGCCGGGTTGGCGCGGCGCGCGTCCTCCAGCCGGCGGAACAGGATGGGGTGCGCCCAGGCCATGTTGCTGCCGGTGATGAAGACGGTCTCGGCCAGCGCGAGGTCGTCGTAGCAGGCGGGCGGCGCGTCGGCCCCCAGCGTGAGCTTGTAGCCGGCCACCGCGCTGGACATGCACAGCCGCGAGTTGGTGTCGATGTGGTTGCTGCCCACCAGGCCCTTGACCAGCTTGTTGAAGACGTAATAGTCCTCGGTGAGCAACTGGCCCGAGACGTAGAAGCCGGCGGCGTCGCTGCCGTGGGCCTGCAGCACGTCGGCAAAGCGGTCGGCCGCCAGCTCCAGCGCGTCGTGCCAGCTTATGGGCTGCGTCGGCCCGCCGCGCTGCAGGCGCTGCAGCGGCTGCAGCAGCCGGGTCTGGCGCGTCACCGCCGCGCTGGCGGTCAGGTGCAGCGTGGAGCCCTTGGTGCACAGCCGACCGAAGTTGGCCGGGTGCTCGGGGTCGCCGCGCACACCGCTGATCTGGCCGCCTTGTGACTCGATGATCACGCCGCAGCCGACACCGCAGTAGGGGCAGGTCGAACGGGTTTCAGCCATGGGTGCGCGTGGCCGGTGCGTCAGGCGGTGTGCGGGGCTTGCACCGCGAAGCTCTGGTCGCCCAGCGCGCCGGTGGAGGCTTGCGGGCCGGCCTTGGGCTTTTGCAGCTCGATGGCCAGCGTCGCCAGCTCGTGCGGGTCCAGATGCACCAAGCCGGTGTCGTCCACGCGCACCGCGAACGGCGTCGTGCAGCCCACATCCGGTGCCTTGGCGCAGCCGTCGGCCAGGCCTATGGTCCAGTTGTGCAGCGGGCAGGCCACGCTCTCGCCGAACACGATGCCCTGGCTCAGCGGGCCGCCCTTGTGCGGGCAGCGGTCGAGCAAGGCGAAGACCTTGTCGGCGCTGTTGCGGAACACGGCGACATCACAGGCGCCCGGCCGCGCCACGCGGCGCGAGCCCAGCACCGGGATGTCTTCCACCCGGCAGATTGCAATCCATTCAGTCATTTCTGCTCCCCTTTCAAGCCTTGGCCGTCTCGCCCGCCGGCGAACTGATGGGTTCCCCAACAGGTGCACTCAGCACCGGCTGGAACTGCCGCACGTCCACCTTGGCGTCGGCAAAGTCGAACCACGGGTCCGGCTCGCCGTCGAGCGAGAACTGCAGCGTCTCCCACAGCCGCTTGCGCAGCTCGGCGTTGTTCAGGATCTTCTCTTTCACGTAGTCCAGCCCGACCCGGTTCACGTAATGCACGGTGCGTTCCAGGTACCAGCCTTCTTCGCGGTACAGCTGGATGAAGGCGCCGGTGTACTCCAGCACCTCTTCGGCCGTCTTCAGCTTGGTGAAGAAGTGCGCCACCTCGGTCTTGATGCCGCCGTTGCCGGCCACGTACATCTCCCAGCCCGAATCGACGCCGACGATGCCCACGTCCTTGATGCCGGCCTCGGCGCAGTTGCGCGGGCAGCCCGAGACCGCGAACTTGACCTTGTGCGGGGCATACATGCGCCACATCGCGCGCTCCAGGTCCTTGCCCATCTGGGTCGAGTCCTGCGTGCCGAAGCGGCACCACTCCGAACCCACGCAGGTCTTCACGGTGCGCAGCGCCTTGGCATAGGCGTGGCCGCTGGGCATGCCGATGTCCTTCCAGACGTTGACCAGGTCTTCCTTCTTCACGCCCAGCAGGTCGATGCGCTGGCCGCCGGTGACCTTGACGGTGGGGATCTTGTACTTGTCCACCGCGTCGGCGATGCGGCGCAGCTCATCTGCGGTGGTCTCGCCGCCCCACATGCGCGGGATCACCGAGTAGGTGCCGTCCTTCTGGATGTTGGCGTGCGAGCGCTCGTTGATGTAGCGGCTCTGCGGGTCGTCCTTGGCCTCCTTGGGCCAGCTGCTGATCAGGTAGTAGTTGATCGCCGGGCGGCAGCTGGCGCAGCCGTTGGGGGTCTTCCACTCCATCGCTGCGTAGGTGTCCGCAATGGTCAGCAGGTGCTGCTCCTTGATCGCCTCGCGCACTTCCTGGTGGCTGTGGTCGGTGCAGCCGCACATCGCCTTCTTCTTCGGCGTGGCCGAGTAGTCGCCGCCGGCGGTGAACATGATGAGCTGCTCCACCAGCCCGGTGCACGAGCCGCAGGAGGCGCTGGCCTTGGTGTGCTTGCGCACCTCCTCGATGGTGAACAGGCCCTTCTCCTTGATGGCCTTGCAGATGGCGCCCTTGGTGATGCCGTTGCAGCCGCAGACCTCGTCGGTGTCGGCCATCGCGGCGGCCTTGCTGTGGCCCTGGTGGCCCACGTCGCCGGTGTTGGACTCGCCGAACATCAGCCGGTCGCGGATGTCGCCGATCTTGCGGCCCTCGCGCAGCAGCTTGAAGTACCAGCTGCCGTCCACCGTGTCGCCATAGAGGCAGGCGCCGACGAGCTTCTCGTCCTTCAGCACCAGCTTCTTGTAGACGCCGCCCATGGGGTCGGAGAGCACGATCTCGTCGTAACCCTCGCCGCCCATGAAGTCGCCGGCCGAGAAGAGGTCGATGCCGGTCACCTTCAGCTTGGTGCTGGTCTGGCTGCCGGTGTAGCGCCCGATGCCGAACTCGGCCAGGTGGGTCGCGCAGACCTTGCCCTGCTCGAACAGCGGCGCCACCAGCCCATAGGCGATGCCGCGGTGCGCCGCGCACTCGCCCACCGAGTAGATGCGCGGGTCGGTGATGGTCTGCAGCGTGTCGTTGACGACGATGCCGCGGTTGCAGTGCAGGCCCATGCTCTCGGCCAGCGCGGTGTTGGGGCGTATGCCCACCGCCATCACCACCAGGTCGGCCGCCAGCTCCTGGCCGTCCTTGAACTTGATGCTCTTGACCCGGCCGTTCTCGTCGCCGACCAGCTCCTGCGTCTGCGCGCCCATCATGAACTTCAGCCCGCGGTCTTCCAGCGACTTCTGCAGCAGCTTGCCCGCCACGTCGTCGAGTTGGCGCTCCATCAGCCACGGCATCACGTGCACCACGGTCACCTGCATGCTGCGCAGCATCAGCCCGTTGGCGGCCTCCAGGCCGAGCAGGCCGCCGCCGATCACCACCGCGTGGCGGTGCGTGGTGGCGGTCGTGATCATCGTCTCGGTATCGGCGATGTCGCGGTAGGCGATCACGCCCTTCAGATCCTTGCCGGGCACCGGCAGGATGAAGGGGTTGGAGCCGGTCGCGATCAGCAGCCGGTCGTACGGCGCCTCGGTGCCGTCGTCGGCATAGACGATGCGGTTCTTGCGGTGCACCTTGACCACCTTCTTGCCCGTCAGCAGCGTGATGCCGTTCTCGGCATACCAGCTCAGCGGGTTCAGGATGATCTGGTCCACCGTCTGCTCGCCCGCCAGCACCGGCGACAGCAGGATACGGTTGTAGTTGGGGTGCGGCTCGGCACCGAACACGGTGATCTCGTAGAGCTCGGGCGCGATCTTCAGCAGCTCTTCGACGGCGCGTATGCCGGCCATGCCGTTGCCGATGACGACCAGTTTCATCTTCTTCATGGCTGGGTGCCCTTTCTTGCGATGCTGCGGAATTCGGTTTGTTTCAGTTGCGAATGCGGGTGCGAGAGGGCCGCTGCCGGGTGCCCTGCCGGCGCCCTGGTGGCGGCGGTCCTCGCCGGGGCTCGGACTGCCTTCGGATTGCAAGGGGGCCGGCCGCGTCGCCGACTCCTCTTCGCTCGCAAGCTCGCTTCGATCGATGGCGCCGAGTCAGTTGTTGATGCTCGCTGCGCTC
>DATHWJ010000080.1:0-37699 GCA_035460745.1 Ideonella sp. | reverse complement strand
GGGAGACAAAACGGCCGGGCGGGCGGCGAGCCCGGCCGGTGCGGCGGCGCTGGCACCGGGCCGTGCTGGCCCTGGGCTTGCTTACACCGGTACGGGTGTGCGCAATACTGGCGGCAATCTCGCAGGTCGCTCCCCGGCCGTCAAGCTGCACACCCTCCTCCTTGTTACCCCGGAGTTTTTTCGCCATGCCGTTCCCCCGCCCCCGTTCCTTCGCGTTGCGCCAGTACGCCGCCATCGCCGCCCTGGCATGCGGCGCGGTGCAAGCCCAGACCGTGCTGACCGCTTCGTCCTGGGTGCCGCCGACGCACCTGCTGAGCGAGACGCAGAAGGCCTGGTGCGGCGAGCTGGAGCAAAAGACCTCGGGCAAGCTCAAGTGCAACATCCTGCCGCGCGCCGTCGCCGCGCCGCCCGGCACCTTCGAGGCGGTGCGCAACGGCCTGGCCGACCTGTCGTTCACGGTGCAGGGCTACACGCCGGGCCGCTTCGTGACGACCCAGATGGCCGAGTTCCCCTTCCTCGGCAACTCGGCCGAGGCGGTCTCGGTGGCCTACCAGCGCAGCTTCGCCAAGTACCCGGCCTTCGCCGACGAGCACAAGGGCGTCAAGGTGCTGGCCGTCTTCACCCATGGCCCCGGCAGCGTCTTCAATACCAAGCGGCCCATCGTCAAGATCGACGACCTGACCGGCCTCAAGTTCCGCGTCGGCGGCGGCATGGTCAACGAGATCGGCAAGACCCTGGGCATGAACGTGACGCTGAAGCCCTCGGTGGAGAACTACGAGCTGCTCTCCACCGGCGTGATGGACGGCACCCTCTTCCCCGCCGAGTCCATCGAGGCCTTCAAGATCGACAAGGTGGTGCGCTACGGCACCACCTTCCCGGGCGGGCTCTACAACACCAGCTTCGTGTTCATGATGAACCAGGCGAAGTACGACGGGCTGGCGCCTGAGCTGAAGAAGGTGGTGGACGAGATGTCGGGCGAGGCGGTAGCGCGAACTTTCGGGCGGGCCTGGGACAAGGCGGACCTGCGGGCGATGGCCTACATGCAGGCGTCGGGGGTGAAGTTCAATCTGGCGGATGCGGGGTTGGTGAAGGCGGTCAAGGACAAGACCGATCCGATGGAGGCGGGCTGGGCCAAGGCGGCCGAGGGCAAGGGGTTGAAGGGGGCTTCGAAGGTGTTGGCGGACTTTCGGGCCGAGATCAAGCGCCTCGAGAAGTAGAAGTGATTCTTTGTGCCGCTTGCGGCGGCCCACAAGGACGTACGAAATTGAACTCCGTCAATCGACACCGAACTCGCGCGCTGGAGCGCCTGCTCCAAACCGCCTGCGGCACGCTCGCCGCCCTCGCCCTGTTCGCCATCATGGCGCTGACCCTCGCCGACGTCACCGGCCGCAAGCTGCTCAGCCAATCGGTACCCGGCTCGCTGGAGCTGACCGAGCTGCTGATGGTCGTCGTCATCTTCGCCGGCCTGCCTCTCGTCTCGCTGCGCAGCGAACACGTCGTCTTCGACTCCCTCGACCCCTTGCTGCCGGCCTGGCTGAAAGCCCTCCAGCGCCGCCTCGTCGATGCCTGCTGCGTGGCCGCGCTCGCCGGCCTGGCGGGGCTGATGGCCCTCAAGGCCGGCCAGCTGGCCGAGTACGGCGACACCACCGCGCAGCTGCACCTGCCCCAGGCCCCCTTCGTCTACCTGATGAGCGCCTTGATCGCGCTGACCGCTGGCGTCCACCTGCTGCTGATGCTGCGGCCCGCCGCCGCCGCGCCGGATAAAGCAGCCGAGCCCGCGACGCCGGCGGGCGCCGCATGATCGAAGCGCTCTGGGGCTTTGCAGCCGTCTTCGGGCTCGCGCTGCTGCGCGTGCCGCTGGCCTTGGTCATGGGCTTCGTCGGCTTCGTGGGCCTGGGCCTGCTGCGCGGCTGGCAGCCGGCCGCGGCCAGCACGGCGCAGGTGGTGTTCGAGACCGGCTTCGCCTACACGCTGTCGGTCGTGCCGCTGTTCATATTGATGGGCAACCTGGTGGCCCGGGCCGGCCTGGCGCAGGAGCTGTTCCGCGCGGCCTTCGTGTTCGTCGGCCACCTGCGCGGTGGGCTGGCTCACGCGACGATCCTGGCCTGCGCGGGCTTCGGCGCGATCTGCGGCTCGTCGATCGCCACCGCGGCGACCATGGCCAAGGTGGCCCACCCGGCGATGAAGAAGCTGGGCTACGCCGACCACCTCTCGACCGGCGTGATCGCCGCCGGCGGCACGCTGGGCATCATGATCCCGCCCTCCACCATCCTGGTGATCTACGGCATCGTGACCGAGACCCACATCGGCAAGCTCTTCGCGGCCGGGGTGCTGCCGGGCCTGATGTGCGCCGGCCTGCTGATGGGCGCGGTGGCGCTGCGCGTCTGGCGCGACCCTTCGGCCGGCCCCGCCGCCCAGCGCTCGAGCGGGGCCGAGCGCTGGGCGGCCGTGCGCGGCATCTGGGGCGTGGCGCTGCTGGTGCTGCTGGTGCTGGGCGGCATCTATGGCGGGCTCTTCACGGCCACCGAGGGCGCGGGCATAGGCGCGTCCGGCGCCTTCTTCTTCGCGCTGGCGCGGCGGGTGCTGAGCTGGCGGGCGCTGGCCGAGGTGCTGGTGGAGAGCGCGCGCACCACCGCGATGCTGTTCACCATCCTGATCGCGGCGATGATGTTCGCGAACTTCGTCAACTTCACCAGCATGCCGGGCGACCTGCGCGACTGGATCACCCACCAGGGCTGGCCGCCGCTGGCGGTGGTGGGCGCGATGATGCTGATCTACGTGGTGCTGGGCACGGTGATGGAGGAGCTCTCGATGGTGCTGCTGACCATCCCCGTCTTTTTCCCCATCGTGATGCAGCTCGGCTTCGACCCGGTCTGGTTCGGCGTGCTGATCGTGCTGGTGGTGCAGATCGGCCTGATCTCGCCGCCTGTCGGCATGAACCTCTTCGTGCTCAACGCGCTGCTGAAGGACGTGGCCTTGCGCCAGATCTTCCGCGGCGTGTGGATCATGGTCGCAGCCCTTTGCCTCGGGCTGCTGATCGTGCTGGAGTTCCCGGCCATCGCGCTGTGGCTGCCGGGGTTCATGGACTGATCAGAAGGTTCCCGGGTAGGCGCCGCCGTCCATCAGCAGGTTCTGCCCGGTGATGAACCCGGCGTACACGCTGCAGAGGAAGGCGCAGGCCGCGCCGAACTCGTCGGGCGTGCCGAAGCGCTGGGCCGGGATCGTCAGGCGGCGCTGGTCGGCCACCGACTCGACCGGGCGGCCGCTCTTGGCCGCCGCGCCCTGCATGGTGACACGCAGGCGCTCGGTGTCGAAGGCGCCGGGCAGCAGGTTGTTGAGGGTCACGTTGCCGGCCGCCAGGCGCGGCTGGCGGGCCAGGCCGGCGATGAAGCCGGTGAGGCCGCTGCGCGCGCCGTTGGACAGGCCCAGCACGTCGATGGGCGCCTTGACCGCGCCCGAGGTGATGTTGACGATGCGGCCGAAGCCGCGCGAGCTCATGCCCTCGACGGTGGCCTTGATCAGCTCGATGGGCGTCAGCATGTTGGCGTCCAGCGCGGCGATCCAGGTCTCGCGGTCCCAGTCGCGGAAGTCGCCGGGCTTGGGGCCGCCGGCGTTGTTGACCAGGATGTCCACATGCGGCGCCGCCGCCAGCGCCGCGGCGCGGCCCTCGGGCGTCGTGATGTCGCCGGCCACCGCATGCACCAGCACGTCTCGGTTGAGCGCGCGCAGCTCGTCGGCGGTGGCCTGCAGCGCGTCATTGCCGCGCGCGGTGATCACCACGTTGACCCCCTCCTTGACCAGCGCCGTCGCGCAGCCCTTGCCCAGCCCCTTGCTGGCGGCGCAGACCAGCGCCCAGCGACCCTTGATGCCCAGATCCATGTGTCTTACTCCTCGTTGTCGTTCATACCCACTTGGCCAGCAGCCAGATGCCGGACAAGACCAGCGCCGTGCCCAGCAGCAGCACCGGCGTGAAGGGCTCGCCCAGCAGCCATACGCTGAGCGCGATGGTGCTGAGCGGGCCGACCATGCCGGTCTGCGCCGTCAGCGTCGGGCCCAGCCGCTCGATTGCCATCATCACCATCAGCACCGGGGCGAAGGTGCAGGCCGTCGCGTTCAGCAGCGAGAGCCACAGCACCTCCGGCGCCACCGCCATCGCCGAGACCGGCCGCAGCAGCAGGAAGTGGGCGATGCAGAACAGGCAGGCCACGGTCGTCGCCAGCCCCGTCAACCGCAGCGAACCCAGCCGCTTGACGACCCGGCCGCTGGCCACCAGGTAGGCCGCGTAGCTCATCGCGCTGCCGAAGACCAGCGCCGCACCCAGCATCACCGAGGGGCCCTGGAAGTCGACCTCCTGGCCGAACACCACCAGCACGCCCGCGTAGCTCACGCACAGCGAGATCAGCTGCCTGGCGCTGACCTTGCGCTTGAAGAGCAGCACCGACAGGCCCAGCACGATGGTCGGGTTGAGGTAGAGGATCAGCCGCTCCAGGCTGGCGCTGATGTAGGCCAGGCCCATGAAGTCGAGCAGGCTGGCGAGGTAGTAGCCCGAGAAGCCCAGGCCGATCACCGCCAGCCAGTCGCCCCGGGTCAAGGCCGGCTTGCCGCGGCCGGCCCACCAGGCCAGCAGCAGGAACATCGGCAGCGCGAAGAGCATGCGGTACATGATCAGCGTGACCGCATCGACGCCGTAGCGGTAGGCCAGCTTGACGATGATGGCCTTGCCGGAGAACGAGATCGAGCCGGCCAGCGCGAGTGCGAAGCCGGGCCAGGCGGCGGCGCCGATCGTGCCGCTGCCGGCGGCGCGGCTGCCGGCTGTCATCGCAGTGTGTCCTGCGGCGCGCGGCGCTGCAGGCTCCACTCCGCCCCGATGCGCCGGTAGCCCAGCGACTCGTAGATCGCCAGCGCGACGTCCTCGGGGTCGGCGCCCATGTGCAGGCGCTGCAGGCCCCAATGCTCGAAGCCCCAGGCCGAGACGCCATGGACCAGCGCGCTGCACAGGCCGCGGCGGCGCCACGCAGGGTGGGTCTCGACATGCTGGAAGCGGCCGACCGTGCCGTCGCGCATCAAGCCGCAGTCGGCAGCCAGCACGCCGTCGCACCAGGCGCCAAACCATTGGCCCATGCCCGCCCGCGCCATCGCGGCGCAGCGCTCCATCTGCTGGCGGCGAAACAGCGCATGGCCGACCGGCTCGTAGCCGTCGGTGTCGGCGGCCTGCTGCTCCAGCACCAATTCCATCTCGGTCTCGAAGTGGATGGGCCGCACCTCCACGTCGCCGCGCGGCGGCTTGCGCGGCGCGATCAGCCGGCCGGGATCGAGCTGCAGCAGGGTCATGAGGTTGCGGTCGAAGCCGGCCGCCGTCCAGGCGAGCAGCAGCTCACCGGCCGGCGCGGCATTGATGCCGATCGCGACATGGCGCGACCCGGGCTGGCGAGCCGAGATCTCTTCGTGGAAGCGGGCCAACCAATGGTCCAGCTCGCCATCGCGCGGCGCTTGCGGCAGCAGCAGGCAGTTGCCCCAGTAGTAATTCGGGCTGGCAGGGGTGCGCACGACCAGGCAATCGTCGCGCTCGACGAGCTCGGCGTCGAAGCGGTGCAGGATGCAATCGGTGCGCCAGCCCGGCAGAAGCTCGTCGACGCGCATCACCAGCCCACGGCAGCGCCATCGCGGCGCGGGTCGCTGGCGGCCACGTAGCCTTCGCTCGCGGGGTCGCCCAGGCGCCAGATGAACTGGCCGGCGCCGAAGTCCTGGTAGCTGTCGTTGATGCTCTCGATCTGATGGCCGCGCTCGCGCAGGCCTTGCACGGTGGCGGCCGGCATCGCGGACTCGACGTTCAGCGACAGGCCCTGGTTGAAGCGCCAGCGCGGCGCGTCGCAGGCGGCTTGCGGGTTCTGCCGGTGGTCCAGCATGCGCACCAGCGTCTGCACATGGCCCTGCGGCTGCATGTTGCCGCCCATCACGCCGAAGCTCATCTGCGGCTGGCCGTCGCGGGTCAGGAAGGCCGGGATGATGGTGTGGAAGGGGCGCTTGCCCGGCGCGACGAGATTGGGGCTGGCGGCGTCGAGGCTGAAGCCGTGGCCGCGGTTCTGCAGCGAGACGCCGTACTCGGGCACGACGACGCCGGAGCCGAAGCCCATGTAGTTGCTCTGGATGAAGCTGACCATCATGCCGCTCTCGTCGGCCGTGGTGAGGTAGATGGTGCCGCCCTTGACGGGGTTGCCGGCGCCGAAGTCCTGCGCCCGCCGCGGGTCGATCAGCCGGGCGCGCTGCGCGAGGTAGCCGGGGTCCAGCATCTGCGCCGGCGTCACCTCCATGCTGGCCGGCTCGGCCACGTAGCGGTAGGCGTCGGCGAAGGCCAGCTTGATCGCCTCGATCTGCAGGTGCTGGCCTTCGGCACTGTCGGGCGGCAGCGAGGCCAGGTCCAGGTGCTTCAGCAGGCCCAGCGCGAT
The DNA here is from genome assembly GCA_035460745.1 of Ideonella sp. Classification (GTDB taxonomy): domain Bacteria; phylum Pseudomonadota; class Gammaproteobacteria; order Burkholderiales; family Burkholderiaceae_C; genus Ideonella. The sequence goes on along the minus strand of DATHWJ010000080.1, from coordinate 31,253 downwards.
CAGCGCGGTGATGCCCTGGCCGTTCGGCGGGATCTCGTGCAGCGTGTGGCCGCGGTAGTCCATCTCGATGGGCGCTACCCACTCGGGGCGGTAGGCCGCCATGTCGGCGGCCGTGAGCGCACCGCCCTGCGCGGCGGCGGCGCGGGCCAGGGCCTGCGCGATCTCGCCGCCGTAGAAGGCGGCGCCGCGGCTCTCGGCGATGGCCCGCAAGGCCTTGGCGGCACCGGGCATCCTGAAGAGCTCGCCCACCTCGGGCGGCCTGCCGCGCGGCAGGAAGACCTCGGCAAAACCGGGCTGCGAGGCCAGCGCCGCGACGCCCGCCGCCAGCGTCCACTTCTGCTGCACCACCACCGGCACCGCGTAGCCGCGCTCGGCCACCTCGATCGCGGGCGCCAGCAGGTCGGCAAAGGGCAGCTTGCCGAAGCGCTCCGACAAGGCCAGCCAGCCGGCCACCGCACCCGGTACCGTGACGCTGTCCCAGCCGCGCATTGGCGGCGCCTTGGCGTCGGCGCCGTGCTTGCGGCGGAAGTAGTCGGGCGTCCATGCGGCCGGCGCGCAGCCGGAGGCGTTCAGGCCGTGCAGTTGCCGGCCGTCCCACAGGATGCAGAAGGCGTCGGAGCCCAGGCCGTTGCTGCAGGGCTCCACCAGGGTCATCACCGCGGCGGTGGCGATCGCCGCGTCCACCGCGTTGCCGCCCGCGCCCAGCATCTTCAAACCGGCCTGGGCGGCCAGCGGGTGCGAGGTGGCGACGACGTTGCGGGCGAAGACCGGCAGGCGGGCGCTGCTGTAGGGGGCGTGGTAGTCGAACATGGGAGCTTTCGATGGAGGCCGAGCGGGGGCCGACGGAACGCCGGCGACATCATCGCAGGAGACGCCGCCGCCAGCCTTCGCGCTTGCGAGAGCCCGGCTTCGCGGCAGGGCGCTCTCGGTCTCATGAGGAAGCGAAGGGGCGCGCTCAGCCCAAGGTCGCTTGCTCGGCGACGTAGCGCTGCACCTTGGGCGGCTCGGCGCCGAGGTGGAAGGCGAGCCGCTGGCCGCGCAGGCCGGCGTCGGAGGCGCTGAAGCGCTCCAGCCGCCGCAGGTGCTCCACCCACGTGTCGTCGACGAAGTATTCGAGGTAGCGCCCCGGCACCATGCTGTCGCGGAACAGCCCCCACGAGAGCACGCCCAGGCGCAGCCGGGCGCGGCGCGTCTCCTGCATCACCGCGGCGAATTCGTCGGCCCGGGCCGGGTCGATCAGGTACTCCACCGTGACCATCACCGGGCCCTCGTCGGGCTCGATGTGAAAGGCCGGCAACGGCTGGGTGGTGGCGGCGGGGCTGAAGTCCTCGACCTGGTCGGTGTCCAGCGGGCGGCTGCGCAGCCACAAGGTGGCACACACCCCCAGCACCGACGCGGCGACCATGCTGGTGGCGATGTCGCTGAGGTGCGCCACCTGGCCCCAGACGAAGGCGCCGGCGGCGGAGCCGCCCATCAGCGCCATCTGGTAGATCGACATGCCGCGCGCCCGCACCCAGTTGGGCAGCGCCATCTGGGCCGAGATGGTGAGCGTGTTGGCGGTGGAGATCCAGGCCATGCCGGCGATCACCATGCCCGGCAGCGCAAACCAGAGGTTGGGCGCAAAGGCCACCAGCACCGTGACGGCCGCATGCACCAGCGGCCCGTAGGAGATGAACTGGTGGCTGGAAAAGTGCTGGCGCCAGCGCGGGAACGACAGCGCCGCGATGATGGCGCCGCCGCCCTGGCAGGCCAGCAACGCGGTGAAGCTGCCGGCCCCGCCGCCCAGGCGCAAGGCGACCAGCGGCAGCAGCGCCGTCAGCGCCGTGCTCTGCAGGAAGAACAGGAAGATGCGCAGCAGCACCGCCCGGATGCGCGGCGACTGCATCACGTGCTGCAGGCCCACGCGCATCGCGCCGACGAAGCGCTCGCCCGGCAAGGCGCTCGCCGTCTTCTGCTGCGAGCGCCAGCGCAGGATCAGCACGAAGGCCACGATGGCCAGCACCGCGTTGAGAAAAAAGACCCAGGCCCCGGCGAAGGCCGCCAGGATGGCGCCGGCCACGATGGGCCCGACGACGCGCGACAGGTTCATCGCGATGCCGTTCAGCGCCAGCGCCTGCGGCAGGTGGTGGCGCGGCACGATGTCTGGCACGATGGCGGCGAAGACCGGCCAGCGCATCGCCAGACCGATGCCGTTGGTGAAGGTGAGCAGCAGCAGCAAGGGCGCGGTCAGCGCGTCCGCCAGCGAGAGCACCGCCAGCACCACCGCGTTCAGGGCCACCCAGAGCTGGGTCGCGGCGAAGTAGCGGCGCCGGTCGAGGATGTCGGCGAAGGCGCCGCTGGGCAGGCCGAGCAGGAACACCGGCAAGGTGGAGGCCGCCTGCACCAGCGCCACCATCACCGGGCTGGTGGTCAGCGTGGTCATCAGCCAGGCGGCCGCCACGTCGTTCATCCACATCGTGACGTTGGCGGCCAGCCAGGCCAGCCACAGCATGCGGAAGACGGGGGTCTCGAACGGGGTCAGCGCAGCCGGCAGCTTGCGGGCCGGGGCGGGTTCGGTGTCACTCATCGGGGCGCAAGCATACGCTGTGGGTCGCCGGAAAAAAAATGCCCCGCTCGGGGCGGGGCATCGTTGACGGGAGCGTGCGAAGGGCTCAATCCTCTTCGGCGAAGGCGACGTCCCGTTTGCTCTTGATCGACGGCAGCATCACGACGATGATCATCAACGCCGAGGCGATGAGCAGGCCGGCCGACAGCGGCCGCGACATGAAGGTGGTCCAGTCGCCACGCGAGAGCAGCAGCGCGCGCCGCAGGTTTTCTTCCATCATCGGGCCCAGGATGAAGCCCAGCAGCAAAGGCGCCGGCTCGCAACCGAGCTTGTAGAAGAGGTAGCCCACGAAGCCGAAGATCACCGCCATGTAGACGTCGAAGTTGTTGTTGTTCAGCGTGTACAGGCCGATGCAGCAGAAGCTCAGGATGGCGGGGTACAGCAGGCGGTAGGGCACGGTCAGCAGCTTGATCCAGATGCCGATCAGCGGCAGGTTCAGGATCACCAGCATCGCGTTGCCTATCCACATCGACGCGATCAGGCCCCAGAACAGCTCGGGGTTGCTGGTCATGACCTGCGGGCCCGGCTGTATGCCCTTGATGGTCATCGCGCCCACCATCAGCGCCATCACCGCGTTGGGCGGGATGCCCAGCGTCAGCATGGGGATGAACGAGGTCTGCGCACCGGCATTGTTGGCCGACTCGGGGCCTGCGACGCCGCGGATGTCGCCCTTGCCGAAGTTGCCGGTGGTGCCAGCCATCTTCTTCTCGACCGTATAGGCCGCGAACGAGGCCAGCAGCGCGCCGCCACCGGGCAGCACGCCCAGGATGGAGCCCAGCGCCGTGCCGCGCAACACCGCCGGCCAGGCCTGCTGGAAGTCCAGCTTGGTGGGCCACAAGCCCTTGACGTCCTTGGTGAAGACCTCGCGGTGCTCGGCCGGGCGGCCCAGGTTGGCGATGATTTCACCGAAGCCGAAGATGCCCATCGCGATGGTCACGAAGCCGATGCCGTCGGTCAGCTCGGCGATGTCGAAGCTGTAGCGCGGCGTGCCCGAGATCACGTCGGTGTTGATCTGGCCCAGCAGCAGGCCGAGCAGGATCATGCAGATCGCCTTGACCAGCGAGCCCGAGGCCAGCACCACGGCGCCGATCAGGCCCAGCACCATCAGCGAGAAGTACTCGGCCGGACCGAACTTGAAGGCCAGCTCGGTGAGCGGCGGCGCGAAGGCCGCGATGATGATGGTGCCGACGCAGCCCGCGAAGAACGAGCCCAGGCCGGCGGCCGCCAGCGCAGGCCCCGCTCGGCCCTGCCGGGCCATGGCATAGCCGTCGATCGCCGTCACCACCGACGAGGATTCGCCGGGCACGTTGATCAGGATGGCGGTGGTCGAGCCGCCGTACTGGGCGCCGTAGTAGATGCCGGCCAGCATGATCAGCGCCGGCGTGGCGTCGAGTGCGTAGATGGACGGCAGCAGCATCGCGATGGTGGCCACCGGGCCCAGGCCCGGCAGCACGCCGATCAGCGTGCCGAGGATGGCGCCGCCGAGCGCATACAGCAGGTTCTGGACGGTGAACGCGACCGAGAAGCCGAGGGCGAGATTGGAAAGCAGATCCATGTTGTTTTACCCTCAGCCGCCCATGAACGTCGGCCACACCGGGATGGTGAGGCTGAGGCCCTTGACGAAGATCAGATAGGAGCCCACGGTCAGCACGATGGCGCTGATGATGGTGCCCCTCCAGGTGAACTCGTCGCTCGCCAGGCTGGCGATGACGACCAGCAGCGGCAGCGAGACGATCAGGCCCAGGCGCGGCAGGATCACGCCGAACAAGGCGACGGCGCCGAGGATGATGAACAGCGGCCGCCAGGCGAACGCGCCGATGGGGTCGCCGCCGGCGGTCTCGATGGTGAGCGCCTTGAACAGCACCGAGGCCCCCAGGATGGCCAGGAAGACGCCGAGGCCGAAGGGGAAGTAGCCCGGGCCCGGCCGGGCCGAATTGCCGAAGCTGTACTCTGTGGCGCCCCAGGCGAAGCCGATGCCGACGGCCACGAACATCAGCCCCGACCAGAAGTCTTTCTGGCTCTTGATTTTCAAGGTAGGTCTCCTCCAAGGTGGATTTGCGGCGAATTCTAGGCAGCGACCTACCCGGCCCCGCTGTGGTTTACACGTAAGCTGACCAGATAGCTAGCGGGCGCTCGCCGGGGCCGACAGGCGGACGGGGCCCAGCGCCGGGCCGCTCCCAAGCGGGTCGCGGCCTTGCAGGCCGCGCCGGGCCAGTGGCCCGGCCCTTCGCCAGGCACAAAGGGTCCACCGGACCCTTTGTGTCCGGGCTCAGCCCCCTCGGGGGGTGGCTGCGGTACCCCGCGGCCGGGGGCTCAGGCAGACTCCCAGCGGGGCGTGCTGCGCAGCACCTCCTCCAGGGTGGTGATGCCGTCGGCCACCTTGGTGAGGCCGGCGACGCGCAGCGGGCGCATGCCCTCCTGCGTGGCCTGGTGGCGCAGCTTGGCACTGTCCAGGTGCGGGTGCACGGCCGCGCGGGCCGCTTCGCTCATCATCATCAGCTCGTAGAGCGCCACCCGGCCGCGGTAGCCGGTGTTGCGGCAGGCCGGGCAGCCGACGGCCTTGTGGGGCCGCACCGTGCCGGCCAGGCGCCAGGGCTTGGCCAGCTCGTCCAGCGCCTCGTGGCTGACCTGCGGGTCGGGCTGGCGGCAGGCCGGGCAGAGGCTGCGCGTGAGCCGCTGCGCCAGCACGCCGATCACGGTGGCCGAGATCAAATAGGGCGGCACGCCCAGGTCCACCAGCCGGGTGATGGCCGAGGGCGCGTCGTTGGTGTGCAGCGTGGAGAACACCAGGTGGCCGGTCAGCGCGGCCTGTATCGCCATCTCGGCGGTGGCCAGGTCGCGGATCTCGCCCACCATGATGATGTCCGGGTCCTGCCGCATCAGCGCCCGCAGCCCCTCGGCAAAGCCGAAGTCCAGCGCCACCTGCACCTGGGTCTGGTTGAAGGCCGGCTCGATCATCTCGATCGGGTCTTCGACGGTGCAGACGTTGACCTCGTCGGTCGCCAGCTTCTTCAGCGTGGCGTACAGCGTGGTGGTCTTGCCCGAGCCGGTCGGGCCGGTGACCAGCACGATGCCGTGCGGGTGCTCGATCAGCTCGCGCCAGCGGCGCGCCTCGTCGCTGGAGAAGCCCAGCGCGTCGAACGGCTTGTCGGCCGTGCCGGGGTCGAAGATGCGCATCACCACCTTCTCGCCGAAGGCGGTCGGCAGCGTGGACAGCCGCATCTCGACCTCGCTGCCGCCGCCGGGCACGCCATCGGGCCGGCGCGTCTTGATGCGGCCGTCCTGCGGCCGGCGCTTCTCGATCACGTCCATGCGGCCGAGCAGCTTGATGCGCGCGGTCATCGCGCCCATCACCGCCTGCGGCACCTGGTGCACCGTGTGCAGCACGCCGTCGATGCGGAAGCGGATCGCGCCCATGTCGCGCCGCGGCTCGAGGTGGATGTCGCTGGCGCGCTGCTCGAAGGCGTATTGCCAGAGCCAGTCGACGATCTGCACCACGCCCTGGTCGTTGGCGTCGAGGTTGTCCTTGCCCTTCAGCTCGACCAGTTGCTCGAAGTTGGCGCTGGCGCTGGTGGCGCCCTCGCCCGACTTGCGCGCCACGCGCACGCTCTGCGCCAGCGCATAGAACTCGCTGGTGTAGCGCGCGACGTCCTCCGGCGCAGCCAGCACCAGCTTGACGCTGCGCCGCGTATGGGCCTCGATCTCGGGCACCCACTCGGCCGCGAAGGGCTCGCAGGTGGCGATGGTGACCTCGCGCGGGCCGTAGGTCACCGGCAGCGCACGCCGGCTCTCGGCATAGGCCAGCGACATCACCTCGGTGACGCGGCTTGCATCGACCCGCAACGGGTCGATGCGCAGAAAGGGCAGGTCGAAGCGCGCGGCCAGCCAGCGCGTGAGGGCCTCGGCGTCGAGCGAGCGGCCGTCGCGCGCGTCCTTCAGGCCGGCCCCGCCCAGGCGCTGCAGCGGGTGCAGGCTGGAGCCGGTCTGGCCGAAGCGCTTGGCCAGGCGCTCGGCTTCGTCGGGCGCCAGCGCCGCGTCGTCGCGCAGCCACTTGAGCAACTGGCGCAGCTCCAGCCGGCCCCGCGGCAGCGGCGCCGCGGTCTTGGACAGCGGTGTGGCGGGTGCAGCGGGCGTGGCGGGCGTAAGCGGGACGGGCGGGGTGCTCATGGGCGGCCTTCAGGTGGACGACAACACGGCGGGGTCCAGCGGCCGCACCATGCGCAGCCACTTGCGCGCCGGCAGGCCGAACCGCTGCTCGATGTTAGCGGCGCGGGCCGTCAACTCGTCCCGGTCCGGCACCTGCACGCCGCGCGCCGCGATGATCACCGTGTTGCCCTCCTTGGTCGGCCGCAGGCTCCAGACCTGGTCCAGGCCGAAGACGCGCGCGATGCGGCCGGCGCTGCGCGCGAAGCTGGTGTCGCGGCCGAAGAGGTTGACGCTCATCAGGCCGCCTTCGTCCAGCACCTCGCGGCAGGCGCCGTAGAAGGCCTCGTCGTCCAGCACCGGCGCGGCGGCCTCGTGGTCGTAGAGGTCGACGTTGAGCACCTGGGCGGCATGGCGGTTGGCCGGGTCCACCACCCAGCGCGCCGCGTCGGCCTGCACCACGCGCAGCCGGGCGTCATCGTCCGGCAGGCGAAACCACAGGCGGCAGGCGCCGATCACCGTCGGGTTGATCTCGACCGCCGTCGTCTGCATGCGCAGCACCTTGTGGCTGAAGCGCGTGATCGCCGCGGCGCCCAGGCCGAGCTGCACCGCGTGGCCCTGGGTCATCTCGTCGATGGGCCGCCAGAGCAGCCAGGCCATCATGCGCTGGATGTACTCCAGCTCCAGCGCGTGCGGCTTGGCGATGCGCATGGCGCCCTGCACCCAGATCGAGTCCAGGTGCAGGAAGCGCACGCCCTCGTATTCCGACATCGAGGCACCGGCGAGCTCGGTGGACGCTTCTCTCTTGTTCATGCGAAAGGCCATGGTGGGGTGGGCGGGTGGGGTGCGGCGGCGAGCCGACGCGCAGGATACGCGCCGCTCACGGCAGCAGGCCGCTGGCCGCGAAGGCCTCGCGCCACGCGGCCAGCTTGCGCGCTAAGCTCCACGAGGCATTGGCCGGGCTGGTCGACGGCAGGCGGTAGACCGGCAGGCCGAACGATCGGGTGAAGCGCATCGCCCGCGCCGACTCGCCGCCGTTGTGCGCGATCACCCGCAGCCCGGGCGCCTGCCGCAGCAGCGAGGCCAGGTCGTTGAACTCGGGTTGCTCGATGGCGCTGTCCAGGCTGCCCTCGCGGCGGCAGGCGGCATAGACGTCCCACACGCCCAGGCCGCGCGCGCGGAGCTGCTCCAGGCGCTGCTCGTAGGCCAGCGCGCGCAGGTCCACCTGCCACAGCGCCGAGAGGATGGGCCAGAAGTGGTTGCGCGGGTGGCCGTAGTACTGCGCCGCCGCCAGCGACGCCGCGCCGGGGAAGCTGCCCAGCACCACCAGCCGGGTCTGCGGCGCGATCACCGGGGCCAGCCCGACCAGCCGCTCGCCGCCCGCGCCGCTCAAGCGAAACACCCCGCCAGGCGCGGCAAGGCGGCGACGGCATTGGCCCGGGTGATCGCCGCCGTCTGCGCCAGCGGCCAGCCGCGCAGCGCGGCCAGCGTCTGCGCGATGCGCGGCAGCTCGCCCGGCTCGTTGCGGCCGCTGGCCCCGCCGGCGGCGCGCTGCTCGGCAGTGCGGTAGAGCCACTGCGGCGGGATGTCGGGCGCGTCGGTCTCCAGCACCAGCGCATGCTCGGGCAAGCGGCTCGCCAGCGCGCGGATGTTGAGCGCGCGCTCGAAGGTCATCGCGCCGCCGAAGCCGAGCCGGAAACCGCGCTCGACGAAGGCGTTGGCCTGCTGCTCGCTGCCGTTGAAGGCGTGCGCGACGCCGCCTGGCACCTCGATGCGGCGCAGGCCCTTGAGCAGGCTGTCGGCCGAGCGGCGCACATGCACGATCACCGGCAGCGCAAAGTCGCGGGCGGCCTTCAGCTGCTCCAGGTAGTAGCGCTCCTGCAGCGCGCGGTCCAGCCCCGGCACGAAGTGGTCCAGCCCGATCTCGCCCACCGCCACCAGCCGCGGGTCGTCGCGCCAGCGGGCCAGCGCCTCGCGCAACGCGGCCAGGTCGCCCTCGGCGGCCCGGTGCACGTAGAGCGGGTGGATGCCGAGCGCGTAGCTCAGGCCATGCTGGTGCGCCAGCGCCCGCACGGTCTCGAAATGCGCCACCTCGACGGCCGGAATCACGATCATCGTGACGCCCGCCGCCACGGCGCGCGCCACGACAGCCTCGCGGTCGGGCTCGAAATCCGGCGCATCGAGGTGGCAGTGGCTGTCCAACCACATGGCGGCGGTGCTCAGCCGGCGGCGTCGGGCAGCGGGACCAGCCCATCGGCCGGCAGGCGCGGCGACGGCAAGGCCAGCACACCCTTGTCCAGCCGCACCATGCGGTCGCAGCGCGCGGCCAGGCTGGCGTCGTGCGTGACCAGCACGAAGGCGATGCCATGCTCGCGCGCGCGCCCCAGCATCAGGTCGAAGACGCGGTCCGAGGTGTCGCGGTCGAGGTTGCCGGTCGGCTCGTCGGCCAGCACGCAGGCCGGCTGCGTCACCAGCGCGCGCGCCACCGCCACGCGCTGCCGCTCGCCGCCCGAGAGCTCGGAGGGCCGGTGCATCACCCGCTCGGCCAGGCCGACCTCGGCCAGCGCTTCCCGCGCGGCGGCCTGGGCCTGCGCCACGGTCATGCGGCGGATGCGCAGCGGCATCGCCACGTTGTCCAGCGCGCTGAACTCGGGCAGCAGATGGTGGAACTGGTAGACGAAGCCCAGGTGCTGGTTGCGCCAGAGCCCTTGCGCGGTGGCGTCCATCGCGCTGAAGCGCTGCCCCTTCAACTCCACCTCGCCCAGCGTCGGCGCGTCCAGCCCGCCCAGCAGGTGCAGCAGCGTGCTCTTGCCCGAGCCCGAAGCGCCGACGATGGCCAGCGTCTCGCCCTTGTGCACCTGCAGGTCGACACCTTGCAGCACGGTGACGTCCAGCGGGCCTTCGTGGAAGCGCTTTTGCAGGCCGGTGGCTCTGAGCACGACCTCGGAAGAACTCTCCGGCCACGCCGGGCTCTTCTCGGGGGACGGCGCCGCAGGCGTTTTGGAGCTGAAATCACTCATAGCGCAGCGCCTCCGCCGGGTTCACGCGGCTGGCGCGCCAGCTCGGGTACAGCGTGGCCAGGAAGGCCAGCACCAACGAGATGACGGCCACCGGCATGATGTCCGCCATCTGCGGGTCGCTGGGCATGCGGTTGATCAGATAGATGCTGCCAGGCAGGAAGGCCACGCCCAGCGCGCGCTCGATGGCCGGCACGATGACGTCGATGTTGAAGGCCACCGCCAGCCCGAGGAACAGGCCGGCGAAGGTGCCTATCACCCCCGACGCCGCACCCTGCACCACGAAGATGCCCATCACCGAGCGCGGGCTGGCGCCCAGTGTGCGCAGGATGGCGATGTCGGCCAGCTTGTCGGTCACCGTCATCACCAGCGTCGAGACCAGGTTGAAGGCCGCGACCGCGACGATCAGCGTCAGGATGATGAACATCATGCGCTTCTCGATCTGCACCGCGTCGTACCAGGCGGCATTGGTGCGCGTCCAGTCGCGCACCAGCACCTCGGGGCCCAGATGCTGCGCCAGCCGCTGGCCGACCTCGCGCGCCTGCTGCACGTCCACCAGCTTGAGCTGCACGCCCGTCGGGCCGCCGGTGCGGAACAGGCGCGCGGCGTCGTCGATGTCGACCAGCGCCAGCGCGCTGTCGTACTCGTAGTGGCCGACGCTGAACACGCCCGCCACGGTGAACTGCTTGAGCCGCGGCACCACGCCGGCCGGCGTCACCTGCCCGCCCGGTGCGATCAGCGTCACCGAGTCGCCCACCCTGGCGCCCAGCGAGCGCGCCAGCTCCACGCCCAGCACGATGTTCCAGCCGCCCGGCACCAGCTTGTCCAGCGTGCCGTCGGCCTTCAGCTTCGCGGCCAGGTCGGTGATGCCGCTCTCGTCGGCCGGCGAGATGCCGCGCACCACCGCGCCGCGCATGTCCTCGCCGCGCGCCACCAGCGACTGCACCGCGATGAAGGGCGCCGCGGCCTTCACGGCGGGATCCTGCCGCGCCTGCCTGGCCAGCGCGTGCCAGTCCGGCAGCGCCGCGCCGCGGGGCTCCAGCAGCTCCACGTGGGCGATCGCCGCCAGCATGCGGTCGCGCACCTCCTTCTGGAAGCCGTTCATCACGCTGAGCACGATGATCAGCGCGGCGACGCCCAGCGCGATGCCGATCACCGAGACGAAGGAGATGAACGAGATGAAGCCATTGCGCCGGCCGGCCCGGCCGGCGCGGGTGTAGCGCCAGCCGACTTGCCACTCGTAGGGCAACTGGAAAGGGAAACTCATGGCGGGCATGCTACCGGAGCCACCCGGCGTCATTCATAGCGCAGCGCCTCGGCCGGATTGACGCGGCTGGCACGCCAACTGGGGTAGAGCGTGGCCAGCAAGGCCAGCAGCAGCGAGAGCAGCACGATGGGCACGATGTCGGCCGCCTGCGGGTCGCTGGGCATGTGGTCCAGGATGTAGACGCTGCCCGACAGCAGCGAGACACCGAGCAAGCGCTCGATGGCGGGCACGATCACGCCGATGTTGCTGGCCACCAGCAACCCCAGCCCCACGCCGGCCGCGGTGCCTATCAGGCCCGACGCGGCGCCCTGCACCATGAAGATGCCCATCACAGAGCGCGGCGACGCGCCCAGCGTGCGCAGGATGGCGATGTCGGCACGCTTGTCGGTCACCGTCATCACGAGGCTGGAGACCAGGTTGAAGGCTGCCACCGCGACGATCAGCGACAGGATGATGAACATCATGCGCTTTTGCAGTTGCACCGCCTCGTACCAGGTGGCGTTGGTGCCGGTCCAGTCGCGCACCAGCACGCGGTCACCGAGCCGGGCCACCAGCCGGTCGCGCACGGCAGGTGCCTGGTCGGCGTCCTTCAGCCGCAGTTGCACGGCACTCGCACCGCCCACACGGAAGACCTGGGCCGCATCGTCGAGATGTACCAGCGCCAGGGCGCTGTCGTACTGATAGTGGCCGACGCGAAACAGCCCGGCCACCGTGAAGCGCTTGAGCAGCGGCGCGCCGCCGCCGGACGCGACGAGCGTCACGGCGTCACCCACCTGGACGCCCAGCGAGCGCGCCAGCTCGGCGCCCAGCACGATGTTCCACAGCCCGGGCTGCAAGCGATCCAGCGTGCCGTCGGCCTTCAAGCGGGCCGCGAGGTCGGTGATGCCGGCTTCGGCCTCCGGCGAGACCCCCCGCACCACCGCGCCCAGCATCTGCTCACCACGCGCCACCAGCGACTGCACCTCGATCAGCGGCGCCGCCGCCACCACCTCCGGGTCCTGCCGGGCCTGTTGGGCGAGCGCCTGCCAGCCCGCCAGCGCCGCGCCACGCGGCTCCAGCAACTCCACCTGGGCGATGGCCGCCAGCATGCGGCTCCTGACCTCCTTCTGGAAACCGTTCATCACGCTGAGCACGATGATCAGCGCCGCCACGCCCAGCGCGATGCCCACCACCGAGATCAGCGAGATGAACGAGACAAAACCATTGCGGCGATCGGCGCGGCCGGCGCGCAGGTAGCGCCAGCCGATCTGCCATTCGTAGGGGAGGTTGGCGGGGTTGATCACGGACGGGTCCTGGCAAGCTTCACTCGATCACGCAGGCCGCTTCAGCTCGGACGCGAAGCTTCGGCTGCGACCAGGGCACGCAGCGTCGTGCAAGTGGCCACGCAAATCGATTGTCGCTGCAATGGGGCAAGGTCTCCTGGTCAGGCGGTGCCCACCAGCCGGCGCGCCGATAATCCCGCCCCATGCACCTGGTGCTCCCCTTCGCCTCCGCCACCTCGCCCGCCGCCGCCCACGCCACCACCACGCTTGCGCTGCCCAAGCTCGAACGCCTGCTGGCGCGGCTGCAAGCCGGCCCGCGGGACGAAGGCGACGACTTTTCGCTCAGCGCGCCGCACGAACGCGTGCTCGCCGCCGCCTGGGGCTGGCCGCTGCAAGATGGCCTGCTGCCTTTCGGCGCGCTAGCAGCGTCGCACGACGGGCTGGACAGCACCGACGCCAGCCTCGGCTGGGGCTTGCTCAGCCCCACCCACTGGCATGTCGGGTCCGACCAGGTCTCGCTCTCCGACCCCGCCTCGCTGCAACTCGACGCCGAAGGCTCGCGACAGCTCTTCGAGTCCGTGCGCCCGCTCTTCGAGGACGACGGCTGGACACTGCACTGGGGCGCGCCGATGCGCTGGTACGCCACCCACGACAGCCTGGCGACGCTGCCCACCGCATCGCTGGACCGGGTGGTCGGCCGCAACGTCGACCTCTGGCTCAACATGCACCCCGACGTGCGCAAGGTGCGCCGGCTGCAGGCCGAGGTGCAGATGCTGCTCTACACCCACCCGACCAACGAGCAGCGCGAAGCGCAGGGCCTGCTGCCGGTGAACTCCTTCTGGCTCAGCGGCACCGGCGTGACGCGCCCGGCCCCCGCGTTGCCCACGCTGCAGGTAGACGATCGCCTGCGCGCCCCCGCGCTGGCCGAGGACTGGGCCGCCTGGGCCGAGGCCTGGGCCGCGCTGGACGCCGGCCCGCTGCGCAGCCTGCTGGAGCGCTCGCAGGCCGGCGAGCCGGTCTCGCTGACGCTGTGCGGCGAGCGCCACGCCCAGCGCTTCGAGAGCCGGCCGCGGCCCTGGTGGCGGCGCGTGATCGGCCCCGGCCGGGTCGCGGCGGCCCCGCTGCTCGCCACGCTTTGAACGATTTTGTGAAGAAAAGAAGTCCCCGTTGAACACCCCTTCCCTGCGCACCCGCGACGTCCCGCCCCGCGTCGCCTACGCCCTCGAACAATCGGGCGTGCACCCGCTGCTGGCGCGCCTGTTTGCCGCGCGCGGCGTGCGCTCGCCCGAGGAGCTCGACGACGGCCTGGCCCGGCTGCTGCCGCCCACGCTGCTCAAGGGCAATGCCGCCGCCGCGGTGCTGCTGGCCGACGCCATCGCCGCCGAGCAGCGCATCTGCATCGTGGCCGACTACGACTGCGACGGCGCCACCGCCTGCGCCGTGGCGCTGCGCGGCCTGGCGATGCTGGGCGCCGCGCCCGGCACGCTGAGCTACGTGGTGCCCGACCGCCAGGTGCACGGCTACGGCCTGACGCCCACCATCGTCGACCTCGCCCAGGCGCGCCGGCCGCATGTGCTGCTGACGGTGGACAACGGCATCGCCAGCATGGCCGGCGTGGCCCACGCGCGGGCCGCCGGCATGCAGGTGCTGGTGACCGACCACCACCTGCCGGCGCTGATGTCCAGCGAGATCGTGCTGCCCGACGCCGACGTGATCGTCAACCCCAACCAGCCCGGCTGCGAGTTCCCCAGCAAGGCGCTGGCGGGCGTCGGCGTGATGTTCTACGTGCTGCTGGCGCTGCGCGCCGAGCTGCGCCAGCGCGGCCGCTTCGACGCCGCCAGCCAGCCCAAGCTGGACGCGCTGCTCGACCTGGTGGCGCTGGGCACCGTGGCCGACGTGGTCAGGCTGGACGACAACAACCGCCGGCTGGTGGCGCAGGGCCTGCGCCGCATCCGCGCCGGGCGCATGCAGCCGGGCATCGCCGCGCTGTTCACCGCCGCCTCGCGCCAGCCGGCCCGCGCGGCCGCCTTCGACTTCGGCTTTGCGCTGGGCCCGCGCATCAACGCGGCCGGCCGCCTCTCGGACATGACGCTGGGCATCGAGTGCCTGGTCACCGACGACCCGCTGCGCGCCACCGAGCTCGCGCAGCAGCTCGACAAGATCAACCGCGAGCGGCGCGATGTCGAGGCCGGCATGCGCGAGCAGGCCGAGACGCTGCTGGAGGCGCTGATGCCCGAGGGCTCGCCGCCGTCCGCGGTGGTGCTGTTCGACCCCGGCTTCCACGAGGGCGTGGTCGGCATCGTCGCCGGGCGCATGAAAGACCGGCTGTTCCGCCCGACCTTCGTCTTCGCGCTCGGCTCGGACGGGCTGCTGAAAGGCTCGGGCCGCTCCATCCCCGGCTTCCACCTGCGCGACGCGCTGGACCTGGTGACCAAGCGCCATCCGGGCGTGCTGAAGAAGTTCGGCGGCCACGCGATGGCGGCCGGCTGCACGCTGGCCGAGGAGGACTTCGACACCTTCGACGAAGCGCTGCAGCGTGTCGCCAGCGAGTGGCTGCTGCCGGCCGCGCTGGACCGCTGCGTGGCCACCGACGGCCCGCTGGCGCTGGAGTACTTCAACGCCGCCACGCTGGCCCAGCTCGATGCCCAGGTCTGGGGCCAGGGCTTCGAGGCGCCCATCTTCTGCGACGAGGTCGAGGTGCTGCAGCAACGCCTGGTCGGCGAGAAGCACCTCAAGCTGCGGGTGCGCCACCTGGGCCAGCTGCGCGACGCGATCTGGTTCGGCCACGTCGAGCCGGTGGCCGAAAAGGTGCGGTTGGCCTACCGGCTCAACCTGGACGAGTTCCAGGGCCAGCAGCGCATCCAGATGGTGGTCGAGGCCGCGCTGTAGGGCCCTGCAGCGGCGGGCCAGGCGGTCAAGCCAGCTCGATCAGGTGCGCCAGGTCCCACTGGCGGCGCGGGTCGGGCAAGCCGTTGCGCTGCGCCGTCTCGTGGCGCTTGATGGCGATGAAGGTATCGACCAGCGGGTCGCCGAGCAGGCCGCGCAGCGCGTGGCTGCCGTTCAGCGCGTCGAGCGCCGTGGGCAGGCTGCGGGGCAGCGCGAGCGCGTCGCCGCGGCCGTCCACCGGCGCGCCGCCGGCCTCCAGCCCCAGCAGGCCCAGGCCCAGCGTCGCGGCCACCGTCAGGTAGGGGTTGGCGTCGCCGCCCGGCAGCCGGTTCTCGACCCGCCGGCTGCTGGCGCCGGAACTCGGGATGCGGAAGGCGCAGGAGCGGTCTTCCAGGCCCCAGCAGGCGTGCGACGGCGAGGCATCGCTCAGGGCGATGCGGTCATAGGCCATGTCGTAGGGCGCAAAAAACGCCATCGCGGCCGCGGCGTGCTGCTGCAGCCCGGCGATGAAGTGGCCCAGCTCGGCGCTGCTGGCACCGTCGGCGGCGGCGAACAGGTGCGGCCAGGCGTGCTCGCCGCGGCGCTGCACGCTGAAATGCCAGTGCATGCCGGTGCCCGGCTGGTCCAGGAAGGGCTTGGCCGCGAAGCTGGCAAGAAAGCCGTGGCGGCTGGCGATCTCGCGCGCCACCCGCTTGAAGCGGAACACCGCGTCGGCCTGCGCCAGCGGCTCGCCGGGCCGGAAGTTGACCTCGTACTGCGACCAGGCCGACTCGTGCGCATGGCCGTTGACGGGGATGGCCAGCGCTTCGCAGGCCGCGTAGAGCTCGTCGAAATAGGCCTCGAAGTGGCCGGTGCGCTCGAGCGAAAACGCCTCGCAGGCGCTCTCCAGCGCCAAAGCCCCGGGGCGCCCGCTGGCCGCGCCCAGCGTGCCTTCGCCCTCACCCTCGATCTGGCGGCGGCTGAGCAAGAAGAGCTCCAGCTCCGGCGCCACCAGCGCCTGCAGGCCGGCGCGCTCGAAGCGCGCCAGCACCGAGCGCAGCGCCGCACGCGGCGAGAGCTCCGCCGCGTCGATCTCGCGGCCGTAGCGGGCCGAGAACAAGGCCCCCGAGGGCTCGCACAGCACGCTGGCCTCGTGCGCCCGCCCGGGCCGCAGCGCCAGCGTGGCCAGGTCCGGCACCAGGTGCATGTCGACATAGCTGGTGGGCAGCAGCGGGCCGAAGACCTCGTCGCTCTCGCCGGCCGTGAGCGTCAGGCCCAGCACCACCGAGGGCAGCTTGCAGCCGGCCATCGCGGCGAAATCGTCGCGGTGCACCCGCTTGCCGCGCGCCAGCGAGGTGAAATCGCCCAGGCTGCATTCGACCCAGCGGCTGCCGCCCACCCGGCCCAGGGCGGCATGCAGATCGGAAGGGGCCGGCGAGGCCAGGGCGGACAAGACTGCGGGCATGGTGAACTTTTCGCGGCACGGACCGGTCGGAAGGGCGAGCATCATAGGTCCCCGCCCGCGGCCCGGCGGCATCGCAAGCCGCCACTGCCGGGACATGCTGGCAGATGCGGGCATCATCCCACCCATGCATACACCCACTCCCCTCCCCGCCGGCCGGCGCGCTGCGCGCTCGCTGCTCGCCCTGCCTGCGCTGCTTTGCGGCCTCGCGCTGCCCGGCGCCGCCGGGGCGCAGGCGCTCAAGGTGGTCACGGTGGCCGACGGCCTCGTCAATCCCTGGTCGCTGGCCTTCCTGCCCGACGGCCGCATGCTGGTCACCGAGCGGCCCGGGCGGCTGCGCGTGGTGACGCCGGACGGCAAGCTGAGCGCGCCGGTGGCGGGCCTGCCGGCCGTCTCGGCAGGCGGCCAGTGCGGCCTGCTGGAGGTCTTGCCCGACCCCAGGTTTGCCGACAACGGCTGGCTCTACTGGAGTTACGCCGAAGGCGGCGACGGTGGCAACAGTGGCAACGGCACCGCGGTGGCGCGCGGCAAGTTCGACGGCGCACGGCTCAGCCAGGTGCAGGTCATCTTCCGCCAGTTGCCCAAGGTGGACAGCAGCGCCCACTGCGGCGGCCGGCTGGCTTTTGGCCGCGACGGCAACCTGTTCGTCACGCTGGGCGAGCGCTTCAGCCGCAAGGACGATGCGCAAACGCTGGACAACCACCTCGGCAAGGTGGTGCGCATCGCGCCGGACGGCACGGTGCCGGCCGACAACCCCTTCGCCAAGACCGCCGGCGCCCGGCCCGAGATCTGGAGCTACGGCCACCGCAACGTGCAGGGCGCGGCCATCCACCCCGGCACCGGCGAGCTGTGGACGCAGGAGCATGGCCCGCAGGGCGGCGACGAGGTCAACATCGACCGCGCCGGCCTGAACTACGGCTGGCCGCTGATCACCTACGGGCGCAACTACGGCACCGGCACACGCATCGGCGAGGGCACGCAGAAGGCCGGGGTCGAACCGCCCGTGCACCACTGGGTGCCGGTCTCGATCGCGCCCAGCGGCATGGCCTTCCTGACCAGCGAGCGCTACCCGGGCTGGAAGGGCAGCCTCTTCATCGGCGCGCTGCGGGCCGAGGCCCTGGTGCGGCTGAGCCTGGACGGCAACCGCGTGACGGGCGAAGAGCGGCTGCTGGCCAACGTGCACGAGCGCATCCGCGACGTGCGCCAAGGGCCGGACGGCTGGCTCTACGTGCTGACCGACAACGCCAACGGCCGCATCCTCCGGCTCGAAAAAGCACCCTGAAGACTGAAACTGGCGTCCGTTTTCAAGCCAACACCCGCGACAGGCCGACACCAGCCTCCGTACAATCCCGCAGGTGCATCTCCTGAACGCCGACCTCCATAGCCACTCGGTCTTTTCCGACGGTGGCCTGCTCCCCGAAGTTCTGGCGCAGCGCGCTTTCGACAACGGGGTCGAGCTCTGGTCCATGACCGACCACGACGAGCTCGCCGGCCAGCCGCGTGCGCTGGCCGCCGCCACCGCGCTGGGCATGGACTACGTCAGCGGCGTCGAGATCTCGGTCAGCTTCGCCGGCGAGACGGTGCACATCCTCGGCTTCGGCTTCGACCCGGACCACCCTGCCATCGTGCAAGGCCTGGGCGAGCTGCGCCAGGGCCGCAGCCTGCGCGCGCAGGAGATGGGCGAGAGCCTGGCCAAGGCCGGCATCCCGGGCGCCTACGAGGGCGCCAAGGCCTACGCGGCCAACCCAGAGCTGATCTCGCGCACCCATTTCGCCCGCTTCCTGGTCGACCAGGGGCATTGCAGCAGCGTCTACGAGGTCTTCCACCGCTTCTTGAAGGAAGGCAAGCCCGGCTTCGTGCCGCACCGCTGGGCCGGCCTGGGCCAGGCCATCGGCTGGCTGCGTGACGCCGGCGGCGTCGCGGTGATCGCCCACCCGGCGCGCTACAAGTTTTCGCCGACCGAGGAGTTCGCCCTCTTCAGCGAGTTCCAGGGCCATGGCGGCAGCGGCGTCGAAGTGACCTGCGGCAGCCACAGCGCCGCCGAGGCCGAAAAATACGCCGACATGGCGCTGGAGTTCGACCTGCTGGCCTCGCGCGGCAGCGACTTCCACGCGCCCGGCGAGAGCCGCGTCGAGCCGGGCACCCTGCCCGACCTGCCCGGCCGCGTCACCCCCGTCTGGAGCCTGTGGCGCGAGCGCCTGCGGCCCGGCCGGCGCGAGCGCCGCGAGGCCGCCTCCCTTTGAACCCGGCGCCGGCGCGCTCACGCGCGCTGCTCGGCGTGACGCTGATCTCGCTGATGGCCGCGTGCTTCGCGACCATGGACACCAGCGTGCGCTACCTGGGCGCCATGCTGCCGGTGCTGCTGCTGTTCTGGGCCCGCTATGCGATCCAGGCCAGCGCGATGTTCGCCTGGCTGCTGTGGCGCAACGCGAAGGGCAGCTTTCGCAGCGCCCACCCGCGCTTCCAGCTGGCCCGCGGCGCACTGCTCGCCATCACCAGCGCGATGAGCTTCTACGGCGTGCAGGCGATGCCGGTGCCCGAGTTCACCGCGATCAACATGCTGACGCCGCTGCTGGTGATACTGCTGGCCGCCTGGGTGCTGAAGGAGCCGGTCTCGCCGCTGCGCTGGGTGCTGGTGGCCGGCGGCTTCGCCGGCGCGCTGATCGTGATACGGCCCGGCAGCGGCGTGTTCGGCTGGGCCGTGCTGTTCCCGCTGGGCGGCGCCTTCACCTACGCCAGCTTCCAGGTGCTGACGCGCAAGCTCTCGGGCAGCGAGAGCCCCTACACCACGCACTTCTACACCGGCCTGGTCGGCACGCTGCTGGTCAGCCCGGTGCTGCTGGCCAGCGACATCGACGTGATGGCCACGCTGCGCGCCACGCCGGGCTGGCAGCTCGGGCTGATCCTGGTGATCGGCGCGCTCGGCACCATCGGCCACCTGCTGCTGATACTCGCGCTGGGCATGGCGCCGACCGCCACGCTGATGCCCTTCGTCTACCTGCAGATCGGCGTGGCCACCGTGCTCGGCTGGCTGATCTTCCATCAGGTGCCGGACTTCTGGGCTGCCGTCGGCATGGGCGTGATCGCGCTCTGCGGCGCCGCCGGCGCCTGGCTCAACGTGCGCAGCAAGCAGACCTCGCCCGACCCGGTCGCGCAGGACACCATCGCCGACTGAGCGAGCTTCAGCCCACCTGCTGAAATCCCGGGCCCGGACGAACCGCCGGGCGCTGCCAGAATGCCGGGATGTCCCAGTACTTCGAAGTCCACCCCGAGAACCCGCAGCCGCGGCTGTTGAAGCAGGCCGCCCACATCCTGCATGCGGGTGGCGTGGCGGCGGTGCCCACCGACTCCAGCTACGCGCTGGCCTGCCACCTCGACGACAAGGCCGCCGCCGAGCGGCTGCGCCGCATCCGTCAGGTGGACGACAAGCACCACCTGACGCTGCTGTGCCGCGACCTCTCCGAGGTGGCCAACTACGCGCGGGTCGACAACCAGCTCTACCGCCTGCTCAAGCTCGGCACGCCCGGCCCCTACACCTTCATCCTGGAGGCCACCAAGGAAGTGCCGCGCCGGCTCTCGCACCCCTCGCGCCGCACCATCGGCCTGCGGGTGCCCGAGCACAAGGTGCTGCAGGCCCTGCTGGAAGAGCTGGCCCAGCCGCTGCTGGCCACCACGCTGATCCCGGCCGGCGAGACCGAAGCCCTCAACGAAGCCTCGGAGATCCGCTCGCGCTACCAGAAGCAGTTGCAGGCGGTGATCGACGCGGGGGCCTGCCCGATGCAGCCGACCACGGTGATCGACCTCAGCGGGGACGAGCCGGTGCTGGTGAGGCAGGGGCGAGGGGATTTGGCGAGGTTGGGGTTGTGAGTGGGCTGCGCGGATGCCGGGGATCGAACCGGTCTGAGACTCGCGCGAGCTGAGCCGGCCCTGCGGGCACCACGGGTGGCGCGCGAACCCTGGCGGAATGCGATGGCGATGCCTGCGGCCGGCGCGCTGGTCAGACGGCTGCGGTGACCAGAACTTCGATCTTCCACTCCGCCCTGGCCAGCGCCGCCTGCACGGTGGCGCGCGGCGGGGTGTGGCCGGGCACGACCCAGGTGTCCCAGACGGCGTTCATGCCGGGGAAGTCGGCGATGTCGGCCAGGTAGATCTGGGCGCGCAGGATCTTGGTCTTGTCGGTGCCGGCCTGGGTCAGCAGTGCGTCGATGGCGTCCAGCACCTGGCGGGTCTGGCCGGCGATGTCCTGCGAGCCGTCGGTGGCCACCTGGCCGGCGAGGTAGCAGACGCCGTTGTGCACGGCCATCTCGGACATGCGGGGGCCGATTTCGTAGCGTTGGATCATCGTTGTTTTCCTTTGCCCGGGGGGCGGTTCGAATGGCGGGTGTGGTGGTCGGGCTTGGCACCGGCCGGGGCCGGCGGCGCGGCCTTGCGGCCCAGCTTGGACTCGGTGCCGGCCATCAGCTTGCGGATGTTGGCTTCGTGGCGCCAGATCAGCAGCAGGCTCATCACCGAGATCGCCAGCACCATCGGCGAGGCGCCCCAGATCAGCAGCTCGTAAAAAGGCGCGAACGCCGCCGCGACGATGGACGCCAGCGACGAGTAGCGAAAGAAGAAGGCCACGATCAGCCAGGTGGCCAGCGTCGCGGCGCCCAGCACCGGGTTGAGCGCCAGCAGCACGCCGGCCGCGGTGGCCACGCCCTTGCCGCCCCGGAAGCGGAAGAACACCGGCCACAAGTGGCCGACAAAAGCCGCCAGGCCGACGAAGGCGATCGTCGTCTCGCCCCAGCCGTAGCGCGGCGCCAGCAGCATCGCGGCGAACACCGGCAGGTAGCCCTTGAGCGCGTCCAGCACCAGTGTCAGCACCGCGGCGGCCTTGTTGCCGGAGCGCAGCACGTTGGTGGCGCCGGGGTTGCCGGAGCCGTAGGAGCGCGGGTCGGCCAGGCCCATCGCGCGGCTGATCAGCACGGCGAACGAGAGCGAGCCGATCGCGTAGGCGATCAAGACCACCAGCAGGGAGGAAACATGGGCCATGGACGAGGGCTCGGGCGGATCGGCCGAGGAGTGTAAGCTGCCCGGCTGGCAGCTTCACCGCGCGCCGGCCCGGCCCCCGCCTCGCGCGGCACCGGGCTCCGCGCCCCAGACGACCCCATGACCCAAGACCTCGAAGACCTGACCGCCACCGACACCGATCTCGAGCCCCTGCAGGCGCCCGGGCCCGAACCCAAGCGCCTGATGGTGTTCTGCACCCACCACAAGACCGGCACGGTCTGGATGCTGGGCATCATCCGGGCGCTGCGGCGCAAGTTCAGCTTCCAGGTGGTCAAGGCCGAGCAGGCCGACGTGACGGAAGAGACCGACATCTTTTTCCAGAACCACAGCCAGATCAACATGGAGGTGCTGCGCGAGACCTTCCCGGGCCGCAAGATACGCGCGGTGCACATCATCCGCGACCCGCGCGACGTGCTGATCTCGGGCTGTTTCTACCATGTGAAAACCACCGAGCGCTGGGCCAACGTGCCGCAGCCGCGCTACAACGGCCTGACCTACCGCGAGGCCATAGGCGCCCAGCCCACCGACCACGACAAGCTGGTCTTCGAGATGGACGGCGCAGCGCGCAGCGGCATCCGCGACATGGTGGGCTGGCACTACGGCGACCCCGACGTCTTCGAGGCGCGCTACGAGGAGCTGATCGGCGACAAGGAGTTCGAGGTCTTCCGGCCGATGATGCAGTTCTTCGGCTTCGAGGGCAAAGAGCTCAAGCGGGTGCTGCGCATCGTCGAGCGCAAGTCGCTCTTCGGCGGCGCCTCGGCCAAGCCGGGCTCGGTGCACGTGCGCTCCGGCGAGAGCCGGCAGTGGCCCAAGATCTTCACGCCGGAGCTCAAGCAGGAGTTCAAGAACCGCTTCCCCGACGAGCTCCAGCGCCTGGGCTACGAGAAGGACGACAACTGGTGACGTGAATCGGCAGGCAGCCTCCAGGCTGCCGCCACAGGGGCCAGCGCCGCCGCCAGCACGAAGCCCGCTTGCCAGGTGCCCAGGGTCCACAGCGTCGCGACACTGATCGTGCTCCCCGCCAGCGCCGCGCACCACGCGGCCCGCAGCGCCCAGCGCACCACCCGGCCGCGCGGCACGGCCAGCACGAGAAAGCCCAGCGTCGCGATCGCCGTCGGGTCGGGCGCGAGAGCAAAGATCTCGGCCTGCAGCCAGGGCCTGCCGAAGGCCGGCGCCAGCAGCGGCCAGGCCAGAAGCCCCGCAGCGAGCAATGCAAGACCCACCCGGCGACGGATGCGCCCGTTCGCCACCCGCAATTCGCCGAGCGCGGCAGCCACCGCCAGGGCCAGCGCCAGCGCGAAGAACACCGCCGCAAAACCGGCCGCGGCCCAGTTGACGGGCGCATAGCGCTGCAGCATGAAGGCCCAGCCGACGAAGGCGCTGGCCGCCGCCAGGCCCGCCGCGCCCGTGCGCAGGCTGGGGCTGCCACGGCGCGTCAGCCACAGCAGCCAGCCCAGGCCCGCCAGCAGCAGCAGCGGCTGGGCCGGCCACCAAGCCTCGTTCTGCTGCTCGAACAGGCGCCAGTAGGTGCGGGGCGCGAACATCAGGAAGTCGGACGGCCGGTAGGTCCACCACTCGCTCATCGGGCACCTGCCAGTGTGTGCAGGCCTGCGCCGCCACGTTTCACAGCGACGCCAGCTCGGCGGCCATGCGCTCGCGCAGCGCGGCGTCCGGCATGCGGCCGCGCGCGGCGCCGAGGTTCTGCCGCACGTGCGCCACCTGGCTGGTGGCCGGGATCGCGCAGGTCACGGCCGGGTGCGAGACGACGAACTTCAGCGCGACCTGCGCCCAGCCGTCGCAGTCGATCTCGGCGGCCCAGCCCGGCAGGCGCCGGCCGCGCAGCGCCTCGAGCAGCGCGCCTTGGCGGAACGGCCGGTTGACGATCACCGCGATGCCGCGCTGCCGGGCCAGCGGCAGGATGCGCTGCTCGACCTCGCGCTCCGCCAGGCTGTAGCTGACCTGCACGAAGTCGATGGGCTGGCTGCGCATGATCCGCTCGATCTCGGCATGGCGCCGGCCCTCGGAGGTGGTGATGCCCACATACCGCAGGCGGCCGGCCGCCTTCATCTGGAACAGGCGCGGCAGGTGCTCCTGCCAGGCCAGCAGGTTGTGCACCTGCATCAGGTCGAAGCGCGGCACACCCCAGAAGCCGCGCGAGGCCTCCATCTGCGCGTCGCCGCGCCCGGCGTCGCCGGTCCAGACCTTCTCGGCCGAGAACAGCGCCGCGGGCCGCCCCAGTTGCGCCAGCGCTTGGCCGATGACGGGCTGCGACGAACCGTACATCGGCGAGCTGTCGATCAGGCGCCCCCCGCCTGCGAAGAACGCGCGGACCACCTCGGTGCAGGCGTCGCGGGCCGGCTTGTCGTTGCCGACGTTGAAGGTGATCCAGCTGCCCAGACCCACCAACGGCAGCGCTTCGCCGCTGGAAGGGATGGGCCGGGTGGCCAGGCCGGCTTCCGCGGCCGCTTCGCCGCGCCCGGGCAGGCCGGCCGCAGCGGCGGTGGCAGCAGCGCAGGCCAGCCACTCCCGCCGGGTCATGCCGGACAGGGATGCTTCCCGTTGCGAGTGCGTCATGGGCGGGCCTCTTGTGGGCGGACGTGAGCGGACGGCCCGCGCTTGGAGACGCGCGGGAAGCTGAAGTTCCTCCCGGCTCGCGAAGCGTCAGCGCTTGCGCTGCCCTGCCCTGCCCTCAGGCCACCAGCCGTGCATCGGCACGATGGGCGGCTCGGCGCGTTCTGGCCACTGCGCAACTTCTTGACAGGCTGCGGCCTCGCTATAGCGTCCGGCCAGTACGTGAGCATCGCTATGCGGCTCCGATCCCGCGCCCAGGTTCGACCTGTGTTTTCCCCGTCGCGACCTGATCGGCCTGCGTCAGCCACCGCGTGAACGCGGCAATCGGCGGCAATTTCAGTTTCTCGGGCGGTACGAACAAGTAATAGCCAGCGCCTGTCGCCAGCGGTAGATCGAACGCCAACTCCAACACCCCGCTGCGCAACTCGTCTTCGACCAGAAAGCTCGGCAGGAGGCCTACTCCTATGCCGGAGGCGACCGCCTGGATCAGGTGGGACGTCAGCTCGAACTGCGGCCCCAGCCGCATGCTGTGCAGCGGCACGCCTTGCGCCGCGCACCAGCGGTGCCAGACGTCGGGCCGCGCGGCCACCTGCAGCAGCAGGTGTTGCATCAAGTCGCCGGGCTGCCGCAGCGGATGGGCTCGGGCGAGCGCCGGGCTGATGACCGGGAGCACGGTCTCATCCAGCAACGGGTGCGCGATCAACCCCGGCCAGATGCCGTCGCCCACGCTGATCACCGCATCGATCGCGGCAAGCTCCAGGTCGAAGCGGCCGATGCGCGAATGCACGTGCACCAGGGTGCCGGGGTGCTGTGCGTAGAAGCCATTGAGCCGCGGCATCAGCCACTTGGCAGCGAACGTTGGCAGCACGGCCAAGTGAAAGGAGCCACCGCCCACACGGTAGGCAATGGCCTGCAGCGAGGCATTGCGGATGCGTTGCAGCGCCGTGCCCAGTTCGGCTTGGTACATGCGGCCGATGTCGGTCAGCACGATGTTGCGCCCCTCGCGCTTGAACAGCGGCACCTCCAGCAGGGCCTCAAGCGACTGCACCTGCCGGCTGATCGCGCTTTGCGTCAGCGAGAGCTCGACCGCGGCCCGGGTGAAGCTGAGGTGGCGGGCCGCAGCATCGAAGGCCACGAGGAGCGACATGGAAGGGGTCAGGCGGCGCGGATTCATTCATAAAACTCATGCAAGAGCCGACAAGGATACGTTTGTCTGCGGATTCTCTTCCCGGGAAACTGGTTGCACAAGACGCCGCGTGCCGACGAGCACCCATCCATCCTATGCATGCATGGGCGGATGGCCCCCAGGGCGGTCACTTGCCACCCAGGAGACAGACATGAACCGTTCACGCCGCCGTTTTCCCGCAGCAGCCACCGTCGCCGCCCTCGTCCTTGCGGGGGGCGCCCAGGCGCAGACCTGGCCCGACAAGCCCATCCGCCTGGTCGTGCCCTACGCCCCTGGTGGCTCCACCGACCTGATCGCCCGTTACGTGGCCGAGCCGCTGGGCCGGGTGCTGGGGCAAACCATCATCGTCGACAACAAGGCGGGCGCGGGCGGCATGCTGGGCACCGCCGAAGTGGCGCGGGCGGCACCCGACGGCTACACCCTGGGCGTGGGCACGGTGAGCACGATGGTGATCTTTCCGGCCGTGCACCCCAAGCCCGGCTACACCGCAGACAGCTTCGTCGCGGTCACCAACATCGCGGTGATGCCCAACGTCATCGCAGTGACGCCTTCCTTTCCGGCGAAGAACCTCAAGGAGTTCATCGCCGTCCTGAAGGCCAACCCGGACAAGTATTCGTTTGCGACATCCGGCATGGGCAGCATCAACCACATGATGGGTGAGTCGTTCCAGGCCGGCGCGGGCGTCAAGCTGAACCATGTCCCGTACAAGGGGGCGGGCCCCGCCATGCAGGACGTGATGGGCGGCCAGGTCGACATCCTGGTGGATCAACTGCCCTCGTCCAAACCCTTCATCGACGCCGGAAAGCTGCGCCTGATGGGCGTGATCTCGCCCAGGCGCGTGCCGGAGTACCCCGAGGTCATGACGATGGAAGAGGCCGGCCTGAAGGGCTTCACCGACCAGGCCTGGTACGGCATCGTCGCGCCGGCCAAGCTCCCGCCCGCGGTCCTGGCCAAGCTCTCCGACGCGATGAAGAAGGTCCTGGCCATGCCGGATGTGCGTGCTCGCCTGGAGAAAGCCGGCGCCGCGCCGGTGGGCAACACGCCCGCGGAGTACGCCGCGCAGATCCGCGGCGAGATCGACAGGATGAAGCTGCTGGTCAAGGCGCGCAACATCTCGCTGGAGGAGTAAGGCCATGACTGCGACAGACGCCTCCTGGCAGCCGCTGGCTGCGGCGTTGACGGAGGCCTTGGGTTCCGCGGTCCGCTTCGACGACGGGCACCGTGCGGCCTATGCGTCGGACGCCTCCAACTACCGCCAGGTACCCATCGGGGTCGTGGTCCCGAAGTCGATGGAAGACTTCATCACCGGCGTCGGCATCTGCCGCCGGCATGGCGCCCCGGTGCTGATGCGCGGCGGCGGCACGTCGATGAACGGGCAGACGGTGAACGTCGCCGTGGTGTTCGACCTCTCGGCGTTCTGCAACGGCATCCTCGACCTCGATCCCGCCGCCGGTACCGCGCTGGTGGAGCCCGGCGTGGTGTGCGACAGCCTGCGCGACGCTGCCGAGAAACACGGCCTCACCTTCGCCCCCGACCCCTCGACCCACAGCCGCTGCACGCTGGGCGGGATGATCGCCAACAACTCCTGCGGCCCCCATTCGGTGATGGCGGGCAAGACGCTGGAGAACGTCGAGGCGCTGGAGGTCATGACCTACGACGGCGAGCGCTTCTGGGTCGGCCCGACCCCTGACGACGAGTTGGCCGCCATCATCGCGGCCGGCGGCCGCAAGGGCGACATCTACCGCCGGCTGCGCGACCTGCGAGACCGCTACGCCGAGCTGATACGCAGCAAGTTCCCCGACATCAAGCGGCGCGTCTCGGGCTACAACCTCGACCAGCTGCTGCCCGAAAACGGCTTCAACGTCGCGCGCGCGCTGGTCGGCACCGAGGGCACTTGCGCGCTGACGCTGCAGGCCAGGGTGCGGCTGGTCAAGAGCCCCAGCCAGCGCGTGGTGCTGGTGCTGGGTTTTCCGGACATCTACCTCGCGGCGGACGCGGTGCCCGAATACCAAGGCTTCGGCCCGATCGCGATCGAAGGGCTGGACCGGGCCATCATCCGCGGCCTGCAGGCGCGCAAGTTGCGCCAGGCCGAGATCGAGCTGCTGCCTGCCGGCGATGCCTGGGTGATGATCGAGTTCGGGGCCGACAATCTCGAAGACGCGCGTGCGCAGGCGCAGCGAGCCGCCGACTATTTTGCGCAGCGCCCTTCAGGCCCGGTGCCGAGCGCCTGGCTGGTGGCCGACGCGGCCATGCAGAAGCGGATGTGGTCGATCCGGGAGACCGGCGCTTCGGCGACCCAACTGTCGATCGACCCGAACGTGCCCGACCCGCAGGTCGGCTGGGAGGACGCCGCCGTCGATCCGAACCGGCTGGGCCACTACCTGCGCGAGTTCCAGGCGCTCGTGGATCGCTACGGCTACCAGACCTCGCTGTTCGGCCACTTCGGCGACGGCTGCGTGCATGCACGCATCACCTTCAACCTGCGCACCACCGAAGGCGTGGCCACCTTCCGCCAGTTCGTCCGCGAAGCCGCGCAACTCGTCGTCGATTGCGGCGGCTCGCTGACGGGCGAACACGGCGACGGCCAGGCCAAGGCCGAGCTGCTGCCCATCATGTTCGGCGAGGAACTGATGCAGGCGCTGCGCGACTTCAAGCGCATCTGGGACCCGGACAACCGGCTGAATCCCGGCAAGGTGGTCGATGCCTACCGCCTCGACGAGAACCTGCGCATGGGGCCCGCGTACAAGGTCGTGAAGCTGCAGACGCGGCTGCAGTTCCGCAGCGCCGAGGGCGACGGCTTCCAGCGCGGCGTCGAGCGCTGCGTGGGCATGGGCAAGTGCCGCAGCAACCAGGCCGGCACCATGTGCCCCAGCTACCGGGCAACCAAGGAGGAGCGCTTCTCCACCCGAGGCCGCTCGCGCCTGCTGTGGGAGATGCTGCAAGGCGACGTCATCAAGGACGGCTGGAACAGCCAGGCCGTCAAGCAGGGGCTGGACACCTGTCTCTCGTGCAAGGGCTGCCGCAGCGACTGCCCGACCCACACCGACATGGCATCGTACAAGGCGGAGTTCCTGTCGCACTACTACGAGCAGCACAGCCGCCCACGGCAGGCACTGACGATGGGTCGCATCGGCGACTGGGCGCCGCTGGCAGGCAAGCTGCCTTGGCTTGCCAACCTCATGACGCAGACGCCAGGCCTCTCGTCGATCGCCAAGCTCGTGGGCGGCGTGGCGGCCGAACGGCAGATGCCCAAGTTCGCCGCGAAGACCTTCCGCCAGCTTGCACGCCAGCGCCATGGTGCGGCAATGGCGGGCAGACGCAAAGTGATCTTGTGGGTCGATACCTTCTGCGAACACTTCCATCCGGAAGTGGCCAGCGCGTCGGTGGAGGTGCTCGGCCATGCAGGTTTCCAGGCCGTGTTGCCTGCGGCACCGCTCTGCTGCGGGCGGCCACTCTACGACTTCGGCTACCTGGACCTGGCGCGCGCCAAGCTGCAAAAGACGCTCGACATCGTCGGTGCGCAGATGGCCGACGGCGACGGTGCGCCGGTCGCGGTGGTCGGCCTGGAACCGGGCTGCATGTCGGTGTTCAAGGACGAGCTGTTGAAGCTGTTCCCGGACGACCCGCGGGCCAGGCGCCTGTCCGAGAGCGTCTGGCTGCTCGGCGACTTCCTGCATGCCAACGGCTACCAGCCGCCGCGCTACGAGGTCGACGTGCTGGTGCACACCCATTGCCACCAGAAGTCCCTCTTCGGCAGCCAGCCAGACATCGAATTGCTGCAGCGCATGGGCGCTCGCGCCACCGCGCTGGACAGCGGCTGCTGCGGCATGGCGGGCTCCTTCGGTTTCAACCCGGAGCACATCGAGATCTCCAAGGCTGTCGGGGAACTGGTCCTGTTGCCAGCGGTGCGCAAGCAGGCGGCCGACACCGTGATCCTGACCAACGGCTTCAGCTGTCGGGAGCAGATCAAGCAGGGCACCGGGCGAGAGGTGATGCACCTGGCGGAGCTGTTGCAGCTCGCCCATCAACGCCAAGCCCAGGGCGCGAACTCGACCCGTGCACGCATTCCAGCCAGCGCCTACCGCGCCCCCTTTCCTTCAAACCACTCAGGAGATTGACATGACCGAAAGACTGCGGGGCGTGCTTGCGCCCGTATTGACCCCGTTCGACTCGAAGCTCGATACCGACGTCGACCGATTCATCGCGCACTGCCGCTGGCTGGTGGACAACAACGCGGGCCTCGCGATATTCGGCACCAACTCCGAGGCTGCGTCCATCACGGTCGATGAGCGCATCTACCTGACCGACGCGTTGCTTGAAGCGGGCATTCCCGCGGCGAAGATGATGCCCGGCACGGGGGCGTGCTCGTTGATGGACGCCGTGGCGCTGGCTCGCCACGCCAGCGCGGCAGGCGCTGCCGGCATGCTGACGCTGCCACCGTTCTTCTTCAAGAACGTGTCCGACGACGGCGTGTTTGCGTACTACGCCGAAATCATCGAGCGCGTGGGCGAAGGCTGCGCACCGATCTACCTGTACCACATCCCCCAGTTCAGTGGCGTGCCGATCACGCTGGGCTTGATCGAGCGCCTGCTCAAGCGCTACCCGACAGCGATCGCCGGCGCCAAGGATTCATCGGGCGACTGGGGCAATACCAAAGCCCTGCTCGACAACTTTGCCTCCAGCGGATTCGCGGTGTTTCCAGCCAGCGAATCCTTCCTGTCGGCGGCCATGCCGCTCGGTGCGGCGGGCTGCATCAGTGCGACCGTCAACGTCAACCCGGTCGGCATCCACGCCATGTATGCCAACTGGAACAGCCCGGACGCACCCCACCTGCAGTCGGAGGCCGACAAAGTACGAAAAGTGTTCCAGGGCGGATACATGATCCCGGCGATGAAACACGCGGTGGCCTCATGCGCCGGTGACGCTCAATGGCGCAAGGTGCGCCCCCCGCTGGTCGAACTTGACGAGGCGGCCGGTGCCGCACTGGTCGCCGAGCTGGACGCGCTCGCCTTCGACTTGCCGGGCTATCCCCGCCCTTGACTTTGCGCGAAGTCCCCGCGGCGCGTGCCGCGATACGGGCCAGCACCGCGCCCAGCCGGCGCTGCGCCGCGTCGAAGACTTGAGCCAGCACAACTGCCTGACGCACTCGTACTACGGCGCTGCATGCGCGCCACCGTGTCGCGCGTCAGGAAGCCGGCGTCGCCACCGCGCAGCACCAGCACCGGGCAGTTGATGGCGATCCAGGTACGCCGCGGGTCGATGCTCATGAACTGCCGCTGGCGGTAGGCTTTGCCGATGCAGGGGTCGTCGTGCAGCCCGTAGCCGCCGTTCGCCAGCGGCTTCAGGCTGGAAGGGCGGGGTTGCTCATCAGGAGTCCGCGCTGAACCCGATGGTCTTGATCAGCGGTGCCCAGCGTGCCGAGTCCCTCTGGAGGAGCGCGGACAGTTCGGCGGGTGTGGACGGCTTGGCCTCGAGCCCCATCTGCCCCAAGGCATCGACGACATCGGGCGACGACAGGGCGGTGCGCAGCGCCGCAGACAGCTTGTTGACGACCTCGACCGGCGTCTTCGCCGGCAGATAGAAGCCGAACCACTCGTCGAACACGAGGTCCTTGAAGCCCTGTTCGGCGTAGGTCGGCACACTCGGCGCGAACTTGTTGCGCACCGCGCCGGACGTGGCCAGCAGCCTCACCTTGCCGGTGGGCAGGTGCTGCAGTAACTCTCCCACCGGTCCGGTGACCGCTGAGAGTTGCCCTCCCATCAAGTCGATGATGGCCGGCTGAGTGCCGCGATAAGGCACATGCTTGTAGCCGGCGATGCCGGCGGC
>DATHWJ010000079.1:0-5859 GCA_035460745.1 Ideonella sp. | reverse complement strand
GCCGCACCCAGCCCGAATTGGTAGAGGATCTGCGTCCACTCCTTCGCGCCCTGCAGGAAGGTGACCTTGTTCAGCTCCTCCGGCACGAAGATGGTGTCGCCCGGCAGCGCCGCGACGCCGTTCAGGTTGGCGGAGGTGAACCAGCCACCGCCGCGCTGGCGGCTGCTGATCACCGAGCCGTTGGCGCGTATCACGAAGATGGCGTCTTCGTCGGCGCCGCGCGTCGGGCCGCCGGCCTGGTTCAGATAGTCGTTGACTTGGCGGCTGGGCTGGTAGAGGTAGCTGCCGCTGCTGAAGACGCTGCCGAAGATGCCCACCGAGGTTGGCTGCGGCGGGATGTTGACGCGGTCGCCGTCCTCCAGTATCAGGTCGGGCAGCTGGGTGGCCACCGGGTCGACCTGCAGCACCACGCGGCCGGTCGGCTGTACTGCCCGCAGGCGCTCGATCAGCCGGGTGGCGTCTGCGGCGCGCAGGCTCTGGGCAGCGGCCTCGTCCGCGGTGATCGCGCGCTGGCCCGCCGAGGTGCGCGCAAAGTCGGTCTCCAGATCCCGCAGGGCACGCTCGTAGTTGGCCTGCTGCGCGATGCGCACGCTCTCGCGGCTCAGGTCGGTGCCGAAGACGTAGGCGCCGACGTTCATGCCGCCAGCCGCCTGCAGAGCGGTGGCCAGCGTGCTGCCCGGGGGCAGGATGTACTCGCCGGGCATGGCCACTTCACCTTCGATGCGCACGCGCTTGTTCTGCTTCTGCGTCGAGAGGGCCGCTTCCACCGCGCTGAAGGCGCGCATCACCTCGCCGTTGGAGGGGGTGCCGCTCGCGTCCGCGGGCAGCGCGAGCTGCTTCACGCCCACGCTGTTGCGCTCGTCGATGCGCTCCACCGCGAGGCGGCTGTGGTCGGCCACGGCCGAGAAGCCGCCGGCCATGCGCAGCACGTCGGCCACCGTCTCGCCGGGCTTGAGCTCGAAGATGCCGGCGCGGTTGACGCTGCCGATCACGGCGGTCTGCGGGCCCACCGGGCCGACGTGCACTACGTCTTCGCTCTGCAGCACGCGGTCGGCGGACTTGTCGCCGCGCAGCAGCAGGTCGTAGAGGTCGAAGTTGCTGATCAGCTTGCCGCCGCGGCGCAGCTCGATGTTGCGGAAGCTGCCCGAAGCCGAAGGCCCGCCGGCGCGCATCAGCGCATTGACGATGGTGGACAGGCTGCTCACCGTGTACGAGCCCGGCCGGGCCGTGAAGCCGGTGACGTAGATGCGGATGCCGCGCAGCTTGCCCAGCACCACGTTGAGCTGGAAGCCGTGGAATACCTGCGAGACCCGTTGGCTGATGACCGGGCCCAGGTCGGCGTAGCGCACGCCCGCCACCATCACGCTGCCCACGCGGGGGATGCTGATGCGGCCGCTGCGGTCGACCACCAGCCGCAGGTCGCCGTCCACCGCGCCCCAGAGCGTGAGCTGCAACTCGTCGCCTGCCGAGACCAGGTAGTCGGCCGGCACCTGCGGGGTGGAGGCGGCGTCTTCCGGCAAGCCGGTCATCAGCTCGGCGCCCAGGCGTCGGATCGCATTGGCGGGGATGCGCGGGGTCTCCACCGCCGAAGCGGGACGAGCGGGCGTCGTGGCAGTGGGGGTCGTGGTGGGTGTGGGCGGGGGCGGGGCGGCGTTGCCCGCTCGGCGATCGTTTTCAGGCGGCAGCGGAATGTTGGCCAAGCCGTTGACAAAACGCTCGAACTCCCCGAGGCGGTAGCTGGGGAGCAAGGGCAAGCCGGCCTGCGATGTACGGCTCTGGCCTTGCGAGTCGTAGAGCGAGGCGTCGTCGCTGCCGTTGGCCGGCGTGGCCTGGCGCAGCCGCACCGGCCCTGAGACCGCGCTGTCGGTCGTCGTCTCGCTGGCAGTCTGTTGGGCCCAGCCGCCGAGCGGCCACATCGCTGCGGCACTCAGCAGGCAAGCCGCCAGCCCGCGAGCGGTGGCGCTGTGCCAGGTGGGGTGAGCCGAGCGGCGCAAGAGGGAGTCGATCATGGAAAGATTTGGTAACAAGAAGCCGCTGGCCGGAGGCCGCGGAGAGCCGTGCAAGACGCCCAAGGCACGGGCAAAAGTGCGACATTCTAGTGGCCCGGCCAAGCCGCCTGCCGGGCTGCGGGTGGCGTATATCATCGGCCGTCGATCGACGATCTCCGGGGCCGCCACGCTGCACTGCACTGACGGCCGATGCTTGGTGGCGCCCTGCGCTTGCCGCATGCCCCTGGAGGCCGTCGGCGTCTCGCCAACCCGCTTCGCGCAGTGGCCTGCAATGCACAGGCCGCCCGAACAGGCCTTGGCGATCCACGGAGCAGATGCTAGGAGTTGGGGACATGAGGCTTGATCGGGACATTCCGGCGTTGCATGCCGGCACCGCGCCGTGGGCGGCGGGTGGATGACGACCTGCTACGTCAATGGCAAGTTTCTGATGCAACGCATGACCGGTGTCCAGCGATTCGCGGCCGAGCTCGTGCGCGCGACGGACGGGCTGCTGCAAGCCGGCGCCCTGCCCGGCACCGCGCGCCGCTGGGTGCTGCTGCACCCGCCCGGCGCCCGCCCGCCGGCCTATCGCCACATCGAGAGCCGGGCCGTGGGCGCGGCCGGCCAGCCGCTGCACCTGTGGGAGCAGGGCGCCTTGCCGCTGGCCGCGCGGCGCGGGCTGCTGCTCAACCTGGCCGGCTCCGCGCCGTGGTTCGCGGCGCGGCAGGTCTGCACCTTTCACGACGCCGCCGTGTTCGACCGTCCCGAGGCCTATACCACCGCCTTCAAGCTCTGGTACCGCGCCTTGTTTCGCCATGCCGGCCGCCGCGCCAGCCGGGTCTTGACGGTCTCCGAATTCTCCCGCGGGCGCCTCGTGGCCTGCCTGGGCCTGGCGCCTGGGCGCATCGGCGTGGTGCCCAATGCCGCCGACCACCTGGCCGCCGTCAGCGCCGACCCCGGCGTGCTTGGCCGGCTGGGCCTGCTGCCGGCGCGCTACCTGCTGGCCGTGGCCAGCGCCAACCCCAGCAAGAACCTGGCGGCCTTGCAGGCGGCATTCGCGCGGCTGCCTGCCGGGCTGGGCTTGAACCTGGTGATCGTGGGCGGCGCCAACGCCGGCGTCTTTGCAAGCGGGTCTTCGGGTGCGCCGGCGCAGGCGGGCTCCCGCGTATTGCACACCGGTGTGCTGCCCGACAGCGAGCTCAAGGCCCTCTACCAGCAGGCGCTGGCGCTGGTGTTCCCCTCGCTGTACGAGGGCTTCGGCCTGCCGCCGCTGGAAGCCATGGCCTGCGATTGCCCGGTGATCGCGGCGCGGGCCGCCGCGCTGCCGGAGGTCTGCGGCGACGCCGCGCTCTATGTCGACCCTGCCTCGGTGGACGAGATGGCCGCCGCGCTGCACCGCCTGGCCGTGGACGGCGCCGAGCGCGAGCGCCTGCGCAGCGCCGGCCGGCTGCGCGCCGCCGCCTTCAGCTGGCGGCGCAGCGCGGAGTGCCTGCTGCGCGAAGTCGAGGCCGTGGCATGAAGGTGCTGCAGCTCAGCAAGTTCTACCCACCCGAGCGCGGCGGCATGGAGTCTGCCGTGCACGAGCTGGTCGGCGGCCTCAACGGCGCCGGCTGGGCCACCGACGTGCTCTGCGCCCACCGCGACTGGCGCACCGTCTGCGAGCAGCACGACGCCGGCTACCGCGTGGTGCGTGCCGGCTCGCTGGGCACGCTGATGTCCACCTCGGTCTCGCCGGCCCTGCTCGCGCAGGTCTGCCTGCTTGCCAGCGACTACCGGCTGATCCATGTGCACATGCCCAACCCCGCGGCCGCCATGGCGCTATGGCTGGCGCGCCCGCGTGGCCGCGTGGTGGTGCACTGGCACAGCGACGTGGTGCGCCAGCAGCGCGCCCTCAAGCTCTACGAGTCGCTGCAGTGCTGGCTGCTGCACCGCGCCGACCTGATCGTGGCCACCTCCCAGCCCTATGCGCAGGCCTCCAAGGCGCTGGCACCGTGGCAAAAGAAGGTGGCCGTGGTGCCGCTGGGCATCGGTGACAATGCGCGCCGCGTCGATGCCCGCCGGGTTGCACAACTCCGGGCTGCCTATCCGGACAAGAAGATGGTGTTTTCGCTGGGACGAATGGTGGCCTACAAAGGGTTCGATGTACTGATCGATGCAGCCGCACTGCTGCCAGACGACACCGTGGTGGTCGTGGGCGGCGGCGGCCCGCTGCTCGAGACCCACCGCGCCCAGGTGGCCGCCCGCGGGCTGCAGGCCAAGGTCCACCTGGCCGGCCCGATCGCCGAGGACGACCTGCCCAACTACCACCACGCCGCCGATCTCTTCTGCATGCCCTCGACCACCCGGGCCGAGGCCTTTGGCGTGGCCATGCTCGAGGCCATGGCCGCCGGCCGACCGGTGGTCTGCAGCGACATCGCCGGCTCGGCCCTGCCCTGGGTGAACCAGCACGGCGTGACCGGCTACACCGTGCACCCCGGCGCGCCCCGGCCGCTGGCCGAGGCCATCAAGCACGCGCTGGCCGACACCGATCAACTGCACCGCCTCGGGGCGGCCGCGCGGGAACGCTACCTGCAACACTTCACTGCCAGCACGATGATCGAGCGCTTCACTGCCATGTACCGGCAACTGCTCGCCGCGTGAACGAACCCGCCCCCAATGACCCCGGACACCCTCACGCTCCCCCTTGCTCCCCCACCCAGCCGCTGGCGCCGCCTGGCACGGCGCTTCGGCCCCATCTTCTGGCTCACCGTGGCTTTGCCCACGCTGATTGCGGTCGTGTATTACGGGTTGATTGCGTCGGATGTGTATATCAGTGAGTCGCGGTTTGTGGTGAGGAGCCCGCAGCGCACGGCGCCAACGGGTTTGAGCGCCTTGCTGGCGGGTGCGGGTATCTCGCGCTCACACGACGACACCTACACAGTGCATGGCTATGTCCTGTCGCGTGATGCCCTGCAGGAACTCGAGAGTCAGGCCAAGCTCAGAGACGCCTACAGCAGCGCCGATATCGACCTCTTCAACCGCTTCCCGGGTATGGGCTGGGACCGCAGCTTCGAAGCGCTCTACGAGCATTACCTCAGGCACATCTCGATCGCCTACGACTCCGTTTCGTCGATCACGACACTGCAGGTTCGCGCGTACAACGCCGAGAAGGCGCGCGAGATCGATGAGCTCTTGTTGCAGATGAGCGAGCGCCTGCTGAACAACCTGAACGACCGCAGTCGGCGCGACTTGATCGTGGTAGCCGAACGCGAGGTCGGGGCAGCTGAAAACCGCGCGCGCACCGCTGCCCTGGCGCTGAGCAGCTTTCGCAGCAAGGGCCATGTCTTCGATCCGCCGCGCGAATCGGCGGTGCAACTGGACAACGTCACTCGCCTGCGTGAGGAGCTGCGGGTCGTGGATACGCAGATCGCCCGGCTGAAGCAGTTGGCGCCGGCCAACCCGCAGATCGCATCGCTCAACAGCCAGGCTGCACAGCTGCGCAAGATCATCGACGAAGAAACCGCCAAGGTCGTTGGTTCGGGCAACTCCCTGGCCGCGAAGTCGCCGCTTTACGAGCGCTTGCAACTCGACAAGACCTTTGCCGACAAACAGCTGGAGAGCGCCTTCGCTTCGCTTGAGGCGGCACGCAACGACGCCGCGCGCAAGCAGCTCTACCTCGAGCGGCTGGTGCAGCCCAATCTGCCTGACGTTGCATTGGAGCCCAAGCGGCTGCGCTCCATCCTGACCGTGTTCGTGATCGGGTTGCTCGCCTGGGGCGTCGTCAGCCTCATGGTGGCCGGTGTGCGCGAGCATGCAGACTGAAGGCGGCGGCACAGTGGCTGGCGACCCCTCGTTGCGGAGAGCCTTTGCCATCCAATGGCGAGTGATCAAG
>DATHWJ010000078.1:0-11800 GCA_035460745.1 Ideonella sp. | reverse complement strand
ATCCACGAGGTGTAGGCACCGCGCTTGCCGTGCGGCGCGTGCTCGGCCACGTAGGTGGCGGCACCGCCGTACTCGCCGCCCAGCGCCAGGCCCTGCAGGATGCGCAGGCCCACCAGGATGATGGGCGCGGCCATGCCGATGGTGGCGTAGTTGGGCAGGATACCGACGATGAAGGTCGACAGGCCCATGATCAGGATGGTCACCAGGAAGGTGTACTTGCGCCCGATCATGTCGCCCAGCCGGCCGAACACCAGTGCGCCGAACGGCCGCACGATGAAGCCGGCGGCAAAGGCCAGCAGCGAGGCGATGAACTGCGCCGTCGGGTCCAGCGCCGCGAAGAACTGCTTGCCGATGATGGCGGCCAGCGAGCCGTAGAGATAAAAGTCGTACCACTCGAACACGGTGCCGAGCGAGGAGGCGAAGATGACCTTCTTCTCCTCTTTCGTCATCGACGTGCTCGCTGCCGGCATCGGTGCGCGTTTTGCTTCCGCCATGGCCATGGGATGTCTCCTGATTGAACCGCATCTCGCTGCCCCCTCGGCAGCGTGTGAGGCGGACTATCTGCCCCGGCTCTGACCGGGTTCTGACGCGAGCCTGAACCGAAGCTGACAACCCAAGGGGCAACCCGCAGAGTTGATTTCACGATGCGAGATGGCAGTCGTTACTGCGGGTAACTCCCGGGGCGCCACGGCGGCGCCGTCAGCCTGCCGGCCGGGCCGTCTGCAGGCGCCGTGCGGGCAAGAGGCGCCACACCCTGCGCTTGGCCTCGTCGTCCATCGTCGACCAGGCCGCGATCTCCTCCAGGCTGCGCTGGCAGCCCTCGCACCAGCCGGTGGCCGCGCCGATGCGGCACACGCTGGTGCAGGGCGAGGGCACGGGCGATGCCAGCCAAGCCGGCACGGGCGTGCTCACCCTTGCACCACGTCGGCCACCGGCGCGCCGGTCAGCCGCTCCAGGTCGGCCGGGCTGAGGCAGAACACGCCCTTGGGGTGGCCGGCTGCCGCCCAGATCTCGGCAAAGCGGAACAGCTCGCGGTCGATCAGCGTGACGGGCGGTGTCGCGTGGCCCACAGGCGAGACGCCGCCGATGGAATAGCCGGTGCGCGCCTTGACGAAGTCGGCATCGGCGCGGCCAATCGCACCCACCAGCGCCGCGACCTTCTTTTCGTCGACCCGCTTGTCGCCCGAGGTCACCACCAGCACCGCCGCCTCGTCCGCCTTGCGGCGGAAGATCACGCTCTTGGCGATCTGCCCGACCACCACGCCCAGCGCATCGGCCGCCTCCTGCGCGGTGCGCGCCGAGACCGCGAGCCAGACGGGCACGTGCGCGTGGCCCAGCGACTGCAGCAGCCGCACGACGTTGACAAAGCTCTCGTGGGGGGCGTCGCCGTTCGCGGCGCCGTCTGCTGGGCTGGGTGTGGAAGATTCGGCCATGGCTCACCTGTGTGGAAGGCGAATTGTGATACGCCCGCAGCGGCGCAGTGCGCCAGCGGACAATCCGGCGCCATGCCCGCGCCCACCTCCCTGCCAGCCCCCTCCCCCGACCCCGACACGGTGATCGCCCAGACCCGCCGCTGGCTGGAGAAGGCCGTCATCGGCCTGAACCTCTGCCCCTTCGCGAAGGCGGTGCACGTCAAGGGCCAGATCCGCTACGTCGTGAGCGCCGCGACCGAGCCCGCCGCGCTGCGCGCCGAGCTGGCCGAGGCGATGCGGCACCTGGTCGTCGCCGACCCCGCGCGGACCGACACCACGCTGCTGATACACCCCGGCGTGCTGGGCGATTTCCTGGACTTCAACGACTTCCTCG
This sequence comes from Ideonella sp., assembly GCA_035460745.1. Taxonomy (GTDB): domain Bacteria; phylum Pseudomonadota; class Gammaproteobacteria; order Burkholderiales; family Burkholderiaceae_C; genus Ideonella. The sequence goes on along the minus strand of DATHWJ010000078.1, from coordinate 9,994 downwards.
GCGAGGCCGACGAGTTGCTGGAAGAGCTGGGCCTGGACGGCACGCTGCAAGTGGCCAGCTTCCACCCGCAGTTCCAGTTCGCCGGCACCCGGCCGGACGACCCGGGCAACAACAGCAACCGCGCCCCCTACCCCACGCTGCACCTGCTGCGCGAGGCCAGCGTGGACGCGGCCGTGCAGGCCTTCCCCGAGGCCGAGGCGATCTACGAACGCAACATCGAGACCCTGCAGGCGCTGGGCCAGGCCGGCTGGGCCCGGCTGTTCGAGACGCCCGCCGAGCCGCCGCCCGAGCAGCGGGGCTGAGCCGGCCGGCTCATTTGGCGCCGGGGCCGGCGCGGGCGCGCAACAGCAGCACCGCGTCCACCACGGCGCGGCTCAGTTCGTCGCACACCTCGGGGTCGGCCAGGCGCTTCGCGTCGGCCTCGCTGAGCTCGCTGTCGTCGCCGCCCAGCAGCGCGATGGGTACCAGCGCCGGGCCCAGCGCCGCGTCGTCGAACAACTCGCCCCAGGGCCCGGGCGCCAGCTCGACCGCCCGCAGGAAACCCGCGCACCAGTCCTCGGCGTCCACCCACTCGCGCTGGTCGACCTCGGCCACGCTGAACACCGGCTGCCAGGCCGAGGCGTCTTCGGAGGCATCCTGGAGCTGGCCGTCCAGGTGGCGCAGGTGGCGCAGCACCAGCAGCGTGGCGCGCTTGCGCTGCTTGCTGCTGGCAAAGGGCGCGTTGCCCTCGCCGTCGCCGCCCCACACCGCCGGCAGCCACTCGGCGCCGGGCCGGCTGGCCAGCCCGGGAGGGCCCACCAGCAGCGCGGTCAGGTAGCCATCGAGGTTCTCGATGTTCATCGTGGCGCCGGGCAGTGCCTGCAGCATCTGGTCCAGCGCCTGCAACTCGTCGTCGCTGAGCGGCAGGTTGTCGGAGAGCGGGTTGTACTGGGGATATTCCACGGGGCGGCCTTCGATGTAGCAGAGCGATCAGCCCTGCATTGTCGTTGCACGCCCGCGTGGCCCCCGTCTCTCAGCCCTGCAGCGGCGGCGGCGGATCGACCGCCGGCGGCTCCTGCACCGGTGGTACGCCGCCGGGCAGCGGCGGGTCCTCGATGGTGGGCGGCGTGTCGTCCGGCCGCGGCGGCGTCGGCGGGTCTTGCGGCGACGGCACCGGGGGCATGTTGGGCGTGTGCATCAGGCGGGTGTCGTCGGTGTTCATGGGCTTGCCTTCAGGGCCAGGGCGTTGGGGGTCGCGGCCACGGCGCTGGGCGCGGCGGCGGTCACGCGCCAGATCACGTTGCCGACATCGTCGGCCACCAGCAGCGCGCCCTTGTGGTCTATCGCCACGCCCACCGGGCGGCCGCGGGCCTTGCCGTCGTCGCTGAGGAAGTCGGTCAGCACGTCCAGCGGCGGGCCGGCCGGCCTGCCGCCGGCGAAGGGCACGAAGATCACCTTGTACCCGCTGTGGGGCTTGCGGTTCCACGAGCCGTGCTGGCCGATGAACATGCCGCTGGCGAAGATCGCCGGCAGCTTGTTGCCCTCGGCCGCAGCCAGCCCCAGCGAGGCGGTGTGGGGGCCGAGCGCGTAGTCGGGCGGAATCGCCTTGGCCACCAGGTCGGGGCGCGGCGGCTGCACGCGCTCGTCCACGTGCTGGCCGTAGTAGCTGTAGGGCCAGCCGTAGAAGCCGCCGTCCTTGACCGAGGTCAGGTAGTCGGGCACCAGGTCGCTGCCGATCTCGTCGCGCTCGTTGACCACCGTCCACAGCGTCCTCTGCGTGGGCTCCCAGGCCATGCCGTTGGGGTTGCGGATGCCGGAGGCGAAGATGCGGTGCCGGCCGGTCTGGCGGTCGACCTCCCAGATCGCCGCACGGCCGGCCTCGGCTTCCATGCCGCGCTCGCCGATGTTGCTGTTGGAGCCGACGCTCACATAGAGCTTGCTGCCGTCGGCGCTGGCGAGCACGTTCTTGGTCCAGTGGTGGTTGATGGGGCCGCCGGGCAGGTCCACCAGCTTGGTCGGCGCGGCCTTGATGCTCGTCTCGCCGGCGACGTACGGGAAGCGGACCACGGCATCGGCATTGGCGACATAAAAGTCGCTGCCCACCAGCGCCATGCCGAAGGGCGACATCAGGCCCTCGAGGAACGGCGTGCGCAACTCGGCGACGCCATCGCCATCGGCGTCGCGCAGCAGCGTGATGCGGTTGGCGCTGGGTACGCCGGCACCGGCCTTTTTCATCGCCTGCTTCATGAACCAGCCGCGGATGCCACCGCCATCGTCGGGCTTGGGCGGCGCGTTGGTCTCGGCCACCAGCACGTCGCCATTGGGCAGCACGAGCAGCCAGCGCGGGTGGTCCAGCCCCTCGGCAAACTTGGCCACGCGGGTACCGGCGGCCGAGCGCGGCAACTCGTGCTGGCCCCAGGGCTGCGCCGGGGCGACATTGACGGTGGGGATCAGGGTCTTGTTCGGCGGCGGCAACTGCGGGTTGCTGCCGGTGCCGGCCAACACCGGCAGCTTCGCCGTCTCGCCGCAGCCAGCGAGCACGGCCACCGCCGCCAGGCAGAGCGCGGCCTGCATCCGCCTGAAGGGGCTCAGCGGCCACCGCCTCGATCTCAACATGCAAACTCCTCGTCGGGACCGGAAGGTCGGCCACTCCAGCACCTTGGCGCGACCGCTGGCCCGGCGGTGTAGGCCATTGCCGCAAGCGCTTGTAGGGGCCTCCCGGGGAGTGCGATGCCTCAGGTCTTGGGCTCGAGCACACCGTCCTGGTCGCGGTCTTCGGGCGGCACCGCGCCCTCGTCGGGTTCCACCGGCTGCTGGCCCGGCGCCTCGGGCACGTCAGGCTCGTGGTGGTGCGTGTGGTGGGGGTGGGGCAGGCTGGCCATCGGGGTGCTCCTCGGCGGGTGGGACACCGCAGTCTGCCCCAAGCAGCCCCCGCTCCGCCATGGCCCTGCTGCAGTCACGGCAGTGGCCGACGGCGGTGCCCGCCGTCCGCCTACAAGCGATGTCCGGCAGGGGTGAGAGATTCAGCAGCCTGCCCGGGCCTGCCTTGTCCTGGGCGCCATGCCAGCCGCCGCGGCACCGCCGTGGGCCACCCATCACAGCTCCGGAGACCGCCATGAAGTCCAGCTCCTCCAAGCGCAGCAGCCCTGCCGCGAAGCCCGCTCCCCGCAACACCGGCGACGACCCGCTCGCCGCACAGGCCGAAGCCACGCAGGCGATGGTCGCGGCCATGCCCTACAACCGCAACAAGCCGCACGAGATCGGCCGCGACAACGCGCTCACGCCGCCGATAGGCGCAACCGTGCAACCCGGCTCCACCGACGTCGGCGCCAGCACGCTGAGCGAGCACAACGTGTCGCTGAAGACCGGCAACGGCGCACCCGCCACCGGCAGCCAGCCCGACCGCGGCTCGCTGGAGCGCTCGCGCAGCGACGCCACCGGCCAGGTGCTGACCACCAACCAGGGCGTGGCCATCGCCGACAACCAGAACTCGCTGAAGGCCGGCCTGCGCGGCCCGACGCTGCTGGAAGACTTCATCCTGCGCGAGAAGATCACCCACTTCGACCACGAGCGCATCCCGGAGCGCATCGTGCATGCCCGCGGCTCGGCGGCGCATGGCTACTTCGAGTGCTACCAGCCGCTCGCCGAGCACACCCGCGCGGCACCCTTCGCCGAGGCCGGCAAGATCACGCCGGTGTTCGTGCGCTTCTCCACCGTGGCCGGCGGCGCCGGCTCGGTCGACACGGCCCGCGACGTGCGCGGCTTCGCGATCAAGTTCTACACCGACGAAGGCAACTGGGACCTGGTGGGCAACAACATCCCGGTCTTCTTCATCCAGGACGCGATGAAGTTCCCCGACCTGGTCCACGCCGTCAAGCCCGAGCCGCACCACGGCATGCCGCAGGCGGCCTCGGCGCACGACACCTTCTGGGACTTCGTCTCGCTGATGCCCGAGAGCACCCACATGCTGATGTGGGCCATGTCGGACCGCGCCATCCCGCGCAGCCTGCGCATGATGCAGGGCTTCGGCGTGCACACCTTCCGGCTGGTCAACGAAGCCGGTGCGTCGGTCTTCTGCAAGTTCCACTTCAAGCCGCTGCTCGGCACCCACTCGCTGGTCTGGGACGAGGCCGCGAAGATCGCCGGCGCCGATGCCGACTTCCACCGCCGCGACCTCTGGGAGGCGATCGAGGCCGGCGAGTACCCCGAGTGGGAGATGGGGCTGCAGATCTTCAGCGAAGAGCAAGCGGAGGGCTTCAGCTTCGACGTGCTGGACGCTACCAAGCTGATCCCCGAGGAGCTGGTGCCGGTGATGCCGGTGGGCCGGCTGGTGCTCAACCGCAACCCGGACAACTTCTTCGCCGAGACCGAGCAGGTGGCCTTCTGCGCGGCCCATGTGATCCCGGGCATCGACTTCAGCAACGACCCGCTGCTGGCCGGCCGCATCCACTCCTACATCGACACGCAGATCTCGCGCCTGGGCGGCGCCAACTTCCACGAGCTGCCGATCAACGCGCCGCTGGCCGCCGTGCACAACAACCAGCGCGACGGCATGCACCGCCAGACCATCCCGCGCGGCCGCGTCGCCTACGAGCCCAACTCGCTGGGCGGCGGCTGCCCGTTCCAGGCCGGCGCCAAGGGCTTCGTCTCGTTCCCCGAGCCCCTGCAGCAGGACAAGCTGCGCGGCAAGCCCGAAAAGTTCGCCGACCACTACACCCAGGCCGCCCTGTTCTACAACAGCCAGACGCCGGTGGAGCAGGCCCACATCGCCGCAGCCTTCCGCTTCGAGCTGAGCAAGCTCACGGTGCCGGCCATCCGCGAGCGCATGGTGGCGTCGCTGGTCAACGCCTCACCCGAGCTGGCGCAGAAGGTGGCCGAGGGACTGGGCATGCCGTTGCCGGCCGCGCTGCCGCGGGCGCTGGACCAAGCCACGCCACCCGAGGTGACCGAGTCTCCGGCGCTGTCGTTGACGGCCCTGCCCGGCGATGGCGGCATACGCACCCGCAAGATCGCCTTGCTGATCGCCGACGGTGTAGCGGCTACGTCGCTGACGGCCCTGCACGCGGCTCTCAAGAAGGCCGGCGCCGTGCCGCAGTGGGTCGCCCCGCGCCTGGGCCAGGTCGAGGCCGCGGACGGCGAGGCGCTGGCGGCGGACGCCACGCTGGAGAACTCGCCCGCGGTGCTGTTCGACGCCATCGTGCTGCCCGACGGCGACGAGGCGGTCAAAGCGCTGGCGGCCGATGGCCACACGATGGAGTTCATCGCCAACACCTACCGCCACGGCAAGACATTGATGGCGATGGGTGCCTCGAAGGCGCTGCTGGAGCGGGCCGGCGTCAGCGCCACCCTGCCCTCCGGCGAGGCCGACCCCGGCGTGCTGATCGCCCAGCCGGGCGAGATCAAGAGCACCGCCAAGGCCTTCATCGAGGCGGTGGGCAAACACCGCCACCCGCAGCGCGAGACCGATCCGCCGCGGGTCTGAGAAGCGCCAGCTTCAGGTCACGGCTGCTGCTGCTGCGACCACTGCCGTATCTGGTCGATGCTGGCCGTGGCGCCGCCGCAGACCACGACCAGCACGGTCTCGAAGCCTTCGAGCTCGGGCGCCGCTTCGTAAGCCAGCGCCAGGCTGGCGCCGCAGGCCGGCTCGACCAGCAGACGGTGGTCGGCGAGAAAGCGCTCGCAGGCGGCCAGCGCACTGGCGTCCGACACGACGACGCTGCGGATGGGGCGCTGCTGCCACCAGCGCACCGCCTGGTCGCAGACACGCTTGGCGCCCAGCGAGCTGGCGATGCTGGCCAGGCGGGCCAGCTCGACCGGCCGCCCGGCCTCGGTCGCCGCACGGAACGACGCGGCCCCCGCCGTCTCGACCGCGAGTATCGGTACGCCGGCCCAGCCGTTACGCTGCAGCCCCTCGGCGACGCCGGACAACAGCCCGCCGCCGCCGACCGAGAGCACCACCGCGTCGGGCTTCAGCCCCGCCTGGGCCACCTCGTCGATCATCGTGGCGTGGCCCTGCCAGAGCAGCGGGTCGTCGAAGGGGTGGACAAAGGCATCGTCCGCGCCCACCAGCGAGAGCGCCAGGCCGTTGGCCTCCTGCCAGGAGGCGCCGTGCACGAGCACCTCGGCGCCTTCCAGCCGCAGCAGCTCCTTCGCCGTCTCGGTCGCGGTCTCCGGCACCACGACCGTGACCGGAATGGCGAGCCTGCGGCCGGCGTAGGCGACCGCCAGGCCGGCATTGCCGCCGGACGACGACACGAAGCGGCGCGCGCCTCGCCGGGCGTGGGTCTCGCAGGCGAATCCGACGCCGCGGATCTTGAACGAACCTGGCACTTGCAGGGCATCGAGCTTCAGCCAGACCGAGCGGCCGGACAACAGGCTCAGGCGGTGCGATTCGACGAGGGGGGTCTGGATGTGGAGGGGCATGGTGGGAGCGATTCAGGGGCGGGTTCGGGTGGGCGTGTTCAGACCGGCTCCAACCCGCGGTGCGGTGGCGCAGGCAGCTGGATGGCGATGCGATCGCCGGCCTGCACCAAGCCGCCGGCCAGCACGACGCTCATCACGCCCGCCTTGCGAATGAGCTGACCCTCGGGTGAGCGGTCCAGCACGGCGGCCGTCAGGCCGGGCTGGAACTGGTCGAGCTGGGCGCAGGGATTGCGCAGCCCGGTCAGGCGCAGCACGACATCGGCGCCAATGCGCAGCTCGGTGCCCACGGGCAAGCTGAGCAGCGGCACACCCTGGGTGGTGAGGTTCTCGCCCAGTTGGCCGGGCCGAACGCTGAAGCCCTGGGCAGACAGCTCGGCGAACAGCTCTGCGTGGATCAGGTGGACCTGGCGCAGGTTGGGCTGCGTCGGGTCCCTCGCCACGCGCGAGCGATGCTGCACGGTCACCCCGCAGTGTGCATCGCCCTCGACGCCCAGCCCGGCAAGGACCGTGATCGAAGAGGACATCGGCTTGGTGAAGGCATGGGCTGCGCTGGCGCAGACGGCGACGACAACAGGGGGCTGGGTAGGCATGCTGCGGCGATGCTAACCGGCTACCGCCGGCGGCCGGCCGGCGCCGCGCATGCGGCATTGGCTGACGCTGCGCAGCGCGCTCGCCCTACGGCCCGTTGGGGCCGGCAGGCGCCCAATCGATTGAACGCCGCAGCCGCACGACGGCCCACCGGCGCATCGGCAAGGCGCGAAACCGCCGCGCCTTGTTTTTGCTCCGGAGAACCACCATGACCCTCGGAACCATCCTGCTGATCGTCTTGATACTGATACTGCTGGGCGCACTGCCCACCTGGCCCCACAGCCGAAATTGGGGCTATGGCCCCAGTGGCGGTCTTGGGCTGGTATTGCTCGTCGTGATCGTGCTGCTGGTGATGGGGCGGATCTAGCGGTTCGCTCTCAGGCCCGCTTGGCCAGCAGGGCCCGCGCGACGCGCGAGCCATTGGGCTGGCCCAGCGCGGCGCGGATGGCGGCGCCGGCGTCGATCAGCGCCTCCAGGTCTATGCCGGTCTGCAGCCCCAAGCCGTGCAGCAGGTAGACCACGTCTTCGGTCGCGACATTGCCGGTCGCGCCCTTGGCATAGGGGCAGCCGCCCAGGCCCGAGACGCTGGTGTCGAAGCTGCTGATGCCGACCTCCAGGCTGGCGTAGACATTCGACAACGCCTGGCCGTAAGTGTCGTGGTAGTGGCCGCTCACCTCCTCCAGCGGATAGTGCTGGAGCGCCTGCGCCAGCGCCGCCTGCACCTTGCGCGGCGTGCCGACGCCTATGGTGTCGGCCACGCCCACGTGCTGCACGCCGATCTCCTTCATCAGCCTGGCAACCAGGCCGACACGCTCGGGCGCGATCTCGCCCTCATAGGGGCAGCCCACGGCGCAGGAGATCGCGCCGCGCACCTTGATGCCGGCCGCGCGCGCAGCGGCGGCGACGGGTGCAAAACGTTCGATGGATTCGGCGATGGAGCAATTGATGTTGCGCTGGCTGAAGGCCTCGCTGGCGGCGCCGAAGACGACGATCTCGTCGGGGCTCGTCAGCAGCGCGGCCTCCCAGCCCTGGAGGTTGGGCGTCAGCACCGAGTAGCGCACGCCGGGCCGACGCTGGATGCCGGCCATCACCTGCGCGTTGTCGGCCATCTGCGGCACCCACTTGGGGCTGACGAAGCTGGTCACTTCGATCTCGCGCAGGCCGGCGGCCTGCAGCGCGTGCACCAGCGCGATCTTGTCGGCCGCCGAGACGGCCTGCTTCTCGTTCTGCAGGCCGTCGCGCGGGCCGACCTCGACGATGCGGACGTGGCTGGGCAAGGTGCTCATGATGGTGTCCTCAGTCGGCCGCGAGGCGGAGCAGCTCGCCGCCTTCGCTGACCTGGTCGCCGATCGCGTACATCACCTCGGCCACCGTGCCGTCGCGCGGTGCGCTGATGGTGTGCTCCATCTTCATGGCCTCCATCACCGCCAGGGGCTGGCCCTTCTTGACGACGTCGCCGGCCTGCGCGAGGAAGGCGATGACCTTGCCGGGCATGGGCGCGGTCAGGCGGCCGGCGTCGGCCGCGCTGTCGCCGGCATGGGCGATCGGGTCGATCTCGCGCAGCTCCAGCGAGCCGGTGGCGCCGAAGACGGCGACGCGCTCGCCGACTGTGTGCACGGTGATCGTGAAACGCTGGTCGTCCAGCCGCACCTCGTGCCTGCCGGCACCCAGCGGGCGGGCGGCGAAGCGCCAGGTCTGGCTCCCCAGGCCCAGCAGCAGAGCGCCATCGTGCAGGCGCGCCAGCGTCGCGACGTGGTGCGTGCTGCCCAACTCGAGGTCGAAGTGGCGGCGCGCGCCGCCGTGGATGCGCCAGCCGTCGCGCCGGGACCACGGGTCGGGGGTCTCCAGCGCGGTCTCGCTCGCCAGCGCATGCGCCGCGACGCCCGCCGCGGCCAGCTCCAGCGGCAGGCCGGCGATGTCGAACAGCACCGCGCGCTCACGCTCGATCAGCGCGGTATCGAGGTCGGCGGTGGAAAAAGCGGTGGAGTGCACCACGCGGCGCAGGAAGGCGACGTTGGTGTGCGGGCCGACGATGTGGGTGTCGCGCAGCGCGCTGTCCAGCCGCGCCAGCGCCTGCGCACGGTCTTCGCCCCAGACGATCAGCTTGGCGATCATCGAGTCGTAATACGGGCTGATCGCGTCGCCCTCGCGCACGCCCGCATCGACCCGCACGGGCGCCGGGTCGTGAAAGCGCTCCGCGTCCGCGTTGCGGCGGAAGCTGACGTGCTCCGGCCAGCGCAGCACCTGCAGCGTGCCGGTGGCAGGCAGGAAGTTGGCGTCGGGGTTCTCGGCGCAGATGCGGGCTTCGATCGCATGGCCGTGTATCTTCAGCTCGGCCTGCCGGGCGGGCAGCGGCTCGCCGCCGGCCACGCGCAGTTGCCACTCGACCAGGTCGAAGCCGGTGATGGCCTCGGTGACCGGGTGCTCGACCTGCAGCCGCGTATTCATCTCCATGAAGTAGAAGCGCAGGTCACCGTCGTTGATTTCTTCGGCGATGAACTCCACCGTACCGGCACCGACGTAGCCGACGGCCTTCGCCGCCGCCACCGCCGCGGCGCCCATCTCGGCGCGGCGCTCGGCGCTCATGCCCGGCGCCGGGGCCTCTTCGAGCACCTTCTGGTGGCGGCGCTGCACCGAGCAGTCGCGCTCGAAGAGGTAGACGCAGTCGCCCTGCGAGTCTCCGAAGACCTGGATCTCGATGTGGCGTGGGCGGGTCACGTAGCGCTCGACCAGCACATGGTCGTTGCCGAAGCTCGCAGCGGCTTCACGCTGGCAAGAGGCTAGCGCGGCCTCGAAGTCGGTAGCGCGGTCGACCTTGCGCATGCCCTTGCCGCCGCCGCCGGCGCTGGCCTTGATCAGCACCGGGAAGCCGATGCGTTCGGCCTGCGCCTTCAGGAAGGCGGGCTCGTTGTTGTTGCCGTGGTAGCCGGGCACCAGCGGCACGCCGGCCGTCTCCATCAGGGACTTCGCCGCCGCCACCGCCGCGGCGCCCATCTCGGCGCGG
>DATHWJ010000077.1:0-27490 GCA_035460745.1 Ideonella sp. | reverse complement strand
TGTGTTCGGCCCGAGCCCGGAACGCGGTCGTGTCTCAGCTGACCGTCTAGAGCGAGTTCTAGTCCCAAGCCGCATGCCAACGAACCGGGAGGCAAGCATGAGTATCTGCAACCTGAGTGCGGGCGAACGTCGCGCGACTCTCGGCGGCCGATGGGCCTTGGCAACCTTTTGTCGCACTGGCGCTGTCCAGCAGCACGGCTGCGCTGGCGCAGGTCACCGACCCCACGCCGCGGCACCGCCAAGGGCCTGCCGGCGAGTACCCCGTCTTCCACGACTTCCGACAGCAGCTTCCAAGTCGATATGCCGGCTCATGCCGGACGGCAGCGTCAGCGTCGCCTACCCACTGGCTGGCGGCGACGGACCGCGTTCGGACAAGCCGGTGACAGTCGCGCCAAACGGCGTGGTCTACGCTGTCGGTCCGAATGCGGTGTACCGGCTCGGCCTCACCGGTCAACTGACCGTGTTGCATACCTTGGACGGAACGACCGAGGGCAGCGATCTCACCGCCTGACGTTGGCCAGCGATGGCAACCTGTACGGCACTGCGACCCGCGGCGGCCCGGCCGACGGCGGCACGCTGATCCGCCTCAATTGCAGCACCGGCGAGCTCAGGGTGTTGCACGCCTTCGCGCGGGAAGGCTCGCTGGGCGGCTACCCGACGGCGGCGACGCACGCGTCCGCGGCGGCTACCATCCCTCACGGCTGACCGTCACCGCAGACGGGCGTATCGTCGGCACATCGCGCGACGGCGGCTTGTGCGGCAATGGGGCCTTGTTCGTGCTGTCGCCCGCCAGCCCGTAGCCACCACCGAGTGGCTTTATCGCTGTTACAGGCTTGGCCGGCTGCGGGAGCAATCAGGTACTTGGCCGGGGTCCCAGTTTCCAGTTGAGAAAGACGGGCTGGCCGCAGTGAACACACGTCGGAGCGGACGGTGGAAATTTCGGACGCCAGTCGGACACGGCGACCCTACAAAGACAAACAGGTTAGCGACTTGCGTCGCTAACCTGTTGTTTTGTTTGGCTCCTCGACCTGGGCTCGAACCAGGGACCTACGGATTAACAGTCCGGCGCTCTACCAACTGAGCTATCGAGGAAGTGAAGCCATAGATTGTAGCGTGCTTTTTGGCGCCCTCACAAGTCGGCTTGAATCGATGCGCGCCAGGTGCGCGGTGCGAGGGGGTAGAGGTAGGCGTGGCCGAACTGGTAGGGCGACTCCTTCCAGGCGCGGCGGTCGAAGGCGTTGTCCAGGCCCAGGCGCAGCGTCAGGTCGTGGCCGGCCGCGCGCAGCGTGTAGCGGGAGGCCAGGTCCACGCGGGTCCAGCCGGGGATGCGGGCGCTGTTGTCGGGCAGCACCATGCGCTGGCCCTCGTAGCTCAGGTAGCCCAACAGGCTCAGGCCGGGCAGGGCGGCGACGCGGTAGGTGGTTTGCAGCTTCAGCGTGCGCTCGGCCACGTTGGTGGGCGTCAGGCCGTTGTCGGCCGGGTTGGCGGCGCCTTCGCGGCGGGCCTTCAGCCACATCGCGCTGGCGCGCAGGTCCCAGGCGCCCTGGCGGGTGTCGGCCGAGGCCTCGATGCCGCGGTGGCGGGCGTTGCCGTCGATCTGGCGGGTGCAGCTGCCGTCGTCAACACACGCGTCCACCGCGAGCGGGCGGCGGATGTCGAAGGCGGTGAGCGACCAGCCGGCCTGGCGGGTCTCGCCCTTGAGGCCGATCTCCCACTGGCGGCTCTTGAGCGCCGGCAGTGGCTGGCCGGCGTTGGTGTAGAAGCTGCGGTTGGGCGCGACGTCGCTCTCGACGCCTTCGCCCCAGCTCGCGTAGGCCATCACGGCCTCGCTCAGCTGGTAGCTGAGCGCCAGCCACGGGGTGGTGAACGATTGGTCGTAGTGGGTGGCACGCGAGCCGTCGGTGCGCACGCTGTCGCGCACCAGCTGGCTGTGGCGCAGGCCGGCCCAGAGCGTCAGCGGCTCGCTCAGCTTGATGGCGTCGCGCAGGTGCAGCTCGGTGCTGCGCTCGGTGCGGTTGGTGTTTTCGTCGGTCAGCTCGGGGGCGGCAGGGGCTTCGTAGTCGCCGCTGATGTTGCCGGTGCCGCTGTAGTTGTAGGCCTGGCGGCCCAGGCGGGCGCGGTAGCGGCTCCAGGTGACGCCGGTGGAGAGCTGGTGGTGCAGCGGGCCGGTGGTGGCTTCGCCTTCGAGCGCGAAGGCAGCGGCCAGGCTGTGGCGGCGCTCGCCTTCGCTGCGGAAGTCGTAGAGGTCGAAGCTGCCGTCGCTGCAATAGCGGTCGTAGGTGTTCTCCGCGCTGCAGCCGAACGGGAAGGCGATGCGGTCGTCGGTGCGCAGCTCCTGCGCCATGCCGTGGGCGATCACGCGCCACTGGTTGCCGAGGTTGCGCGTCCAGCGCAGGCTGGCGGTCGTGCCTTCGAAGACCACCGGCAGCGCCCAGGGCTGGTTGTTCAGGTTGAGGTCGGGGTCTATGCCCTTGGCGGAGGGCACCACGCTGCCCAGCATGCTGAAGCCCGGTGCGCTGGGCTGCGACTGCCTGCTCCACTCGATCTCGGCCTCCAGCAGGCTGTCGGGCGAGAGACGGGCTTCGCCGGCGGCGGCGAGCAGGTAGCGCTCGCCGCGGCTGTGCGCCAGCGTCGGGTCCAGGCGCTCGGCGGCGGCGTTGAGGCGCAGGCCTGCGGCGCCGTCGGCACCGAAGCGCTGGTTGATGTCGGTGGCGGCCTGCAGGCTGCCGTCTTGCTTCCAGCCCAGCAGCACGCTGCGGCGGTTCTCCGGCAGCGGGCGCTTGACGACCACGTTGGCCAGGCCGCCAGGCGCGCTGGTGCCGGCCTGTGCGCCGCTGGTGCCCTTGAGGATCTCGACCCGCTCCTTGTTGGCCAGCGAGATCGCCGTCTCGGCGTTGATGGGCAGGCCGTCGCGCCGGTAGTTGAAGCGGTTGTCGAGGATGAAGCCGCGCACCGTCAACGCGCTCCAGTAGCCGGGGGCGTTGTAGGCGTCGCCGATGCCGGCGTCCAGGCGGGTGATGTCGGCCAGGCTGGCCAGGCCGGCGTCGGCCAGCATGGCGTTGCTGATGCTCAGCGCCTGGAAGGGCGCCCGCGCGGCAGGCACCTCGCCGAACCCGCTGATGCCGACGGCCGGCGCCGCGGCGCGGCCGGTGATGGTGACGACCTCGGCGGCGGGTGAGGGTGCCGGTGAGGATGCCGGTGCGGCCTCCTGCGACCAGGCCGGTGCGCCCAGGCAGCAAAGCCAGGCGGCGGCGCCGAGCGCGGAGCGGCGCAGCGGGGAGGGACGGGGGCGGTACAGCGATGCCATCGCGATCTTTCGGAGAGATCGCAGGGCGGCAAGGTGGAAAGGCGCGAGGCCACGGGCGTGGCGCTGTCCAGACTGCTTCCCTGCGCGAGGATTACCTCAATCAGGTTCAAAGGGACTTTCTCAGTCGGGCCTCTGGTGAAGGCCCAACACCCCTAGCGGATGCCACGCGGCGGGCGCGTGGCGGATGGCATTATCGCTGGATGTGAAGCGGCGGTTTCGCCGCGTTGCCGGCCGCAGCCGTCAGCGCGCCAGCGGCTTGCCGAAGGTCACCTGCGTCAGCGGCAGCTCCTGGCTGAGGAAGCCGGTGTTCTTGACGTAGGTGATGTACTGCACCTGCCCGCCGTTCTTGGCGTAGGCGGTGTGTACGCGGGCGGCGTAGCTGGGGTCGGTGCCTTGCTGGGCGGTGAACATCAGCGCCTGCTCGGACCAGGGGCCCTCCGGGTGGTGGGCGACGCGGTAGTAGACGTCGTTGCTGAGGAAGGGCTGGAAGACGGTGACGTACATGCCCAGGTAGTCGCTCCAGAACAGCGTGTCGCCGGCGGCGCCGCCCACGTAGACCGACTTGGAGTCGTCGGGGCTCTCGCTCCAGACGCTGTTGCCGGCGCTGTTGCCCGCGTAATAGCGCCACTTCGACTTGTCCAGCGCGTCGGCCAGCGGCACGCGCGCCACGTGGATCAGCGTGCTGAGGAAGACGCCCTCGCCGCCGTAGTTGTAGAGCATGTCGCCATCGAGCAGGTAGCCGCCGGAGTATTGCCGCTCGCCCTTCTGCCACAGGTAGGTCGGCTCGGGCGCGTTCGGGTCCAGGCTCTGCACCGGCCGCGTCACTTCGCGGGTCTTCAGCGACATCACCGCGATGCCGCCGCCGATGCCGCGAAAGCCGATCTTGGCGCCGCGGTAGACGGTGCCGAAGAACACCAGGGCGCGGTTGCGCTTGGGGTCCGGCACGATGTGGCCGGGCCAGATCGCGAGCTCGTTGGGCTGGTGCTCGGCGGTGAAGGCGATCTCGTTGGCGGTGAACGGCACGAAGCGGACCGGCACGCCCTGCGAGTCCTTCAGGTCATGTTCGAGCGAGATGCCCTTGGAGGCGTCGAGGCTGCCGTCCCAGGCCAGGGTGTTGTCGATGAACTGGTCGCCCAGCACGCCGCCGTTGCTCAGGCAGGTGTCGTTGAAGGTCCACAGCGCCTTGCCCTTGATCAGCGCGCTGTAGGTGCCGTCGCGGCAGTTGACGTAGGGGTTCTGCTGAACCAGGCCGAGGTTGACGACCGAGGTGATGGGTGGGATGGGCGGGGGCGGCTCGGCCTGGGCGGTCGCGAGCGCGGGGGCGAGGCAGGCGAGGGCGCCGAGCAGGGCGGCGCCAAGGCGGGTGGGGACGACACGGGGGAGCATGGGGCGGGGTCCTTGGTGAATGACGAAAAGGCGAAGTGATCGAGCGACAGCAGGCAGCGGGCCGAGCGTCGGCCCCGCGCTGCGTGGCGCCGCTCAGTGCGGCGCGGGCGGGCCGAAGCTCACCTGCACCAGCGGCAGCTCCTGACGCAGGAAGCCGGTGGTCTTGGCATAGGTGATGTACTGGACCTGGCCGCCGTTCTCGGCGTAGCCGGGGTGCACGCGGGCGGCGTAGCTCACCTCGGTGCCCTGCTCGGCGGTGAACATGTAGGCCTGCGCCGACCAGGGGCCCTCGGGGTGGTGGGCGACGCGGTAGTAGACGTCGTTGTTCAGGTAGGTCTGGTAGACGGTGACGTACAGGCCCAGGTAGTCGCTCCAGAACAGCGTGTCGCCCGCGGCGCCGCCGGTGTAGACCGACTTGGAGGCCTGGGCGTCTTCGCTCCAGACGCCGTTGCCCGTGTAATAGCGCCACTTCGACTTGTCCAGCGCGTCGGCCAGCGGCACGCGGGCCACGTGCACCAGGGTGCTGAGGAACCTGGGCTCGCCGGCGTAGGTGTAGAGCATGTCGCCCTCGACCAGGTAGCCGTTGGTGTAGACGCGCTCGCCGGGCAGCCACAGGTAGGTGGGCTCGGCGGCGTTCGGGTCGGGGTTTTGCACCGGGCGGCTGACCTCCTTCAGGCTCAGCGAGGCCACCGCGATGCCGCCGCCCACGCCGCGAAAGCCGATGTTGGCGCCGCGGTAGACCGTGCCGAAGAAGACCAGCGCCCGGTTGCGCGCCAGGTCCGGCACCAGTTGGCCGGGCCACAGCGCGAGCTCGTTCGGCGCATGGGCCGCGTTGAACGCCAGCTCGCCTTCGGTCAGCGGGATCAGGCGCTTCGGCACGCCTTGCGCGTCGGCCCAGTCGCGGCTCAGCGACAGGCCGGTGGAGGCGTTGGTGCCGGTGCTCCAGGCCATGCTGTTGTCGATGAAGGTGTCGCCGGCCACGCCGCCCTTTTGCAGGCAGGTGTCGCCAAAGGTCCAGTAGACGCGGCCCTTGATCAGCGCGCTGTACTGGCCGTCGCGGCAGTTGACGAGGCGGTTTTGCTGCACGACGCCGAGAGGCACGACCGAGGCGATGGGCGGGATGGCGGGCGGCTCTGCGGCCTGCGCGGCGGCCAGGCGGGGTGCGAGGCAGGCCAGGAGGAGGGCGGCCGCGGCGGCGGTGGCGAGGGCTCGAGAGGCCTGGGAGATTCGGGCTGACACGGGCGGGCTCCTTTGGAACGAACAGGAGGTGGCAAGGGCCCGAGGTATATCAAGCCAGGCGCGCCGCCGGTGTGTTGAATTCTCAACAACGCACAAGGCAGGCATGGGTCGGTCGACGGCTACCCGCCATCGCGCCCATGAAAAAAGCCCGCATGTGCGGGCTTGGGTGGGCTGCCGGGAGGCTTCTTCAGCGGATGAGCTCGCCGAGCTTGTCGGTCTTGTCTTTCCACTCGTCGGCGTCGGCCGGCGGGGCCTTGCGCTTGGTGATGCTGGGCCAGTGCTTGGCGAGTTCGGCGTTGAGCGCGATGAACTTGAGCTGGTCGCTGGGCACGTCTTCTTCCGGCAGGATGGCATTGACCGGGCACTCGGGGATGCAGACCGCGCAGTCGATGCATTCGTCGGGGTCGATGGTCAGGAAGTTGGGGCCCTCGCGGAAGCAGTCGACGGGGCAGACGTCGACGCAATCGGTGTACTTGCAGCGGATGCAGGCTTCGGTGACGACGTGGGTCATGGGGTGACGGCGGTATGGCTGTGAAAAGAGAGGGCGGGCACGCGCGCTGCGCTGCACCTGCCGGTGGCGCCGGGCTCGGCGCTGCGGTTAACCGCTGATTTTACGGCTTGTGGGCTGCGGCGGGTTCAAGGCCCTTGCGGGCGCTGTCGGCGGGCCGCCGGGCGCTGCGTGCTGCCGTGGCGCTGGCCGCGGGCGGCAGTGCAGCGCTCGGCCGCACGGCGCTCGCGCCGACACCCACCGTGACCACCGCCGGCCGGCCGGCATGCAGCACGCAGGCGCCGGCCAGCGTCTCGACGCTGTGCTCCGAGGCCAGCTGGTCGGGCCAGCCGGCGCGCGAGACCACGCTGACGGGCGTCTCGCCCGGCCAGCCCGCGCCGAGCAGCCGGCGCGACAGGCCGGCCAGCTGGCGGCCCGCCATGTAGTAGACCTCGGTGTCGGCGTTGCGGCTGGCCAGCAGCTCTTTGTCGCGCGTCATCGCGGTGCTCAGCGCCACGCTGCGGCCGTTGCCGCGGCGGGTCAGTGGTCTGGCGGTGGCGGCGGCTGCGGCGAGCGCGGCGGTGACGCCGGGGATCACCTCGAACGAGATACCGGCGGCCTGCAGCGCCAGGAGCTCTTCCTCCAGGCGGCCGAACACGCTGGGGTCGCCGCCCTTGAGGCGTGCCACGCTGGCGCCCCCCAGGGCGTGCTGCACCAGCAGCGCGTCGATGCGGGTCTGCGCAGTGGAGTCGCAAAAGCCGCGCTTGCCCACGTCAATCCACTCGGCCTGCGGCGCAAATTCGCGCAGCGCCGGGTCGGTCAGCGCGTCGAACAGCACCACCTGCGCGCGGCCCAGCGCGCGGGCGCCGCGCAGCGTGATCAGGTCGGCCGCGCCGGGGCCGGCGCCGATGAAGGTGACGTGTCCAGGGGAGCTGCTCATGGCGGTCACGCGGGCTGAGCTTCGCTCGCCGAGGCGGGCGTGGGCGCAGGCCGGCTGTCGAGCGAGAAGAACTCCTCTTGCACGTGCAGGCCGCATTCGCGGGTCGCTTCGTCCTCCCACCACCAGCGGCCGGCGCGGGCGTCTTCGCCCACTGCGATCGCGCGGGTGCAGGGCGCGCAGCCAATGCTGGGGTAGAAGTGGTCGTGCAGCTCGTTGTAGGGCACGTCGCGGGTTGCGATGTAGTGCCAGAGGTCGGCCATGCTCCAGTCGGCCAGCGGGTTGTACTTGGTGCGGCCGTCGCTGTCGAACTCGATCTCGGCGACGCCGTCGCGGTGCTCCGACTGCTCGCGGCGCCGGCCGGTGATCCAGGCCGTACGGCCTTCGAGCATGCGGGCCAGCGGCTCGACCTTGCGCATCTCGCAGCAGGCCTTGCGCAGGTCGAGGCTGCGGTACATCGCGTCGCTGCCGTTCTTGCGCACGAAGTGCACCACGGCCTCCTTGCGCGGCTCGTGGATCTCGACCTTCAGCCCGTAGTGGGCCTCGATGCGCGGGATCATCGCCAGCGTCTCGGGGTGCAGCGCGCCGGTCTGCAGCGTCGCGACCTGGATGGCCAGGCCGTCGCGGGCAATCAGGTCGGTCAGCACCATGGCCTCGGCGCCCAGGCTGCTGGACTGCACGATGCGGCCGGGGTGGGCCTCGGCGGCTTCGCGCAGCAGCTCGCGGGCGCGTGTCAGCCTGGCCTCGAAGCCCGCGGTGTGGCGGGCGTACAGCGCGATGGCGCTCATGCCGCCTCCGCTTGTGCCGCGGGTGCGGTACGCGCAAACAGCGGCCGGGTCTGCGTCACGTCGCCCTGGTAATGCCCGTCGAAGTAGCCCAGCGCCTGGCGCGCCGTCGCCTCGACCTGGTCGTCGCGCAGCTGCACCGCGTCGAAGCCGGTGCGGGCCAGCAGCGGCATCATGTCGGCCAGCACCGCGCCGGTGGCGCGCAGCTCGCCGGTGTAGCGGTAGCGGGCGCGCAGCAGGTGGGCCTGGCTGTAGGCGCGGCCGTCGGTCCACTTGGGGAACTCGAGCACCACCAGCGCGAAGCGCGGCAGGTCGTCGGCCAGGTCTTCGACGTCGGCGTCGTTGGCCAGGCGCAGGCCGGCGGGCAGCCCGGCCGGCCAGCTGGCGCGCACGGCTTGCCACTGCGCCAGCGTCAGCAGGCGCTGTGCGGCCGGGGCGGGCTGGGCGTCGTCGCCGGCGGTTTGCCAGGCATCGGTGGCGGCTTGGATGAATTTCATGTTCGTGTTCTTTCTCGCGGCCGGCATCAGGCGGTGGCGTCGGCCAGCTCGGGCGAGCTGACGCGCTGCGCGGTCTCGCGGCGCACTTCGTCGGTGACGGCACGCAGCGGCGCCACGCCGATGCGGCGTATCGTGTCGACGAAGTGCTCGCCGGTCTGGCGCTGCAGGCGGTAGGTGTCGATCAGGGCTTCGATCACGTCGGGCACCTCATCGGCCGCGAACGAGGGGCCGATGACCTTGGCCGGCACCGCGGCGCCGCTCAGGGTGGAGCCGTCAGAGCCGCCGACCGAGATCTGGTACCACTCGCTGCCGTCCTTGTCGATGCCCAGCACGCCGATGTGGCCGGTGTGGTGGTGGCCGCAGGAGTTCATGCAGCCGCTGATGTGCAGGTCGATGTCGCCGATGTCGTAGAGCAGGTCGAGGTCGCTGAAGCGCTCGGTGATGCTGGCGGCCACCGGGATGGAGCGGGCGTTGGCCAGCGAGCAGAAGTCGCCGCCGGGGCAGGCGATCATGTCGGTCAGCAGGCCGATGTTGGGGGTCGCGAAGCCGGCGTCCTTGGCGCCATGCCAGAGCGCGAGCAGGTCGGCCTCGCGCACCCACGGCAGCACCAGGTTCTGGTCGTGGCTCACGCGCAGCTCGCCCAGCGAGTAGCGCTCGGCCAGCGTGGCCGCGGCCTCCATCTGGTCGGCGGTGGCGTCGCCCGGCGCGAGGCCCACGCGCTTGAGCGAGAGCGTCACGGCGCGGTAGCCCGGCACGCGATGGCCCTGCACGTTGCGCTGCAGCCAGCGGCTGAAGGCCGTCGGCAGGTCGCCCTGCGGTGCCGCCGCGCCGGTGGCGGGCTGGACGCCCGCGGGATCGACGAAGTGCACGGCCACGCGCTCCAGCTCGCTGGCCGGGATGATGTGCTCGCGGCCGCCTTCGTCCAACTGCAGGATCTGGGCGAACTCGTGGTTGACCGCGTCGAAGAACTTCTGGCCCTCGGCCTTGACGAGGATCTTGATGCGGGCCTTGTAGAGGTTGTCGCGCCGGCCGTAGCGGTTGTAGACGCGCACGATGGCCTCGAGGTAGACGAGGATCTGCTGCCACGGCACGAAGCCGTTGATGACGCTGCCGATGATGGGCGTGCGGCCCATGCCGCCGCCGACCAGCACCTTGAAGCCGACCTCGCCGGCCTCGTTCTTCAGCAGTTGCAGGCCCACGTCGTGCCAGGCGATCGCGGCGCGGTCTTCGGTGGCGCCGGTGATGGCGATCTTGAACTTGCGCGGCAGGTAGGCGAACTCGGGGTGCAGCGTGCTCCACTGGCGCAGGATCTCGGCGTAGGGGCGCGGGTCCACCACCTCGTCGGGCGCGATGCCGGCGAAGGCGTCGCTGGTGATGTTGCGGATGCAGTTGCCCGAGGTCTGGATGCCGTGCATGTCGACGTCGGCCAGCAGGTCCATCACGTCGGCGGCGTCGCTCAGCGGGATCCAGTTGTATTGCAGGTTTTGCCGGGTGGTGAAGTGGCCGAAGCCGCGGTCGTACTTGCGGGCGATCAGCGCGAGCTGGCGCAGCTGGCGGCTGGCCAGCTCGCCGTAGGGCACGGCCACGCGCAGCATCGGGGCGTGGCGCTGGATGTACCAGCCGTTCTGCAAGCGCCAGGCCTTGAAGTCGTCGTCGTGCAACTGGCCGGCCAGGTGGCGGTCGAGCTGGCCGCGAAACTGGGCGGCGCGCTGGTGGACGAACTGGCGGTCGAAGTTGGTATAGGTATACATAGGGATAACGCGAGCTTTGGGCTTTGGAGCGACTCTACGAATTCCTCATATGCATGGAAAGAACAATCATTTCACTTGGTTATTGCTGAAAGTTGTTAAGAGCTCCAGCCACCCCGGTGGCGCCCTCTAAAATCGCCCCCCATGAACGACGTGATCGGCCGCTTGGCCTGCCCGGCGCCCGACACGGCCGCCGGTGTTTTTGATGAACCAGACGGCGGCGCCGAGGCCTTGCTTGCCAGCCGGCGCCGCTTCGGCGCGCTGTTGGGCGGGGCGATGCTGGCGCTCGCGGGCTGCCAGACGGCACCGCCGGCCGCCCCCGCACCGCCTTCGCCGCCGCCAGTGGTCGAGCTGCCGCCCCCGGTGGCCGTGCCGGTCGCGCCACCGCGGCTGCCCCGGTTGGGCCTGGCGCTGGGCGGCGGCGCGACCCGCGGCTTTGCCCACATCGGCGTGATCCAGGTGCTGGAGGAGCAGCACATCCACGTCGACCTGGTCTGCGGCACCTCGGCCGGCAGCCTGGTGGCGGCGATGTATGCGTCGGGCAAGAGCGGTGTCGAGCTGGGCTCGCTGGCGCTCAGCATGGACGAGTCGGCGCTGACCGACTGGTCCTTCCCCGGCCGCGGCCTGCTGCGCGGCGAGGCGCTGGCGCGCTACGTGCGCCGCCAGACCAACAACCTGCTGATCGAGCAGATGAAGGTGCCGCTGGGCATCGTCGCGACCGACCTGGCCGACGGCCAGCCCATCCTGTTCCGGCGCGGCGATGCCGGTGCCGCGGTGCGCGCCTCCAGCGCGGTGCCTGCCGTGTTCCAGCCCGTCACCATCGGCAAGCGCGAGTATGTGGATGGCGGCCTGGTCTCGCCGGTGCCGGTGCGCTTTGCGCGGCAGATGGGCGCCGAGCTGGTGCTGGCGGTCGACATCTCGGCGCCGCCCGACGGCAACCCCACCGGCGACGCGCTGCGCATGCTGATGCAGACCTTCGCCATCATGGGCCGCAGCATCAACCGCTTCGAGCTGAAGGACGCCGACGTGGTGCTGCAGCCGGGCTTGGTGGGCGTCTCGGGCACCGACTTCACGGCGCGCCAGCGCACCATCGACGCCGGCCGGGCAGCGGCGCTGGCCGCCTTGCCGGCGCTGCGGGCGAAGATGGCGGCGTTGAGCCGCTGATCCTCGAAGACAAAAAAAAGAGCCCGGTCAGGGACCGGGCTCTTCGAGGGCGACAGCGTCGCCAGTCTATCGATCAAACAGTGCGAGCTCAGGCAGCGCGGCGGGCCTTGGGGGCGGCGGTCGCCTTGACGGCCTGGCTGGTGATGGCCTGGAAGTTGGCTTCGGCGACGTCAGCGGCTTGCTTGGCAGCCTTGTTGACGCTTTCGTAGGCGTTGTTGGCGGCGGCCATGGCCGACTTCACCAGCGCCACGGCGTTTTCCGAGCCGGCCGGCGCGTTCTTCACGGCGGTGTCGACGGTGGCCATGAACTTCTTTTGCAGATCGGCGAATTGCGATTCGGCGGTCTTCACGACTTCGGCGTTGGTGCTGGCGGCGATGTCATACAGGTGGCGGCTGTAAGCGGCGGCCTTTTCGGCGGCGGGTTGCAGCAGGCCGGATTGCAGCGCGACCAGTTCTTGCGCGTCCTTGACCGAGAAAGCGGCCTTGGTGGTTTCGGCGACTTCGCTCATCGACGACTTCGCGACTTGCAGGTTCAGCTCGACGAGCTTCTCGACGCCTTCGAAGGCCTTGGTGGTCAGGTCGAACAGGGTTTCGACGTTGGCCTTCTGGGCGGCGAGCAGTTGTTCAGCGGTCAGCATTTCAGGATCTCCTGGTGGTTGAAACTGGGGCAGCGACTTTTTGTGCGCTGCAACATAAGACGAAGTATAGAGACCGCAGCGGTGATTGCAAGCTCTTTTTGTTGCAGTGCAACAAAGTAGACATGCTGTTCTAAAAGTGCTCGGCCGGGAGGCTGCCGTCACCGTGCCGGCACGCGGACATGCGGGCCCCGGCAGAATCCTCGGCACACCATGCTGGCCTACACCTCCGACCACTTCGTGCTGCCGCTGCCGCCGGGCCACAGCTTCCCGATGAGCAAGTACAGCCTGCTGCGCGACAGCGTGGCGCAGAGCCTGCCGCAGATACGCCTGGCCCCCGCGCCGGCGGCCAGCGAGGGCGAACTGGCGCTGGCGCACGACCCTGTCTATATCGCGGCCGTGGCCGAAGGGCTGCTGAGCGCGGCGCAGCAGCGCGAGATCGGTTTCCCGTGGTCGCAGCGCATGGCGGAGCGGGCGCGGCGCTCGGTGGGCGCAACGATCGCCGCGGCGCGGGTGGCGCTCACCGAGGGGGTTGCGGCCAACCTGGCCGGCGGCACCCACCACGCCTATGCCGGCAAGGGCTCGGGCTACTGCGTCTTCAACGACGTGGCGGTGGCCGCGCGGCTGATGCAGGCCGAGTGGCACCGCTCGCACCGCGCGCTGCTGCGGGTAGCGGTGATCGACCTCGACGTGCACCAGGGCAACGGCACGGCATCGCTCTTTGCCGACGACCCGACGGTGTTCACGCTCTCGCTGCACGGCGAGCGCAACTTCCCGTTCCGCAAGGAAGCCAGCGACCTCGACGTGAACCTGCCCGACGGCTGCGGCGACGGCGACTATCTCGCCGCGCTCGACGGCGCGCTGGAGACGCTCTGGGCCCGCCACGCCGAAGCGCCGCCGGGCCTCGCGTTTTTCCTGGCCGGTGCCGACCCCCACGAGGGAGACCGTCTCGGCCGGCTCAAGCTGACAGCCGAGGGCCTGGCCGAACGCGACCGCCGGGTGCTGGCCGCGCTGCGCTCGCGCGGCATCCCGGTGGCGATCAGCATGGCCGGCGGTTATGGACGCGACGTGAACGTTACCGTCTCGCTGCACCGGCGTACGCTGGAGCTGGCCGTCGAGAGCTGGCAGGCCTGGCAATCGCTGCGGGAGGCGCGCGCCGGCTCCACGGCAGCGGCGGTGTTGATGAAACAATCCAGCGCTTGAGCGCCGCCGGCGCCCTTCGCCCCACAACCATCAGGAGCAAGCCCATGTCCCAACCGACCCCGACCCGTCCGCGCGTGCTGGTGGCCCGCCGCATCTTCCCGCAGGTGGTGGAGCGGCTGCGCGAGTGGCTGGACGTGAGCGCCGTCGAGGAAGCCCACGCGCTGGCGCAGGACGCGCTGATCGAGCGGCTGCAAGGCTGCGCCGGCGTCTTCGTGGCCGGCACCGAGCGCATCGACGCCGCGCTGCTCGACGCCTGCCCCGAGCTGCGGGCCGTCTGCAGCATGGCCGTGGGCTACAACAACATCGACGTGCCGGCCTGCACGGCGCGCGGCGTGATGGTGAGCAATGCGCCCGACGTGCTGACCGAGACCACGGCCGACTTCGGCTTTGCGCTGATGATGGCCACCGCCCGCCGCATCAGCGAGAGCGAGCGCTTCCTGCGCCGCGGCGAGTGGAAGGAGTGGAGCGTCGACCTCTTTGCCGGCAGCGACGTGCACGGCGCCACGCTGGGCGTGCTCGGCATGGGCCGCATCGGCCAGGCCATCGCGCGGCGCGGCGTGTTCGGCTTCGGCATGAAGCTGGCCTACCACAACCGCAGCCGCCTGCCGGCCGAGACCGAAGCCGAACTGGGCGCGCGCTACCTGAGCAAGGAGGACCTGCTGCGCGAAGCCGACCACCTGGTGCTGGTGCTGCCGTACTCGCCCGCCTCGCACCACACCATAGGCGCCGCCGAGCTGGCGCTGATGAAGCCGACGGCGACGCTGACCAACGTGGCGCGCGGCGGCATCGTCGATGACGCGGCGCTGGCCGTGGCGCTGCGCGAGAAGAAGATCGCCGCGGCCGGGCTGGACGTGTACGAAGGCGAGCCCAGCGTGCACCCCGATCTGCTGACCGTGCCCAACGTGGTGCTGACCCCCCACATCGCCAGCGCGAGCGTGCCGACGCGGATGGCGATGTGCAATCTTGCGGCGGACAACCTGATTGCGGTGCTGACGGGTGGCAAGCCGCCGACGCCGCTGAATCCGGAAGTCTTGGCTCGATAGTGCCTTCGGGTGGGAGCCCGCCGGGCGATATCCGGTGGGCTGCCTCGCGGAGGCACAAGAGCCACAACAGCCGCAGGAGCCATAGGAGCGCCCGCAGCGCAGGCTGCGCGAGAATGCCCCAATGACCGAGTGGCTGATGCTGATAGCGGCGCTGTTGGCGCTGAACCTGATCCTTGTGCTGTGGCTGCTGCTGCGACCCCGCTCCGATGGGCGCCTGCAGACCGCGCTGGAAACCACGCTGGAGCAGACCCGCCAGCAGCAGCGCAGCGAGACCGAGCGGCTGGAGCGCGAGCTGCGCGGCGAGGTGCAGGGCAGCGCCCGCGGCACCCGCGGCGAGCTGAGCCAGGCGCTCAGCCTGTTTCAGCAGGTGCTGCTGAACCAGTCCGGCGACGTCGCGCGCACGCAGAACGAGCAGATCGATGCCTTCCGCGTGCAGCTCGCCGCGATGCAGCAGCAGGTGCAACAGGGCCAGACGCAGGCGCGCGACGCCCAGGACACGGCGCTGAAGCGCTTCGCCGACGGGCTCAACGAGCAGCTGCGCGCCTTGTCCGAGGCCAACGAACGCCGCCTGGGCGAGGTGCGCCAGGCTGTCGAGCTCAAGCTCAGCGCGCTGCAGGAGGGCAACGAGAGAAAGCTCGACCAGATGCGCGCGACGGTGGACGAGAAGCTGCACGCCACGCTGGAGCAGCGCCTGGGCGAGAGCTTCAAGCAGGTGGCCGACCGGCTGGAGCAGGTGCACAAGGGGCTGGGCGACATGCAGTCGCTGGCGCGCGACGTGGGCTCGCTGAACCGGGTGCTGACCAATGTGAAGACCCGCGGCGTGTTCGGCGAGGTGCAGCTCGCCGGGCTGCTGGAGCAGGTCTTCACCGCCGAGCAGTACGAGGCCAACGTCGAGACCGTGCCGGGCAGCAACGCGCGGGTCGAGTTCGCGATCAAGCTGCCGGGCAAGCGCGACGACGGCGCGCCGCTGTGGCTGCCGATCGATGCCAAGTTCCCGCGCGAGGACTACGAGCGGCTGCTGATCGCCCAGGAGCAGGCCGACCCGGTGGCCGCCGAGATCGCGGGGCGGGCGATCGAGAGCCGGCTGCGGCTGGAGGCGCGCACCATCCGCGAGAAGTACATCTCGGCGCCGCACACCACCGATTTCGCGATCATGTTCCTGCCCACCGAGGGCCTGTATGCCGAGGCGCTGCGCCGGCCGGGCCTGGTGGAAAGCTTGCAGCGCGACCACCGCGTCGCGCTGGCCGGGCCGACCACGCTGCTGGCCACCTTGTCCAGCCTGCAGATGGGCTTTCGCACGCTGGCGCTGGAGAAGCGCAGCGCCGAGGTCTGGGAGGTGCTGGGCGCCGTCAAGACCGAGTTCGGCAAGTTCGGCGAGGTGCTGGCCAAGACCAAGAAGAAGCTCGAGGAAGCCAGCAGCACCATCGATGCCGCCGAGGTGCGCACCCGCGCGATGACGCGGCGGCTGAAGGGCGTGGAGAGCATGCCGGACGGGCGCGCGCAGGCCCTGCTCGGCACCGTGGCGGACGAAGAAGGGCCGGAAGGCGGCGCGGCATGACGCCGGGCACCGAGCCTGGTGTGCCGCTGGACGCGGCACCGGCCGGGCGCGAGAGCCATGCCGGCCTGCGCACGGCCTTTCCCGCCGTCATCGGCGCGCTGATCTGCGTGCATGCCAGCATGGCCGCCACGCGGGTCACCGCCAGCCTGCTGGTGCTGCACCGCGGCTACCCGGAGTGGATCGTCGGCGTGCTGCTGTCGCTCTTCGCGGTCGCGCCCATCCTGCTCTCGCTCTGGGCCGGCCGCATGGCCGACCGCTTCGGCATGCACCGGCCGCTGGGGGCGGGGGTGTTGCTGGGCAGCCTGGGTGCCGGCATCGCGGTGGTCTCGCAGCACCCGGTGGCCTTGGCGGCGGCGTCGCTGTGCACCGGCGGCGCAATCGCGGTGGCGGCCGTCGGCGTCCAGCGCGAGGCCGGGCTGATGGCGCGCGACGCGAGCGACCTGAAGCGGGTCTTCAGCTGGGTCTCGCTGGGGCCGGCGGCGTCGAACGCGATCGCGCCGGTCGTCGTCGGCCTGTTGATCGACCATGTCGGCTACCGGGCCGGCTTTGTCTTCGCCGCGATGCTGCCGCTGATCGCCTGGGGCCTGGCGCAGCGGGTGCCGCGCAGCGCGCCCGGGCCGTCGCTCAGCAAGACCCATGGCGGCCGCTCGGGCGCGCTCAGCCTGCTGCGCCAGGCGCCGCTGCGCCGCCTGCTGCTGGTGAACCTGGCGATGTCGTCCTGCTGGGACGCCCACAGCTTCGCCATCCCCGTGCTCGGCCACGCGCGCGGCATGAGCGCCTCCAGCATCGGCCTGGTGCTGGGCTCGTTCGCGGTGGCGGCCACGGTGGTGCGGCTGGCGATCTCGCGCTGGTCGGACGAGCTGGACGAGCGCACCGCGCTGCGCTGCGCGATGGCCCTGGCCACGCTGGCCTGCGGCGCCTACGCCTGGCTGCCCGGCGTGGCCGGCATGGTGGCCGGCTCGGCCGTGCTGGGGCTGGCGCTGGGCTCGGTGCAGCCGATGATCCTGTCGATGCTGCACCAGGTGACGCCGCCCGACCGCCATGGCCAGGCGCTGGGCGTGCGCATGCTGGCGACCAACGCCGCGACCATCGTGATGCCGGTCAGCTTCGGCCTGCTGGCCGCCGCCACGGTGCCGGCCGCGCCGATGTGGCTGATGGGCCTGCTGGTGCTGGCGGCGCAGTGGCCGGTCAGCGGCGTGCGTGCGCTGCGGCCAGGAGAGGCCCCGCACGCCGGCTGAGCGGCGGGTGCCTTGGTGCCGCGTCAGAAGCGGATGTTGGGGCCGCTGGCGGTGCGCGGCTCGGGGGCCGGTGCCGGCGTGGGGGCTGCCGCCTCCTCGGCGGCCGGCGCCGGTGCGGCCGGCGGCACCAGCGGCGTGGCGGCCGGTGCGCGGTAGCTGGCGCTCAGCTTGGACTCGCGCGGGTAGCCGGCGGCGTCGAGGTAGCTGTGCCAGTCGGCGCTCACCAGGCCCTTGAGCTGCTGGCTGCCTATGGTGAGCAGCGGCAGGCTGCGCTCGCCGCTGAGCTGGCTCAGCGCCTGCGCGTCCGCGGCGGACTCGACGCGCCGCTCGGCAAAGGGGATGCCGCGCTGCAGCAGCAGTTGCCGCCCGCTGTCGCAGGGCCGGCAGCCCGGGCCGCTGTACAGCGTGACGGGGTACTTGCCGGCGGCGGCGCGCAGCTCGGCCGGCAGCGTGCTCAGCGGCGGTGCGCCCGCGGACGGCCCGACCTTGACGGATTGAACCCGTGCGCCGGGTGTGGCCGGCGGCTGGTCGGTGTAGGTCACCTTGCCGTTGGCGTCTATGACCTTGTACTGGGCCTGGGCCAGCGGTGCCAGCGCGCAGAGCGCCAGCACGGCCAGGCCGGCGAGGGGAGGGCGGTGGGGCTTCAAGAGAGGGATCCTCGGTGGCAAGTCCAGCATGAATGGTTCAAAAACGGCTGCCGGACGATGCACCCGGGCCCGTCAGGCGGCCAGGCCCTGGTGGCGCAGCAGCGCGTCGATCTGGGGCTCGCGGCCGCGGAAGGCCTTGAAGCTGGCCAGCGCCGGCCGGCTGCCGCCCGCTTCCAGGATCTCCTGCCGGTAGCGGCGGCCGGTCTCGGCGTTCAGCACGCCTTGCTCCTCGAAGGCGCTCCAGGCGTCGGCCGACAGCACCTCGGCCCACTTGTAGCTGTAGTAGCCGGCCGAGTAGCCGCCGGCGAAGATGTGCGAGAAGGTGTGTGGCCCGCGCGCAAAGGCGGGCGGGAACACCACGGCAACTTCGTCGCGCACCTGCTGGGCCACCGTCATCACGCGGTCGGCGGCATCGGCCTCGCTGTGGATGCGCATGTCCAGCAGCGCGAATTCGACCTGTCGCAGCGTTTGCAGCCCGCTCTGGAAGTTCTTGGCGGCCAGCATCTTGTCGAAGAGTTCACGCGGCATCGTGCTGCCGGTATCGACATGGGCGGTCAGGTGCTTGAGCACTTCCCACTCCCAGCAGAAGTTTTCCATGAACTGGCTGGGCAGCTCGACGGCGTCCCACTCGACGCCGGAGATGCCCGAGACGCCGAGGTCGTCGACCTGGGTCAGCAGGTGGTGCAGCCCGTGGCCGAACTCGTGGAAGAGCGTGATCACGTCGTCGTGGGTCAGCAGCGCGGGTCGGTCTTTCCCATCAATTTGTCCGACCGGCGCGGCGAAGTTGCAGACCAGGTGTGCCACCGGCGTCTGCAGGCCGCGGCCATCCGGGCGCAGCCAGCGGTCGCGGGCGTCGTCCATCCAGGCGCCGGGGCGCTTGCCGCTGCGGGCGTGCGGGTCGAGGTAGAACTCGCCGATCACCTTGCCGGCGCGCTCGATGCGGTAGAAGCGCACGTTGTCGTTCCAGACCGGCGCGCTGGCCGGTTGGATCACCACCTCGAACAGCGTCTCGATGATGCCGAACAGGCCTTGCAGCACCTTGGGCAGCGGGAAGTAGGACTTCACCTCCTGGTCGCTGAAGGCGTAGCGGGCCTCCTTCAGCTTCTCGGCCGCGAAGGCCATGTCCCAGGCCTGCAGCTCGGCCAGGCCCAGCTCGCGGGCGGCGAACTGGCGCAGCTCGGCCAGGTCTTTTTCGGCGCCGGGGCGGGCGCGCCGGGCCAGGTCGCGCAGGAAGGCCATCACCTCGGCGGGGCTGCGCGCCATCTTGGTGGCCAGCGAGACGTCGGCGTAGCTGGGGTAGCCGAGCAGCCGGGCCTCCTCGAAGCGCAGCTTGAGCAACTCGCTCATCACGGCGCTGTTGTCGCGCTCGGCCGGGCCCAGCTCGCTGGCGCGGGTCACGTAGGCGCGGTAGACGGTTTCGCGCAGCGCGCGGTGGTTGCCGTACTGCAGCACCGGGAAGTAGCTGGGGAAGTGCAGCGTGATCTTGTGGCCGTCCTTGCCGTCCGCCGCGGCGGCTTCGCGGGCGGCCTGCAGCACGTCGGCCGGCACGCCGGCCATCTCGTCGGCGCTGGCGTAGTACGAGAAGGCGTCGGTCGCGTCCAGCACGTGGTTGGAGAAGGTCTGCGAGAGCTCGGCCATGCGGTCCTGCAACTGCGCGAAGCGGGCCTTGGCCTCGCCCTGCAGGTCGGCGCCGCCGAGCTTGAAGTTGCGCAGCCAGTATTCCAGTGCCTGCTTGCGGGCGGGGCTGAGGCTGGCGGCTGCCGGGCTCTCGGCGACCGCGCGGTACTTGGCGTAGAGCCGCTCGTCGCTGCCCTGGCGGGTGTAGAACTCGGTCACCCGCGGCAGGATCTCGGCGTGCGCCGCCCGCAGCTCGGGGGTGCTGGCGACGTGGTTGAGGTGGTTGACGGCGCCCCAGGCGCGGCCCAGGCGCTCGGTGGCGACGGCCAGCACGGCGGACATGGCATCGAAGTTGGCCGGCACTTCGGGGCCGACGACCCGCTCCAGCGCGGCGTTGGCGCCGGCCAGCAGTTCGTCCATCGCGGGCGAGACGTGTTCAGGGCGGACGGCGGAGAAATCGATCAGGCCGTCGAACTGGAGCAGGGGATTGGTCATGCGGTTCCTCGTCAGGGTCTTGTCTGTCTGGGTGGAGTCAGACGGAAGCGGCGCGTTCCGCAGCTTCGATGGTGTTGATCAGCAGCATCGTGATGGTCATCGGGCCGACGCCGCCGGGCACCGGGCTGATGTGGCCGGCAACTTCGGCGGCGGAGGCGAAATCGACATCGCCGCACAGCTTGCCCTCGTCGTCGCGGTTGATGCCGACATCGATCACGATGGCGCCGGGCTTGATCATGTCGCCGGTCAGCGTGTTGCGCCGGCCGACCGCCGCAACGACCACGTCGGCCTGGCGGGTGTAGACGCCCAGGTCGGGCGTGCCGCTGTGGCAGACGGTGACGGTGGCGTTGGCCTGCAGCAGCAGCAGCGCCATCGGCTTGCCGACCGTGTTGCTGCGGCCGATCACGACCGCGTGTTTGCCTTTCAGCGAGACGCCGGTGCTCTCGATCAGCTTCATGCAGCCATAGGGTGTGCAGGGCCGGAAGCCGGGCAGTCCGGCCATCAGCTCGCCGGCGCTCAGCACCGAGTAGCCATCGACGTCCTTGCGGGTGTCTATCGCCTCGATCACCTTGTGCGGCGCGATGTGCTTGGGCAGCGGCATCTGGACCAGGATGCCGTGGATGCTGGGGTCGGCGTTCAGCGCGGCGATGCGCGCCAGCAGATCGGCCTCGGACAGGTCCGCGTCGTATTTCTCGAACACTGAGTGCAGCCCGGCGTCGCCGCAGGCCTTGACCTTGTTGCGCACGTAGACCGCCGAGGCCGGGTCTTCGCCCACCAGTATCACCGCCAGCCCCGGCTTGTGGCCGCGGGCGGTGAGCGCAGCGGCGCGGGTCGCCGCTTCGGCACGGAGTTGGGCGGACAGGGCGGTGCCGCTGATGAGCTGTGCAGTCATGGGGTCTGACGGAAGGGTGGAGGTGAAGGGCGGGAAATCAAGCGGGGACTGGCGACGCATGGAGGGTAGAACGGCAAACGGGGCCGCGAGGCCCCGTTCGTCACCTTCCGACCGTGGCCTGCGTCAGGCTTTGGCCGAGGCGCCCAGCGCGATCTTGAGCAGATCGGCCACGGTGTTGGCGTTCAGCTTCTCCATGATGTTGGCGCGGTGCGCTTCCACCGTCTTGATGCTGATGCCCAGGTCGTCGGCGATCTGCTTGTTGAGCCGGCCGGCGACGATGCGCTCCAGCACCTGCGCTTCGCGGGTGGTCAGGCGAGACAACAAGGCGTCCCGGCTGGCCTGCTCCTGCGAGTGGGAGAAGGCGACCCGGGCCTGGTCCAGCATGCGCTCGACCAGCGAGACCAGCTCTTCTTCCTTGAAGGGTTTTTCGATGAAGTCCATCGCCCCCTTCTTCATCGTGGTGACCGCCATCGGCACGTCGCCGTGGCCGGTGATGAAGACCACCGGCAGCGGGCTGCGGCGCTCCAGCAGGCGGTCCTGCAGCTCCAGCCCGCTCATGCCATCCATCCGGATGTCGGCGATCAGGCAGGCCACTTCTCGGGGGTCGAAGCGCGACAGGAAGGACTCGGAGGAGTCGAAACACTTGACGCGGTAGTCCTTGCCCTCAAGCAACCACTGCAGCGAATCTCGCACGGCTTCGTCGTCATCGACAACGTAGACGGTGCCCTTCTTGGGAATCAAGCTCATGAGGTGGCGGCGTTGGAGTTCGACGCTGCCGCCGCGTCCGGCACTTCGGGCCCGGAGTTGGCGTCGGCGCGCTGGGTGGTGTCAACAGGCAAGGTGAAGGTGAATCGACACCCTGTCACCGTGCTGCCATTGTAGAGGTTCTGGGCCCGGATTCGCCCCCGGTGGGACTCGATGATCGAGCGGCAGAGCGAGAGGCCGATGCCCATGCCTTCGCGCTTGGTCGAGAAGAAGGCCTCGTAGAGCCGGGCCAGCACCTCCTCGCCCATGCCGGGGCCCATGTCGGTGACGGTGAACTCGATCATGCCGCCCTCTTCGGGCGAGTGGCGCGGCACCACGCGCAGCTCGATGTGGCGGCGCTGGGTGGGCAGGTCGGCGCTGTCGATCGCCTCGGCGGCGTTTTTCAGCAGGTTGAGCAGCACCTGCTCGATCAGGATGGGGTCGACCATCAGCGGCGGCAGGCGCTGGGCCACGTAGGTGTGCAGCGCGACCTTGCGGCGGTGCAGCTCGATGCCGGCCAGCTCGACCGCGTCCTCGACGATCTCGCGCGCCTGCGCGGCCTGGCGCTGCGGTTCGCTGCGCTTCACGAAGGCGCGGATGCGGTGGATGATCTGGCCGGCCCGCTCGGCCTGGCGGCCGGTCTTCTGCAGCGCGGCGATCAGGTCGTCGGTGTTGATGGTCTGCGCGCGCACCCGCGAGACCATGCCGTTGCAGTAGTTGTTGATCGCCGTCAGCGGCTGGTTCAGCTCGTGGGCGACCGACGAGGCCATCTCGCCCATCGTGATCAGCCGGCTGGTGACCTGCGCCCGCTCGGCCTGGTGGCGGGCCTGCTCCTCGATGCGGCGGCGCGAGGTCACGTCGGTCGCGATCAGCATCTGGGCCAGCCGGCCGTCGGTCCACTGCAGGTAGCGGGCGCGCACGTCGAACCACATCTGCAGCGCCTCGATGTAGACCTCGCGGGCCTGCACGCCGGCTTCGGTGAGGTCTTGGGTCGGCAGGCCGGAGAGGCCATCGACCTCTTCGTCGGGCTCGGGCAGGTAGGGCACCGCGGCGCTGCTGTTGGCCAGCTGGTCGTGGCCCTTGACGTCGCCGCCGAACCAGAGGCGGTACGAGCGGTTGACGAACAGCAGCTCGCCCTGCTGCACCGAGAGCACCGAGACCGCCGCTTCCAGCCCCTCCAGCACGGTGGTGAAGCGCTCGTGCGAGGCCGAGAGCTGGTCGCGCACCCGCTTGGCCTCGGTGATGTTGGTCATCGAGGTCATCCAGCCGGTCTGCTGGCCCTTGGGGTCGATCAGCGGCGAGACGTACATGCGGGCGTCGAAGACCGAGCCGTCCTTGCGCATCACCTTGACCTCGATGCCGCCGGCCGGGCTGCGGCCCTGCAGCTCCTGCTGGAACAGGCGGGCGTTTTCTTCCAGCCGGTCGCTGGGCCAGTAGGGGAAGGGCGGCAGGCGGCCGATCTGTTCGGCCTCGGAGTAGCCGGTCATCGCGCAGAAGGCCGGGTTCACATAGGTCACGCGGCCCTCGGTGTCCATCGCGCGCATGCCGGTCAGCATGGAGTTTTCCATCGCGCGGCGGAAGTTGGTCTCCTGCACCAGCGCGTTCTGGATCTGCGAGCGGCGCCGCATGTGGCGCCAGGTGCCGAGCAGCATCCAGACGGTCAGCGCCGAGAGCGCCACCACCATCCAGAACAGCGTGTTGCCGATCAGGCCGATGGAGGTGCGGTAGCCCTGGCCGCGCAGGATCAGGCCATTGGCCATGGGCGCCAGCGGCACGTCGAAGACCAGCGACGGCGCGGCGGCCGGCTGGCCCGGCATCATCGTGACGGTGCTGGCGAGCACGTGCTGGTCGGGCGCCAGCACGCTGATGGCGTGGCGCCGGCTGACCTCGGTGGGCACGAAGTAGCGCACCAGCGCCTCGACCGAGTACTCCACCAGCAGCGTGCCGGCAAAGGCGCTGCGGTCCAGCAGCGGCACCTGGACCTGGAAGACCGGCGTGCCCTCGGCGTCGTTGAACGGCCGCGAGTAGACCGGCTGGCGGGTTTCGCGGGCGGCCACGAAGGTCAGCTCGGCCTCGCTGCGCTGGCCTTCGGCCGGCATCGAGGGGTCGATCACGATGCCGTCGGGCGTCACCTCGGGGTGGAAGCTCATCACCGCCTGGCTGGCCCGCACATGGCGCTGGGCGTTGATCCAGGTGATCTGCTGGACCTCGGGGCGCTCGCGCTGGAAGGCCGCGGCCTGGCCGAGGAACTCGTCGCTGCCGATGTCGCGCGTGACCAGCTCGCGGGCGATGCGCACCAGGTGCTCCTGGTTCTCGATCAGGTGCAGGCGGATCTGCTGCTGGGCGATCTCGGTGTCGCGCCGCAGCGCTTCGGAGGTGCGCTCTATCTCTTCGTTGCGCAGGTACCAGAAGGCGGCCGTGATGGCGGCCAGGAACAGCAGCACCGAGATCAGCGGCGCGATCGTGACAAAGCGGTCCTGCCGCGCGGCCGATTGCCGCCGCCACCAGCGGCCGAACAAGCGGCTCACACGCGAGGGTGGGGGTTTCGGAGCTTCACGGGGGACGGCCATTGTTGCCATTATCGCGGGGCCCCTGCGCTGCCGTGAGGCCCGGCGTGCCGGCCACGAGCGCTCACGCCCGGCGAATTCACAATATGAAATCTGCATCCGCCATTTGAAAATTATTCGTTGTTGTGCCAAACTGCGCGCCGAACCATAGGTCCAGATGGCACTTTTAGAGGAGACAACTCATGTCCGCCATGCCTGATTCTTTTCCTGGCGCCGCCGCCAACGACGCCGACGCCCAGGAAACCCGCGAGTGGCTCGACGCCTTGTCGGCGGTCATCGAGACCGAGGGCCGCGAGCGCGGCCACTTCCTGCTCGAGCAGTTGATCGAACAAGCCCGGCAGCACGGTGTCGACCGGCCGTTCTCGGCCACCACCGGCTACGTCAACACCATCGAGACCAGCGACGAAGCGCGCTGCGAGGGCAACCTGGAGATCGAGGAGCGCCTGCGCGCCTACATGCGCTGGAACGCGATGGCGATGGTCGTCAAGGCCAACCGGCTGCACCCCGAAGACGGCGGTGACCTCGGTGGCCACATCTCGTCCTTCGCCTCGGTGGCGACCATGTTCGGCGCCGGCTTCAACCACTTCTGGCACGGCGACGACGGCGTGCACGGCGGCGACCTGCTGTACATCCAGGGCCACTCGGCGCCCGGCATCTACGCCCGCGCCTACATGGAAGGCCGTATCACCGAAGAGCAGTTGCTCAGCTTCCGCCAGGAAGTGGACGGCAAGGGCCTGTCCAGCTACCCGCACCCCAAGCTGATGCCGGAGTTCTGGCAGTTCCCCACCGTCTCTATGGGCCTGGGCCCCTTGATGGCGATCTACCAGGCGCGTTTCCTCAAGTACCTGCACGCCCGCGGCATTGCCGACACCAGCCAGCGCAAGGTCTGGGTCTTCTGCGGCGACGGCGAGATGGACGAGCCCGAAAGCCTGGGTGCGATCGGCCTGGCCGCACGCGAGAAGCTGGACAACCTGATCTTCGTCATCAACTGCAACCTGCAGCGGCTGGACGGCCCGGTGCGCGGCAACGGCAAGATCGTGCAGGAGCTCGAAGGCGAGTTCCGCGGCGCCGGCTGGAACGTCATCAAGCTGCTCTGGGGCAGCTACTGGGATCCGCTGCTCGCCAAGGACAAGGAAGGCATCCTGCGCAAGGTGATGATGGATACCGTCGACGGCGACTACCAGGCCTTCAAGGCCAACGATGGCGCTTTCGTCCGCAAGAACTTCTTCGGCCGCCACCCCAAGCTGCTGGAGATGGTCTCCAAGATGACGGACGACGACATCTGGCGCCTGCAGCGCGGCGGCCACGACCCGCAGAAGGTCTACGCGGCCTACCACAAGGCGGTCAACACCAAGGAGCAGCCGACGGTGCTGCTGATCAAGACCGTCAAGGGCTTCGGGATGGGCAAGATCGGTGAAGGCAAGAACACCGCGCACCAGACCAAGAAGCTGGTGGACGAGGACGTGAAGGCCTTCCGCGACCGCTTCAACATCCCCATCGCCGACGACAAGCTGGCCGACCTGCCTTTCTACAAGCCGGCCGACGACACGCCGGAGATGAAGTACCTGCAGGAGCGCCGCGCCGCGCTGGGCGGCTACCTGCCCAAGCGCCGCCCGCGCGCCGAAGAAGACCTCAAGGTGCCCGATCTCGACACCTTCAAGGCCGTGCTCGACGCCACCGCCGAGGGCCGCGAGATCTCGACCACGCAGGCCTTCGTGCGTTTCCTGACCACGCTGCTGCGCGACAAGGATCTCGGCCCCCGTACCGTGCCCATCCTCGTGGACGAGGCCCGCACCTTCGGCATGGAAGGCCTGTTCCGCCAGATCGGCATCTACAACCCCGCAGGCCAGCAGTACACCCCGGTCGATAAGGACCAGGTCATGTACTACAAGGAAGACAAGGCCGGCCAGGTGCTGCAAGAGGGCATCAACGAAGCCGGCGGCATGGCCAGCTGGA
Organism: Ideonella sp.; assembly: GCA_035460745.1. Taxonomy (GTDB): domain Bacteria; phylum Pseudomonadota; class Gammaproteobacteria; order Burkholderiales; family Burkholderiaceae_C; genus Ideonella. The sequence continues at coordinate 1,346 of DATHWJ010000077.1, read as the reverse complement.
TCGCTGCGGCCACGTCGTACTCGACGAACAACCGGGTCATGATCCCGTTCTACGTCTACTACTCGATGTTCGGCTTCCAGCGCATCGGCGACCTCGCGTGGGCGGCGGGCGACATGCAGGCGCGCGGCTTCCTGCTCGGCGGCACCTCGGGCCGCACCACGCTGAACGGCGAGGGACTGCAGCACGAAGACGGCCACAGCCACATCCTGGCGGGCACCATCCCGAACTGCATCAGCTACGACCCCAGCTTTGCGCACGAGGTGGCCGTGATCATGCAACACGGCCTGAAGCGCATGGTCGAGCGGCAGGAAAACGTCTACTACTACCTCACCCTGCTGAACGAGAACTACGCGATGCCCGGCCTGAAGGCCGGCACCGAGGAGCAGATCATCAAGGGCATGTACCTGCTGGACGAAGGCGCCAAAAAGACGCCGCGCGTCAACCTGCTGGGCAGCGGCACCATCCTGCGCGAATCGCAATTCGCCAAGGCGCTGCTCGAGAAGGACTGGGGCGTGGCGGCCAACGTGTGGAGCTGCCCGAGCTTCAACGAGCTGACCCGCGACGGCCAGGACTGCGAGCGCTGGAACCTGCTGCACCCCACGGCGGAAGCCAAGGTGCCGTTCGTCACCCAGCAGCTCAACCCGCACGCCGGCCCGGTGATCGCCTCGACCGACTACATGAAGAACTACGCCGAGCAGATCCGCGCCTTCATCCCCAAGGGCCGCACCTACAAGGTGCTGGGCACCGACGGTTTCGGCCGCAGCGACTTCCGCAGCAAGCTGCGTGAGCACTTCGAGATCAACCGCCACTACATCGTGGTCGCGGCGCTGAAGGCGCTGTCCGAGGAAGGCAGCGTGCCGGTCGCCAAGGTGGCCGAGGCCATCGCCAAGTACGGCATCAAGGCCGACAAGATCAACCCCCTGTACGCCTGAGTGCCCAAGCGGAGACAAACAACATGGCATTGATCGAAGTGAAGGTCCCGGACATCGGGGACTTCAAGGACGTGGCCGTCATCGAGCTGCTCGTCAAACCGGGCGACACCGTCAAGGCGGAGCAAAGCCTGGTGACCGTGGAGTCGGACAAGGCGTCGATGGAGATTCCGTCGTCGCACGCTGGCGTGGTCAAGGAGCTGAAGGTCGCGATGGGCGACAAGCTCAACGAGGGCATGCCGCTGGTGGTGCTGGAGGTGGAGGGCGCCGCTGCTGCGCCCGCACCGGCCGCCGCGCCTGCACCGGCGGCTGCCGCAGCAGCGCCTGCACCGGCCCCGGCTGCGGCACCCGCGCCGGCCGCTGCGCCTGCCGCGGCCTCCGGCCCCATCGAAATCTTCGTGCCCGACATCGGCGACT
>DATHWJ010000076.1:0-2520 GCA_035460745.1 Ideonella sp. | reverse complement strand
CTGGGCCGACGGCGTGTATTTCGCGCCCCGGCTGGAGCACGAACGCCAGTGCCTGCTGGTGCTGATCGGCGCCGACGCCAGCGGGCGCAAGGAGCTGCTGGCGGTCGAGGACGGCTTTCGCGAGAGCGCCCAGAGCAGGTGCTGTGCTGCTGCTCCGCCTGCGAGACGAGAACGGCCTAGCCCGGATTTCTCACCGGAAGTAGGTGCATCGGGGCTCTGAATGAGCGAAAGTTCTTCTGCGACAAAGCCTTAGGCTCAAGCAGAGGAATTCCCCGATGCCGACAGACTGTAGCGCGGATCGGATGGCGTTTGCACCTGTCGCGGGCCGCGCGGTGGTGGCGGCGTTCGACGGTGGTGCCATCACCTCCGACGCCGGCGCGCTGCTGCTGGGCGCTGCCGACCGGGCGATCGGCCTGGTCCGCCGGTTCGCGGCCTGCTTTGTCGACCATCGCGTGCCGGATCAGGTCGAGCACGGCCTGACAACGCTGGTCGGGCAGCGCGTGTTCGCCCTGGCGCTGGGCTATGAGGACCTGGTCGACCACGACGCCCTGCGCCATGACCCGGTGCTGGCGGCGGTCGCCGGCAAGCTCACCGCGCGCCGGTCGGATTGCGCAGCCCTGGCCGGCAAGTCGACGCTCAACCGCCTGGAGCATGCCCCGGCGGGCGAGCCCACGCGCTATCACAAGATCGGTCATGACGGCGCCGCGATCGAGCGGCTGTTCGTCGAGCTGTTCCTCGACGCGCACCGCGCCCCACCCGCGGAGATCGTGCTTGATCTCGATGCCACGGACGACCCGTTACACGGCCAGCAGGAAGGTCGGTTCTTCCATGGCTACTATGGCTGCTACTGCTATCTGCCGCTCTACGTGTTCTGCGGTGATCACCTGCTGGTCGCCAAGCTGCGCCGGTCGAGTATTGATGCCAGCGCCGGCGCGGTCGAGGAGATCGCCCGGCTGGTGGCGCAGATCCGCGCCCGCTGGCCGGAGACGCAGATCATCCTGCGCGCCGATTCGGGCTTCGCCCGCGAGGCGCTGATGGTCTGGGCCGAGCAGCACCGGGTCGATTACGTCCTCGGTCTGGCGCGCAACCCGCGCCTGGTGGGCGAGATCACAACCGAGCTCGCGGCGGCCAAGGCCGAGGCCGAGCAGATCGGCAAGGCGGCACGCTGCTTCAAGGAGTTCCGCTACCGGACGCTGGACAGCTGGAGCTGCGAGCGCCGCGTCGTCGCCAAGGCGGAACAGCTGCCAGGCGGCAGCGGCGAGACCAGCCCCAATCCGCGCTTCGTGGTCACCTCGCTCAGCCCCGATGAGTGGGCACCCAAGCCACTCTACGAGCGGCTCTACTGCGCCCGCGGCGAGATGGAAAACCGGATCAAGGAGTGCCAACTGGACCTGTTCGCCGACCGGACGTCCACGCGCGCGATGCGCGCGAACCAGCTCCGCTTGTGGTTCGCCGCGATGGCCTACGTCCTGCTGGCAGCGCTCCGCCGCATCGCCCTGCCGGCCACCCGGCTCGCCCACGCCACCGCCGGCACCATCCGCCTCACGCTGCTCAAGATCGGCGCGCTGGTGCGCGTCTCAGTGCGTCGGATCACGGTCAAGATGGCCTCCGGCCACCCCTGGCAGCAGGACTGGGCGATCGCCCACCAGGCCCTCACGGCGGCCGCAGGCTGACCACAAACCAGACAGCGCATAGTCGACATCAACCAATGCGACGCTGCCCGCGGGCAGCACAGGACCCTGCTGCCCAAACCCCAGCCGCGACCGCCCGTGCCGGCTAAACCCACAGCATCGCTGCCGACAACCCCGCCCCGATCGTTAAACGATCGCCGCGGTGAGAAATGCGGGCTAGAACCGGAAGGCCATCTCCACGCCGTGCAGCGTCGGCCGCAGCTGCCACTCGATGCCGCGCGACGCCATGGTCGACGGGAATGCGGCGCGATAGTCGTCGAGGTCGGAGATGGCGCGCCACGGCTGGGTCCAGATCTGCAGCTCGCCGACCAGGATGCCCGAAAGGGTGGAGACCAGCGCGTCGGTGCTGTCGCCCAGGGCATAGATGACGGCACCCCCGATCGCGTTGGTGGTGACGCCCTCGAGGTGGCGGCGCCAGCTGTAGCGGCTCTCCGCCCGGGCGGCATTGTCGATCAGCTGGCGCTCGCCGAGGGCGAGGCGCTGCAGCCGCCCCTCGGGCGCGCCGTCCGGCACCTTGCTCAACGGCTCGGCGCCGAGCCGGGCCGGCAGTGGGTCGGTGAGCATCTGGGCGAGGCCGCCAGCCGACTTCACCGCACCCACGATCTGGTAGACGCGCTCGTCGCCGTCGTCGGCCATCGCCGCCTGGGCGGCGCCCGCGACCATGCCGACACCGAATACGCCGGTCCAGCCATACTGCCAAACCTGGGCGCTGAGCTGGCCCTCGTCCAGGCGCCGCTCGATGAAGCCGAGCCTGGCCTCGGTCTCGGCCGGCGACAGATCCTCGAGCTCGAAGGGGATCTCGATCTCGTCCGCCGCCAGCGGTGCTGCG
>DATHWJ010000075.1:0-19913 GCA_035460745.1 Ideonella sp. | reverse complement strand
ACCGGGCCGCCGAAGCGGGTGAGCTGCCGCACGGCGCCATCGGCCACGTCGAACTCGTAGACATCGGCGGCGATGGTCGCCTTCGGGTCCAGCGGGCCGGCCTGCGGCTCGGGGCGCTGCATCGACATCACGATGTGGCGGATGTCGGGTGTCCAAGAGATGCGGCCGGCCAGCGCCATCTTGGTGACGTCGGTGAGCGGGCCGCCATGGTTGAACGGACCTTCGGTGAGCTGCCGCAGCGCGCCGCTGGCCAGGTCGAGCAGGAAGATGTGGTGGTGGCCCTCGGGCAGGTCGGCGTCTATGCCTTCGATGCGGCGCACCAGCGCTTCGGTGTAGAGGCCCGGCGCGCTCCACTGCGCGGTGCGCAGCGTCTCCCAAGCCGGCACATCGCGATCGAGCGGCGCCGTAGGCACCGGCGTCACCCGCATCACGAAGGCCAGCACCGCGCCGTCGGGCGACCACGCCAGCCCGCTGGGGGCCTGGGCCAGCGTCGCCAGCACGCTGCGCTGGGCGGAGCCGGTCTGCCAGCGCTCGATGGCGAAGCCGGCACCTGCTCCCGCGGCGGCCCGCACGAAGGCGAGGCCGGTGCCGTCCGGCGCCCAACGCGGCTGGCTGCCGGGGCCGAGCTCGTGCCTTGCGCCGGCGACGCGGTCGACCACGCACAGCTCGGTGAGCCAGCTGTCGCTCTGGAGGTCGGCGCGCGTGCGCACGTAGGCCACATGCCGGCCGTCGGGCGAGATCTGGGGGTCGCTGGGCAGCTTCAGCTCGAAGTGGTCTTGGGGCTGCATCGCAGCGCGCTTGGTCTCGCTCATCGAGCGTCTCCCGGAATCAGTTCTGCAAGAGGGGTGTGGGCGCGCTTGCGGCGCTCGCCGCGCCACGCCAGCATCAGGTGCAAGAAGAGCATCACGCCGAACAGCTTGACGATCAGCATCGCGTATTTGAGCGACTCGCCACCCAGGCTGGGCTGCAGCAGGTCGCTGAACAGGCCGATCAGCAGCGGCCCGCCGCCGTCGCCCAGCAGCGTGAGCGCGAGCAGGAAGACGGAGGCGCCCAGCACGCGCAGCCGGCGCGGCACGGCGGTATGCAGCATCGAGAGCACGGGGCCGTTGGGCATCGCGCCGAACACGGTGGCCGCGACGTGGGCCACGAAGGCCACCTTCAGGTTGGGCGCGAACAGCACCGTCAGGATGCACGGGAAGGTCAGCAGGTAGGTGGCCATGCAGAACGGCAGCAGGCGCTCCGAGCGGCCCGCGCCTATCCGGTTGCCGAGCACGCCGCCGAGCAGCAGGCCGAGCAGCGCGCCGCCCGCATAGGCCCCGCCGAAGAACGCCGCCGCTTCGTCGGGTGCCAGGCCGAACTGCCGGTTGTAGAAACTCGGCATCCACTTCGAGAGCCCCGAGACCGCGAACGAGGCCCAGCTGAAGCCGAGCATGATGTGCACGAAGGTGGGCTCGCGCCAGAGGGCTTTCAAGCCGGCGGCCCAATGCAGGCCGGCCGGGCCGGTGAGGCCGCTCGCCGGTGCCGCTTCATCCCCGGCAGCCTGCGAAGGCCGCTCGGGCACGAGCCAGCGCTGCAGCAGCGCGGCGAGCACGGTGGCCACCGCGAGGCTCACGAAGGCCGTGCGCCAGCCGAACTGCACGGCGACCCAGCCGCCGACGACCAGCGGCACCGTGTTGCCGATGAAGTCGCCCGCCGTGTAGGTGGCCATCGCGCCGGCGCGGCGGCTCGGCGGGTAGAGGTCGCTGACGAGGGCCTGGCCGAGGGGCCACGCCGCCGCGGGGCCGGCACCGGCGACCAGCCTCGTGCAGATGAGCTGCCACAGCGCGCTGCAGCCGGCGGTCAGCGCGTTGGCCAGGCCGCACACCAGCATGCACAAGGCGAGCACCTGCGAGCTGCCGTGGCGCACGGCCCAGTGCGAGACCGGCAACGCGAGCAAGGCCATCGAGAGCACCGAGCCGTAGCCGGTGAGCAGGCCGAGCTGGCTGTCGGAGAAGCTGAACTCGGCCTTGATCAGCGGCAGGACGGCCGCGAGCAGCGTGCCGCCGGACTGCGCCATCGCGTTGACCAGCGTGAGCACGAGCAGGACCGGGAGCGGGTTCAGCCGCCCGCCGCCGTCGTCGGGGGGGTCAATAGTCATAGCGCAGTGTCATGCCGACGGTGCGCGGCCGGATCGGGTACCACTCGGTGTAGTTCACCGCGCCCGGGTTCTGGTAGGTTGAGTAGTTCACCGCCGCCGAGGAGGGGCCGCGGCTGTCGCCGACGTTTTGCACGTAGGCGGTCAGCTCCCAGTGCTCCCAAGCGAAGCCCAGGCGCAGGTCCACGGTGGTGTAGGCCGGCAGCTGCAGCGTGGCGTCGAGCTGGGCGTCGCGTTTGCCGACATGCTGCACCACCGCCGTGAAGCTGCCTGCGCTCTCGAACGGGCCGCCGAAGCGGTAGGCCGCGTCGACCGTGGTCTGCAGCTTCGCAACGCCCGGCAGACGCGTGCCCGAGGCCACCGGGATGCCCGAGGCGGAGACGAAGGGCGCCTTGATCTTGGCGTCGGTGTAGGCCAGCGAGCCGTTCAGGCTGAAGTTCGCGTCGGGGCGCCAGCCGACGGTGGCTTCCAGGCCGTTGGACCTGGCCTTCGCGACGTTGGAGATGATCACGAAGCCGTCGCTGTCGGCGCTCGAGACCTGGATGTCCTTCCAATCGAGCACGAAGGCGCTGAGGCTCGCCGACAGCTCGCGGCTGGGCTGCAGGCGCAGGCCCGCCTCGTAGTTCCACAGCGAGTCGGACTTGTAGGGCACGGAGCCTATCGTGTTGATGCCGCCGAAACGGTAGCCGCGCGAGGCGGTGGCGTAGGCCGCGACCTCGGGTGTGAACTCGAAGCGCGTGTTGAACTTGGGCGTGATGCCCTTGTCCGAGTCGGAGAAGGCGGTGAAGGGGGCGCCGTAATTGGAGCGCTCGAACTCGACCTCGGTGCGGAAGTAGCGTGCACCAGCGCCCACCGACCACCGCGGCGTGATCTTCCAGTCCAGGTCCGCGAACAGCGAGTTCTCGGTCGCGCTGCCGCGGCGCACGGTGTCGAAGTAGATGTCGTCGGGCAGGTTGACCGGGTCGTTCGCGCCGGGCAGCGTGATCACCTGGCTGCGGAAGAAGTTGGCCTTCTGGTGGAAGGCGCCGACCAGCCAGTTGAAGGCACCCGGGGCGGAGGGCGCGAGGCGGATCTCCTGCGTGAACGAGTTGGAGTGGCGCGGCTCGACGTTGATCGCGCGGTCCACGTCGGGGTAGGGCGTGCCGCCGTAGAGCGTGAAGTCGGGCACCAGCAGGTAGCTCACGTCGTTGCGCTGGTCGCGGCGCTTGGTCTGGTAGCCGGTCAGCGAGGTGAGGCGCAGGCCGGCCACGTCCCAGTTGAGCTGCACGGTGCCGAGCTCGAAGCGGGAGTCCACATGCGCGTCGGTCGGCGTGCGCACGGTCAGCTCGTCGGGGTCGGGGCTGACCGCGCCGCTGCCGTCCTGCTTGCTGCGCTGGTTCAGGTAGGTGGCGGTGATGTCGAGGTTGGGCAGCGGCTTGAGGCCGAGGAGGATGCGGGCCGATTCGGCGTCGTTTGTGTTGATGTCGTCGCGCCCGCTCTGCAGGTTGTCCACGAAGCCGGCGTCCTTGCGCCGCGTCAGCACGAAGCGCAGCGCCGCGGTGTCGCGCGAGAGCGGCAGGTTGGCCATCGTGTTGACGGTGTAGCCGGTGTCGCCGCCCGAGACGCGGGAGACGCCGCCGAGCACGCTGAACAGCGTCTGGCGCAGGTCGGGCTTGGCGAACAGGTAGCGCACCGCGCCGCCGAGCGAAGACGAGCCGTACAGCGCGCCCTGCGGCCCGCGCAGCACCTCGACGCGCTCGAGGTCGAAGGGCGCGACGTCGGGCGACGAGATGAAGACGTAGGGGTCGGTGAAGGGGATGTCCTCGATGTAGATGCCGGTCGGCGCCTGGCCGAAGATCACGTTGTCCGACGAGGTGTTGGTGCCTATGCCGCGGATGCTGTAGAGCGCGCCGTCGGCGTTGCCCTTGTTGAACTGCACGCCGGGGCTGAGCTTGAAGACGTCCTCGGCGGTCTCCGCACCCACCTGCTCGAGCTTGGCGCCGCTCAAGGCCGTCACGGTGCCGGCGACCTCGTTTTGCAGCTGCTTGCGCTTGCCCGCGGTGACGACGACCTGCTGCAGCTCGACCGGGTCTGCCGCCTTGCTGGCCGCGGTGGGCTCGGTTGGCGGGGTCTGCGTGGTCTGCGCGGGGGCCGACAGGCCGAGCGTCGTGCCCGCGGCCAGCAGCGCCCAATGACGAATCTGGCGGTGGCGCTGTCGGGACTGCGACTTGCTAGTGGCCATGCTGCTCTCCAAGATGTGGGAACCTGTCGGTCGGGTCGCGCCGGCTTCGCCAAGCTGGGCGCAACGCATGGACCATGTTATGAACGGCACCCCAGAGATGAAAATATCCCGCGGGGGATACGACTTGAACCACGGCAGCGCACAGACCATGAAGAATCCCGGTGCCTCGCCCGCTGCGGCAGCCCAGCGGCGCACGCGTTTTGCGCTGGCGCTGGACACGGACGGCATGGCCCAACTCGCGGCGGTGGCGGGCCAAGTCGGCCTGCCGGAGTTCTATCCCGCGGCGGTGAGCTTCCTGCGAGGGTTGATCGACGCCGAGGTGGGCGTCGCGCTGCTCTACTCGATCGACCAGCGCCCGCGCTATGTCTCGGTGCAGGCGGACGCGGCGCGCAAGCGCGGTGCGCGCGAGGCGGTGTACATCGACGGGCCCTATGTGCTGGACCCGGTCTACCAGCTGTTCCAGCGCGGCCAGGCCGACGGTGCCTACGCGATGGCCAGCTACGTGCCGGACGATTTCTACCAGAGCGAGTTCTACCAGTGCTTCTTCCGCAACACGCACCTGGTCGACACCATCGACGTGCTGTGGCGCATCGACGAGCGCAGCTCCATGGCCTTCTGCCTGGGCCGCGAAGAGGGCACGCCGCCGTTCGGCGCCGCCGAGCTGCCGCTGGTGCAGCACACGCTGCCGCTGCTGTTCGCGATGATGCGGCGGCACCACCAGATCGCCGTGCCGCCCCAGCGCGACGAGACCGACAGTCTGGTGCACCGCAAGGTCGAGACGACGATGGCGAACTTCGGCGCCTCGCTGTTGACCAGGCGCGAGCGCGAGGTCGTGTTCTACATGCTGAGCGGCTACTCCTCGGAGCAGACCGCCGTGCGCCTGCACACCGCGGAAGGCACGATACGCAACCAGCGCAAGAGCATCCACCGCAAGCTCGAGACCGGCTCGCAGGCGGAGCTGTTCTCGCTGTTCATCCAGTGCATCCCGTTCGCCGAGCCCGACACCAACGCCGACCCGCTGGTGCGCTACCAGGGGCCCGGCAGCACGGGCCGCTGACGACTGACATCGGGTCGTCCCGTATGCCATGACGGCTATGGCCGAGGCGCGCAAGCCGGCCTAGCATGGGTCGCACGATGAGCGCCCCACCCGATTCCCCCAGCGGCTTCGCCACGAGCTACGCGGAGGCCCGCAGCGCGTGGCTGCAGGCCGTCGCGGCGCGCGGCGGGCGTGTCGACGGCCTGCGCCATCCCCAGACCGGCCCGAACGGGGAGGCGCTGTGGCTGGACGTGGCGAGCTTTGGCAGCGCCCAGGCCCAGGCCCAGGCCCAGGCCCAGGCCCAGGCCGAGAGCGTCTTCGTGATCGCCTGCGGCACCCACGGCATCGAGGGCTATGCGGGCTCGGCGGTGCAGACGGCCTGGCTGCGCGCCGAGGGGCCCGGCGCACTGCCGCCGGGCGCCGCGGTGGTGCTGATCCACGCGGTCAACCCCTGGGGCTTCGCGCACTGGCAACGCGGGACCGAGAACAACGTCGACCTGAACCGCAATTTCATTGCCTTCCCGGCGCTGCCGCCGCCCAACCGGGGCTATGCGGAGTTGCACCCGCAACTCATGCTGGCCGACTGGAACGAGGCCGAGCTCGCGCGCGCCTTCGCGGCGATGGACGCCTTCCGCGCCCGCGTCGGCGAGCAGGCGTTTTCGGACGCGCTCAACGGCGGCCAGTACCTGCATGCGGACGGCATCTTCTACGGCGGCGAGCGGCCGGAGTGGTCCAACGTCGCGCTGCGCGAGCTGCTGCCGTGCGTGCTCGGCGCCGCGCGGCGCTGCGTGCTGGCCGACCTGCACACCGGCATCGGTCCGTACGGGCTGCCGTTCATGATCAACTTCGATGCGCCCGGCTCCTTCGGCCGGGAGCGCGCGCTGGCCGTCTGGGGCGTCGAGGCCCTCAGCGGCAAGGGCTCGACCCATGCCGCGCTGGCGAGCTTCCAGGGCCTGATGATCGATGCATTCGCCGCGGCCTTGCCCGCTTGCGAGGTGTCGGCCGTGGCGATCGAGTTCGGCACGCTGGAGCGCCGCCGCATGCAGCGCGCCCACCTCGCGATGGCCTGGATGCGCCGCCAGGCTGCCGACAGCGAGGCCCTCGATAGAGCCCGTGCCGAGTACCGCGAAGCCTTCATACCGTCCGACCCGGCGTGGCGGGCTTCGGTGCTGCGGGAGGGCGTGTTGCTGTGCCGGCGCGGGCGTGACGCGCTGGTTGTGGACGGGCCGGGCTGTCAGGAAGGGAGCTCTCTTCGCTGAAGCCCGCGCGCAGGCGTGAGGCGACGAGGCCGATGTCGGTGGCCGCGTCTTGCTCCAGCTACAAAGGGGGGCCCACCGGTTTTGCCGGGGGATGGTTACCGCGCCGCTACGGCGTCCCGAACCAATCGAATGGGATAGTAGCGATGCCGGTCGTGATCCGCGATGCCGCCATGCTGGAAGTTCGCGAAGAACGCGCCAGACGTGCTGCCGGGGTCGAAGCTTGACGTCCAGAAGCGCAGCGATGGCGTGTTCGGGAACACGACAGGATCGACGGTCGGGCCGTACCGCGTCGAGTCGATGATCGAAGCGATTTCCTTTGGATTGGGAAGCCGCCACGGGACGCCGGTCTCGCTGGCGCGCGCTTGCGCGTACTCCACGGCGCGACCCCATAGGCGCAACACGAGATCGCCCTCGCAGGATGTGCCTGTCCATACCTGCCCCTCGGAGCAGCGCTTCCAGATCAGGCCTGTGCTGCTGTCGTGCACTTCGTCATCGGCGAACGTATAGACGGGCGCTGGGGGCGCTTCACCGCTCACCAGGCGCACGGCGTAATTCTGGTGGCGCTTTGCAAAGTAGACCTTCACGCGGCGCTCGAAGCTGACCGCCCAACTGGCCTGGGTGGCACCGACGTAGGACGTCGAGGTCCAGCTGTAGGCGTAGGCGGTGTTGGGGAACCAGTTCAGGTCGATGGCACTCGTCCCCGACGCCCGGCCGTAGTCGACGACGCTCTGCAGCTCCTGACGGGTGGGAAGCCGCCAGGAGCTGCGACCGCACAAGCCCTCCGCGTTCACGGCATCGACGAAGCTGCTCGCATCGCCGAAGCGCTTGTCGCCATGGTTGGTGTATCGCCAGTGGTAGTCGCGCATGCCGCCGTCGTCGGTCTTCACCTCCCACAGCAGCCCGGTGACCTGGTCTTTGACGCAGGCCCACTGTGGGGCGGCGCGGGCCAGTTCGCGCCCCTTGAGCCCCACCTTGACGAAGGCGAAGCCGCCTTTTCCGTCCGAGTCGTCGTCGTACGCCACGTCGCGGCCCGTGGCCGCATCCTGCCCGCTGTCGCTGCACTGGTCGGTCTCGGTGACGTCGTCCGATTCGAGGCACAGACGCAGCCCCGTGTCGTTCAGAACAGGAGTGGCGAGGGAAGTCCGGATCGTCGCCGCGTCCGCAGCCTGGGCGTTGCCCATGCCCACCAGTTGGATCAGCCCGCCGACCAAGAGGCCGAGCACCGTGGTGCTTTGATGTAGGTTCAATGGAACGTCCCTCATTTTTTTCAAGCTCGTGGTGTCGGTTCTGACGTACCGAGAGGGCGATCTTTGCAAGAATTGCGCCTGCCTTCCGAGCCTCTCTTCGCTATGAACTATCTCATCTGCAGCCAATGGGCTGCGCGTCAGGCGAGCAATCTTGCCAAATTTTGCCAAATCGCCTAGTCTCCGGCCATGAGCACGATGAACATATCCTTGCCCGACACCCTCAAGTCCTTCGTTGACCAACAGGTCAGCCAGCGCGGTTACGGCACCAGCAGTGAGTACGTTCGCGAGCTGATCCGCAAGGACCAGGACAGGCTGCAACTTCGCGGGCTGCTGCTTGCGGGCGCTGCCTCTCCGCCAACGACCACGGCCGACGGAGCTTACTTCGAGCGTCTTCGCGATCGGGTTCGCGAGGCCACCAAGCCTGGCACTCTGAGGTGAGGGCGAAGCCGGTTGTCCCGCGAGAGCAAGTCGAGCTGGATGTCGATGAGGCTCTTGCGTACTACCTGGGCGAGCACGCTGAAGCCGCAGCATTTGGTTTTATCGACGCGTTGGAACGGGCCTATGCCCACATCAGCCGCCACCCTGCCACCGGCTCGCCCCGTTATGCGCACGAGTTGAACTTGCCGGATCTTCGATGTTGGCCGCTGACCCGATATCCGTACCTGGTGTTCTACGTCGAGCGCTCCGACCATATCGATGTCTGGCGGGTGCTTCAGGGCCAACGCGACATCCCGGCCTGGATGCAGGAACCCGATAGCCTCTAAGGCAGCACCGCCTGCCCCGTCATCACCCCACTGCCCGCCCCCTCCGGCAGCGCGGCAGGCACCGGCGGCACCTGCCGCGTGACGCTCGCATCCGCGGCGATGTGGCCTATCCAGCCGCCGCCCGCCCACTCCTCGTACAACCAGTCGTCCCCTTCCCGCACCACGCCGGCGGGTGGCGGTGCAGGAGGTGCGACCGGGACGCCCTTGAGCGCCACGGCCATGTAGTCCAGCCAGATCGGCAGCGCCAGGCCGCCGCCGGACTCGTGCGAGCCCAGGCTGCGCGGGTCGTCGAAGCCCATCCAGGCGACGGCCGCGAGGCCGGGCTGGAAGCCGGCGAACCAGGCGTCCACGGCGTCGTTGGTGGTGCCGGTCTTGCCGTAGACGTCGGGGCGCTGGAGCTGGCGCTGCGCTCGAGCGGCGGTGCCCACGCGGGTCACGTCGTTCAGCAGGCTGTCGGTGAGAAAGACGTTGCGCGCCGGCACCGCGCGCCGCTCCTCGCTCAGCGGCGGCGCGGGCGGGGCCTCGAACAAGACCTTGCCCTGGGCGTCGGTGATGCGCTCTATCACCACCGGCGCCTGGAGCCAGCCGCCGTTGGCCAGCGCGGCATAGGCGCCGGCCAGCTGCAGCGGCGTGACGCTGCCGGCGCCCATCGCCAGCGTGAGGTTGTCGGGCTGGCGGGCCGGCTCCAGGCCGAAGCGGCCGGCCCACTCGCGCGCCGGGCCGGGGCCTACCTGCTGCGCCAGCCGCACGCTGACCAGGTTCTTGGACTTGGCCAGCGCTTCGCGCAGCGTCAGCGGGCCGTCGAAGAGGCCGTCGCTGTTCTGCGGCGACCAGCCGCCGGCGGAGGTGAAGGGCGCGTCGTCTATCACCGTGGCGGGCATCACGCCGTGCTCGAAGGCCGATGAATAGAGAAAGGGCTTGAAGCTGGAGCCGGGCTGGCGCCAGGCCTGGGTGACGTGGTTGAAGGGCTGCCGCGTGAAGTCGAAGCCGCCCACCAGCGCGCGCACCCGCCCGCTGGCCGGGTCCGTCGCCACGAAGCCCGCCTCCACCTGCGGCCACTGCGAGATCGCCCAGCTGGGGCCTTTGCCCTTGCCCTTGGCCGCAGCTTGAGCCTGCAGGCGGACGATGGCGCCGCGTTTCAGCGCCAGGGCCGCGGGGGCCTTGGGCGACAGGCCCGGCAGCGCCCAGCGCAGGCCCTCGCCGCTGAGGCTCACCCGTTCGCCCGAAGCGAGCTGCACGCGCAGCTCCTTGGGCGAGGCCGTCAGCACGATCGCCACGCGCAGGGTCTCGTCGTCGCGGTGCTCGCGCAGCAGCTGCGCGGCGCTGCGCTCCTCCTGCGCGGCGTCCAGCCTGGTGGGCAGGCTCTCCTGGTCCTCCGGGCCGCGCCAGGCGCCCTTGCGGTCGTAGGCCAGCACGGCCTTGTGCACGGCGGCCCAGGCCGCCTGCTGGTCGGCCGCGCGCAGCGAGGTGACGACACGCATGCCGTTGCTGTAGGCCTCGGTGCCGAAGCGCTCGACCACGGCGCGGCGCGCCATCTCGGCCACGTGCTCGGCATGGATGGGCACCTGCAGCGGCGAGCGGATCACGAGCTTCTCGGCGCGCGCCGCGGCGGCCTGCGCCGCGCTGATGACGCCGGTGGCCCGCATGCGCTCGAGCACCAGGTGCTGGCGCTGCGTGGCGCGCCCGAGGTTGGCCACCGGGTTGGCGTAGTAGGGGTTCTGCGGCAGGCCGGCGAGCATCGCGGTCTCGGCGATGGAGAGCTTGTCCATGGGCTTGCCGAAGTAGGTCTGCGCGGCAGCTGCGAAGCCGTAGGCCCGCTGGCCGAGGAAGATCTCGTTCATGTAGATCTCGAGGATGCGGTCCTTGCTCAAGGCCTCCTCCACCCGGAGCGAGAGCATGATCTCCTTGGCCTTGCGCTCCACCGTGCGCTCCTGGCTGAGCAGCACGGTGCGCGTCATCTGCTGCGTGATGGTCGAGGCGCCCTGCGTGCGGCCGCCGGTGATCATCGCGAGCAGCGCACGCGCCACGCCCTTGGCGTCGATGCCGCCGTGCTCGCGAAAGCGCGCGTCCTCCACCGCGATCACCGCGTCCTGCATCAGCTTGGGGATCTTGGCGATGGGCACGAACTGGCGCCGCTCCGCGCCAAACTGGGCGATCTCCACGCCGTCGGCGGTGAAGACTTGCAAAGGCAGCTTGGGCTGGTAGTTCAGCACCTTGTCGAGCGGGGGCAGGTCCCAGGCGGCGCCGGCTTGGGGCGAGGCCAGGCTGGCCAGGCTCAAGGCCAGCGCGAGGGGTATCGCGTTGAGCGTCTTCATGGGGGGATTATCTTGGGGAGAGAGATATGTCGAAAAATATCCTGAAAATCGTCATGTCGTGCCATCATGTCGATCCCATCGACATGTCGCGTCAACGTGTCGATCGAGAAGACAGGAATCGACATGGCCTTTGATCCGTCCAGACCGTACAACGATCTTCCCCGGCTGGCGCCGACCGTGGAGCTGGAATCGCGGGCGGTGCTGAAGGCGTGCATCTCCGCGCGTGCTGCGGTCGCTGAGTTGAAGGCCGTGGGCAGGTTGATCCCCAACCAGGGCGTCTTGGTCAACTCGATCCCGCTGCTGGAGGCGCAAGCCAGCAGCGAGATCGAGAACATCGTGACCACCACCGACCAGATGTTCCTGTTCGACGGCGTCAACGAAGGGGAGGCAGACCCGGCGACCAAGGAAGCGCTCCGCTACCGGACAGCGCTGTGGGAGGGATTCCAGGCGCTCAAGACGCGGCCGCTGTCGACGAACACGGCCGCCCAGATCTGCCGCGCGATCAAGGGCGTGGAAATGGATGTCCGGCGGACGCCCGGTACCACGCTCAGCAACGACCGGACGCGGGAAGTCATCTACACCCCGCCAGAAGGCGAGGCACTGCTGCGAGAGAAGCTCGCCAACTGGGAGCAGTGGATGCACGGTGCGCTGCCGGGCAGCGAAGAGATCGACCCGCTGGTGCGAATGGCTGTCGGGCACTACCAGTTCGAGGCGATTCACCCCTTTGCCGATGGCAACGGCCGCACGGGCCGGGTCATCAACCTGCTGTACCTCGTCGAGCAAGAGCTGCTCGACATTCCGGTGCTGTATCTCAGCCGGCACATCCTGCGCCGCCGGGTGGAGTACTACAGCGGCTTGCAATCGGTCACCGCGACGGGTGCCTGGGAGCCGTGGCTGCTCTACATGCTGCAAGGCGTGACCGAGACAGCCCGCTGGACCATGGACAAGATCCTGGCCGTCCGTGGGCTTCTCGAGGAGACGACCGAGCGCATGCGGCGTGATGCCGCGCCGATCTATTCGCGGGAACTGGCCGAGCTTGTTTTTGTGCGCCCGTATTGCCGCATTGCGCATGTGGTGGATGCGGGTCTTGCGAAGCGCCAGACCGCAAGCGCCTATCTCAAGCAGTTGGCGGACATTGGCATCCTCGCCGAGCACAAGATGGGGCGCGAGAAGGTCTTCTTGAACCCGGCATTCATGGATCTGCTGAAGCGAGACTAGGCGATGCGGCCGCCGCCGCGGTGCGTGAACAGGGCCGGCGCGATCGGCTCGGGCGCTTGATGGAAGTGCACAGAGCCTTGCACGTACAGTGCCGCCAGACTCCACTCGCCCCCGAGCTTTCGACGCCATGCAAAGACCCAAAGCCGCCCTGCCCGCTGCCGCCACGATGCTCGCCGCCGCCATGGCGATCTGCCTGGCAACCGCGACGGCGACCCGTGCCGCTTCTACCGCTCGGCCGGCTCCCGGAGCGGCGAGCACCCCCTCCCCCCAAGACAAGTCTTTCGACCAGATCAGCACCCAGTTCATCGAGGCCCTCTGGCGCATCGACCCCGACGCCGCCATCGGTGCCGGCCGCTACGAAGCCGCCGCCACGCTCAGCATCCCCGACACCGATACCCGCACCGAGCAGCTTGCCTTCACCGAGCGCTGGCTGCAGACTTTCGCCCGCATCCCCGCGGACCAGCTCTCGGTGCGACAGCGCACCGACCTCGGCCTGCTGGTCAACAAGCTCGAGACCGACCGCTGGATGCTCACTGTCTTCCGCCCCTTCGAGTGGGACCCCTCGGCCTACAGCGTGGCCGGCAGCATAGACCGCGTGCTGCAGACCGACTACGCGCCGCAGCCGCAGCGCCTGCGCGCGCTGCTCAAGCGCATCGCCGGCATCCCCGCCTACTACCAGGCGGCGCAGGCCAGCCTGCTGCGGCCCACGCGCGAGCACACCCAGCTCGCCATCGCGCAGGCGCCCGGCAACCTCGCGGTGCTGGCCGATCTGGAAAAGGCCGCGGCGGCCTCGCCGCTGAGCCGGGCCGAGAAGCAGCTCTACCGCCGCCGCGTGGCCGCCGCGCGCACCGCGGTGGAGGGCTACGTGGCCTTCTTGCAGCGGCTGGACAAGGCGCAGGAGGCGGACAAGAGCGCGCGCCCGTTCCGCATCGGCAAGGAGGCCTACGAGACCAAGTTCGCGCTGGAGATCCAGTCGGGCAGCAGCGCCGAGCAGACCTACCAGAAGGCGCTGGAGGCGCGCGAGCAGCTGCTCGTGCGCATGAGCGCGCTGGCCGACGAGCTGTGGCCGCGCACGCTGGGCGAGGCGGTCAAACCGGAGGAGCGCAGCCAGAAGATCCTGATGGTGATCGCCAAGCTCTCGGAGCGGCACGTGGCACGCGAGGAGTTCGTCGGCGAGATCCGCCGCCAGATCCCCGAGCTGCAGCAGTGGGTCACCCGCCACGGCCTGCTGACGCTGGACCCCAGGAAGCCGCTGGTGGTGCGCGAGACGCCGCTCTACCAGCGCGGCGTGGCCGGCGCCGGCATCGAGGCGCCCGGCCCCTACCGGCCGCAAGACCGCACTTACTACAACGTGACGCCGCTGGACGGCGCCACGGCCGAGCAGGCCGAGAGCTACCTGCGCGAGTACAACCACTGGACGCTGCAGATCCTCAACATCCACGAGGCCATCCCCGGGCACTACACGCAGCTGGTCTATGCCAACAAGTCGCCCTCGCTGGTCAAGGCGCTGTTCGGCAACGGCGCCATGGTGGAGGGCTGGGCCGTCTACGGCGAGCGCATGATGCTGGAGGCCGGCTACGGCGACCAGGCGCCCGAGATGTGGCTGATGTGGTGCAAGTGGAACCTGCGCAGCGTCACCAACACCTTGCTCGACTACAGCGTGCACGTGCTCGGCATGAACGAGGCCGAGGCGATGGAGCTGCTGGTGCACCAGGCCTTCCAGACCGAGCAGGAGGCCCGCGAGAAGTGGCGCCGCGTGCAGCTCAGCGCCGTGCAGTTGACCAGCTACTTCAGCGGCTACAGCGAGATCATGGCGCTGCGCGAGCAGCGGCAGAAGGCCCTGGGGGCGAAGTTCGACCTGAAGGCGTTCAACGAGCAGCTGCTGGGCTACGGGAGCGCGCCGGTGGGGGTGATCAGGCAGCTCATGCAGTGAGCTTCACTGGCCCGTCGCCGGCGCGCACGGGGCGTGGTGTCAGAACTGACCATCGGTGGACACCGAAAGCTCGGCGTGCAGGTCGACCTCCTGGCGGCGGCGCTCGAAAGTGCCGCGGGCGAAGCCGACGGCGTCGGAGCCGGCGACGAAGTGCAGCGGCGGCTGCGCCATCGCGGCCACGCTCACCAGGGCCTGGCCCAGCCTGGCGGGGTCGCCGGGCTGCCGGTGGTTGTAGCTGTCGTAGGTGGACTTGGCCGAGGCGCCGGCCGCGGCGTAGTCGGCGATGGTGCGGCTGCCGTAGCGCACCGAGCTGCCGTCCAGAAAGTCGGTGCGGAAGAAGCCGGGCTCGACGATGGTCACGTTGATGCCGAACGGCGCCACCTCCAGGGCCAGCGACTCGGAGAAGCCCTCGACCGCGAACTTGGTCGCGCAGTAGACGGAGGCGCCGTCGAAGCCCATCACGCCGCCGATCGACGAGAGGTTCAGGATGTGCCCGGCGCGCTGCTTGCGCATCACCGGCAGCACCGCCCGCGTGGCATGCATCAGGCCGAAGACATTGGTGGCGAACTGGCGCTCGATGTCGGCGGAGGCTATCTCCTCGAAGGCACCCAGCTGGCCGTAGCCCGCGTTGTTGACGAAGACGTCGATGCGGCCGAAGCGCCCCACCGCGGTCTCGACGGCGGCCGCCGCGTCCAGCTCGCGGCTGATGTCCAGCGGCAGGCACAGCACCTTGCCGCCGTAAGCGGCGTAGGTGGCTTGCAGCTGCTCCACGCTGCGGCCGGTGGCGACGACGGTGTGGCCCGCGGCCAGCGCCGCCTTGGCAATCTCTGCGCCTATGCCCCGCCCGGCGCCCGTGATGAACCAGATCTTTTCCATGTGAACTCCTGTTGAGTGCGCGGTGTTTCGCGCGGTCTTGAAACTGGAGGTCATCCTAGGAAAAACGGGCGTTTTGGCCGTGCCTCATCCTGCAGGAGTCTTGCCTGATCGGCCGGAGCAGCGAGCGCCGGTCACGAAGCCCTGCGCACGATCCACCCCTGCCGCGACCAGTACGCCAGGCCGAGCGAATCGACCCGCACCTGCCCGCCCGTGGACGGCGCGTGCACGAAGCGGCCGCCGCCCACCACCACGCCGCCGTGGGTCGGCGCGCCGGCGTTGGAGGGCTGGAACAGGATCACGTCGCCGGGCAGCGCCGCGGCGCGGTCGACGGGGCGGCCCCACTTCTGCAGCGTGGCCACGGTGCGAGGCAATTGCATGCTGGCGGCGCGCCGGTAGACCAGGCCGATGAAGGCGCTGCAATCGACGCCTTGCGCCAGGTCCGTGCCACCCAGCCGGTAGGGCGTGCCGACCAGGCCCAGCGCCTGGATGGCCACGTCGTTGCCGAGCGGGAACGGCGGGGCGGAGGGCCCGGGCAGGCTGCCGCAGGCGGAGAGCAGCGCGGCGGCGAGCGCGCCGCAGAGGGTGGCACGCCTATGCATGGCGGGGCGCGCACGGCGAGGCGGCGCGCTGGTCGCGGCGGCCGCGGCAGCGAGGAGCAAGCCAGGTTGTCGAGTCGCCACCATGCGTCAGGCATCCCGGGGAAGTGAAGGGTTGCCGCGATCTTGCCACCGTGGCGGGGCGCTCAGGCGGGCTGTGGCTGAGGCTGCGGCCGTGGCTGCGTGTGCGCGGCCGGCAGCGCGGCGCAGGCGGCGGCCACCATGCCCGCCATCCACACCAGCTCCAGCGCCATCCACTCGCCGCAGCGGTGCGCGAAGCCGGGGTCGAGCTCCACCTCGTGGCCGCCGCGCGTCACCTCGCGCACCCAGCCGTGTTCGGTGGCCATGGTGAGCAGGTTGCGCACCGTGCCGCGCGCCACCTTGAGCCGCCGCGAGAGGGCCATCGAGGGCACGGCGGCCATCACCCGCGCGGGCCCGTCGCCTGCTTTTTCGTGCATGGACTCGACGATGGCCATCAGCACCAGGTAGCCGTGCTCGCGGGCCATGAAGGCGCGCACCTCGGGGTAGTCCAGCGAGAGCACGAAGCCGCCGCGCAGGTAGCCGTAGACGCCGTAGCTCATCACCTCGCACAGCACGGTGGCGTTGGCCGCCAGGTCGGGCGCCGGCTGCGGCAGCGGCGCGATCTGCTCGACGGCAGCCAGGTTGGCGCCGAACCACACCGCCATGGTCGCGATGAGCTGGTCGGTCGGCTCCAGCAGGCGGCGCCCGCGTGACGCGGGGGTGACGCGCAGGTGGCCGCGCAGCCGGTTCAGCGAGACCAGTTTTTTCACGACGCTGCGGCTGGCGATCCGGCCCACGCCGTACATCTCCAGCAGCTGCGAGTAGGTGGCGCCGGACTCGGGGTCGGCGGGGTCGCGGCGGTGGTGCAGCGTCAGCACGTAGGCCTGGAAGGCGAGTTGGTCTTCGGTGCGCAGCAGCCGGTTCAGGCCCTGGTGGGTCTCGAAGGCGTGCAGCATGTTGGCGGCGAAGCTGCGCCGCGCGAGGTCGAAGCGCGGGTGCTCGCGCAGCGAGCGGGCGTGTGAATACAGCGCCTCGCGGTCCAGGGTTTGCGCGTCCCATTGCGCGGGCGGCGTGCGCAGCCAGGCGGGCAGGGTGGGCAAAGAAGGCGAGGCTCCCGGATACAGCATGGGTTTTGTCCTTGATTCTTTTTCTTCCCTATCGCGCCGGGGCTGGCCATCGTGTTGGCACCGATTTGCCATCCTGCCGAGCGACACAGGCGCTGCGCCGCGCGACAGAATCTCCCTTCAACGCCCCGCCACCAGCATCGCACGGCCTTTGCCGCGTGGGCTGTTCATCGCCCCTGCGCCACCCACAGGCCAGGCCACAAAAGAGTGGGCGCCCTCAGCTTTTACCGAGGAGAAGACCGCGTGATGAAAATCCTGATGCTGGCACTGGCGTGCCTGCTGAGCGCCCCTGCGCGGGCCAACGTGAATGTCCCCGATTGCGGCGCCGAATACCAGCGGAGTTGTGCCTGGACCGACCAGGAGTACTACGACATGGGCTTTCGCTCTTGCGAGTACGACTTGAAAGACAGCAGCGATTTCTGCGTGAATGAAAAGCGCCGGATATGGAATCGGCGCGATGCCTGGCAGGAGTGGGCGCTGAAGCAGCAGCGCTATGCGATCTCGGCGGGCGAGCCCATCAACTGGGTGCCCACGATAGGCGCCCACAACGCCTTCAGCAGCACTCACCAGGGGTTTGGCGGCGAGCAGTCCAACCAGACCTACTCCATCAGCGACAGCCTCACGATGGGCGTGCGCTACCTGGAGATCGACCCGCACTGGTCGGGCGGCAAGATGCTGGTCTGCCACAACGGCATCGACCCCTGCCTGCCGGCCTTCACGCGCCCGCTGGCCAATGTGTTCGCCGAGATACGCAACTGGCTCAACGACAACCCGGGCGAGGTGATCTTCGTCAAGCTCGACGACCGCGTGGGCGGCAACTACACCGACCTGACCGCGCTGATCTCGATCTACTTTGGCGACAAGGCCTACCTGCGCCCGGCCGACCCGAGCGCCTGGCCGACCATTGCGCAGGTGCGCAGCGCCGGCAAGCAGATTCTCTTCGGCTCGCGCAACAACCAGATTCCCGACGGCAACTGGATCTGGTACTTCACCGAAACCTACGCCACCACCAACGACCACCCCGAGGACTTCACCCTCGCCACCTGCACCGATGGCGACAGCAGCCCGGTGGCCACGCGCAGCAAGGGCCGCTGGAGCGTGGTGGCGGAGGGCCGCTCGTTCAGCAACTGGGGTGACCAGACCGGCCTGGTCAACTCGCGCACCGAGGTGGCCAACTACCTGAAGTGCGGTGTCGGCGTGCTGGCGCTGGACTTCCTCGACGCGCTGGGCGACCCGGTGATCCCCGAGTTCCAGCGCATCTCGCTGGACGAGCGCATCGCCGGCAGCGCCTGGTCGTTCGACCTCGGCGACTACGGCCTGGCCGGACCGGCGATGCTGCTCAGCGGCAGCGGGCGCTGGCAGTCGCGCGACCCGTCGGAGTTCCATGCCTATGCGTGCCAGCTGAGCACCAGCAGCTTCTACGACCGCAAGTTCGTCGTCACTTCGAGCATGGGCCCGTGGAACAACGGCGACGCCGCCTGCAAGGCGCAATTCCCGGGCTCGAGGTTCAGCGCGCCCACGCTGCCGCAGTTCAACGAGACCGTGCGGGCCGCTGCCGCGGTGCTGGGCACGGACACCTGGCTCAACTTCACCGTGCTGCCGCAGCCCGACCCCACGGTCTCGCCCTCCGCGGTGCAGTTCGTCGCCAACATCGGCGCGGTGCCCAAGGAGAGCCAGCAGGTCGTCATCTACGGCAGGCCGGGCAAGTCGCTGGTGGCCAAGTCCAACGACGCCTGGGTCAAGGTCAAGTTCTCGGGCGGCAAGACGGCGCGCGAGCAGGGCAACCCCATCCTGCTGACCATCGCCGCGTCGGCCAAGAGCTTTGCCGCGGGCGACTACAGCACCACGGTGGCCGTCGGCTACCTGGGCGAAGGGGCCAGCAACAGCATCCGGGTGGACTACCGTGTGCTGAGCCAGGGCGTGGGCAGTCTCTCGCTGAGCCCGGCGAGCGTGCGCCAGCCCGGCGCCGTCACCGCGGTCGTCAGCCTGAGCGCGGGCAGCTCGCCGCTGCCTCTGTCCGGCGGCGAGGTGCTGCTGCGCGAAGTCATCCCCGACAGCGCCGGCGGTGCGCCGATGCTGATCACCCGCGCCACCAAGCCGTTGACCACCCCCGGCCCCACCGCGCAGGTCAGCTTCACGCTGGACTCGCTCAGCCTGGCGCAGGGCAGCCACCGCCTCTTCAGCACCTACAGCGGCGGCAGCAACTTCACCGCCTTCGACACCGACACGCGGGTGCTCGAGGTGCTGCCCAGGATCGTCGTCTCGCCCACCGCCATGTCCTTCACGATGCCGGCCGGCGGGCCGCTGCCGGCCTCGCAGTTGCTGAAGGTGGGGGCCTCCAACGGCCCGACCAGCGCCGCCAAGTTCCCCACCTGGGCCGGTGCGGTGGCACAGGGCACGGACTACCTGGTGCAGATCGGCAGCAGCGCCCTCGGCTTCGCGGCGGGTGCCTACACCGGGTCCTTCATCGTGACGGACACCCACCCGGGTGAGGCCGAGGTACCGCTGAGCCTGGTGGTGCAGTCGCCGCTGCAGATCGCCCCGAAGTCCGCCGCGCTGACCGCGGCCAGCCAGCCGGTGAGCACCGGGTTCGAGGTGCAGAACGGCGACGGCCGGCCGCTGAAGGCGACGGCCTCGGCCAGCTGGCTGACGGTGCAGCTCTCGCAAAACGTCGCTCCGGCCGGCGCCATCGTCACCGCCAACCCGGTCGGCCTGGCGGCCGGCCTGTACGAGGGGCAAGTCACCGTGCGTTCGGCCTGGGCGGCGAAGGGCGCGGTGTTCAAGGTGAAGCTGACGGTGGCGCCGTAGCGGCCCACCACGGGGTCGCCGTGCGCCGGGTCACAATCGGCGCATGGCGATCCCGGGTTTCATCCTCGACAAGCGTGGCGACGTGGCGGCGCTCTGCCGCCGCACGCATGCTCGCCGGCTGGATCTGTTTGGCTCGGCCACCCGTGATGACTTCCACCCCGATCGCAGCGACCTCGACTTCGTCGTTGCCTTCGACGAGCTGCCACCAGCGGACTACTCGGACGCCTTCTTCTCGCTCAAGGAGGGGCTGGAGGCCCTCTTCCTCAGGCCGGTCGATCTGCTGACGGAACGGTCACTTCGCAATCCGTACCTGCGCAAGCGGGTCGATGCTGAGCGGGTCGCGGTCTATGGCGCCTGAAGC
>DATHWJ010000074.1:0-10335 GCA_035460745.1 Ideonella sp. | reverse complement strand
GCGCAAGGCCGGCCGCTGCGTGGCCAGCGCGTCGGCATCCTGACCTCCACCGGCGGGGCCGGCACGCTGGTGGCCGACAGCCTGGGGCTGGCCGGCTTCGAGACGCCGCCGCCGGACGAAACCACCGCCGCGCGGCTGCGCGCGCTGCAAACCGGCGACCACGCCGCGCTGGACCGCAACCCCATCGACGTGACCCTGGCCGGGCTGCAGCCCGAGCTGCTGCGCAGCGCCATCACGGCCCTGCTGGAGAGCCCGAGCTACGACGCGGTGGTGGTGATCGTCGGCTCCTCCAGCCTGGCGATGCCCGACCTGATGGCCAACGCCATCCAGGCCTGCCTGCCCGGCAGCGACAAGCCGGTGCTGGCCTTCGTCAGCCCGCATGCGCCGGCCGTGAGCAGCCTGCTGAACCAGCGCGGCGTGCCGGCCTTCACCGCGCCGGAGAGCTGCACGGCGGCGCTGGCGGGGCTGCTGCAGCAGGCGCGGTGGAAGGCGCCCGCCGACACCGCCGCCGAGCTTCCCGCCCGGGTCGATGTCGAAGGCCTCCCGACGGGCTCGCTCGACGAGGCGCAGGCCAAGCAGCTCTTCGCCCGCTTCGGCCTGCCCGGCGTGCGCGAGCGCATCGTCGCCACGCCCGCCGAGGCCGAGGCCGCCGCGCGCGAGCTCGGCGGCCGCGTGGTGCTCAAGCTGCTCTCCAGCACCATCACCCACAAGAGCGACGTCGGCGGCGTCGCGGTGAACCTTTCGCCCGAGCACATCGGCGCGCGGCTGGCCACGATGGCCGCCGACGTGGAAGCGGCCACCGCGCAGCGCCCGCAGCGCTTCCTGGTGCAGGAGATGGTGGCCGGCGGCACCGAGCTGATCCTGGGCCTGCACCACGACCCGCTGGGCAGCGCGGTGCTGCTGGGCATGGGCGGCGTCGCCGCCGAGCTGTTCAAGGACACGGCCCTGTGCATGCTGCCGCCGCAAGGCCCGCTGGCCCGCGAAGACGCGCTGGCGCTGGTGCAAGGCCTGAAGACCTGGCCGCTGCTCGACGGCTTCCGCGGCCGGCCCAAGGGCGATGTGGAAGCGCTGGTCTCGGCCATCGTCGCCTTCTCTGCGATGGCGGCCCAGCTCGGCGAGCGCCTGGCCGAGGCCGAGATCAACCCGCTCTTCGTGCTGCCGCAAGGCCAGGGCGTGTGCGCGGCGGACGGCGTGGTGGTGCTGGCCGCCGCCGATTGAGACAGCCCGCAAGATTCACAACCCGGAGACAAACCGATGACCCAAGCCTTTCGCCGCCGCCACTTCAACCACGCGCTCGCCGCGCTGCTGGCCTCGCCGGCGCTGGCCGCGCTGCCGGGCGCCGCGCGCGCCCAGGCCTTTCCCAACAAGCCGGTGCGCATCGTCGTGCCCTTCGCCCCCGGCGGCCCCACCGACCTGATGGCGCGCTCGATCGCCAAGGTGATGGGCCAGGGGCTGGGCCAGACGGTGATCGTCGAGAACAAGCCCGGCGGCGGCGGCGTGATCGGCCTGAGCGACATCGCCAAGGGCCCGTCCGATGGCTACAACCTGGTGTTCCCCTCCATCCTGGCGGTGACCAACCCGGCGCTGATGCCCAACTACCCCTTCGACACCGCGCGCGACTTCGCGCCGGTGACGGTGGTGGGCTTCATCCCGCACGCGCTGGTGGTGCGGCCCGACTTCCCCGCCAGGACGCTGGCCGAGATGGTCGCGATGGCCAAGGCCAAGCCCGACAGCCTGGCCTACGGCTCCTCCGGCAACGGCACCTCGGCCCACCTGGCCGGCGCGATGTTTGCCGAGCGCGCCGGCATCCGCGCCACCCATGTGCCCTACCGCGGCGCCGGCCCGGCGGTGCAAGACCTGATGGGCGGCCAGATCCAGTTCATGTTCCTCGACATGAGCTCGGCCTTGTCGCAGATCAAGGCCGGCAAGCTGCGGGCGCTGGCGGTGGCGCCGGAGAAGCGCTTCAGCGGCCTGCCCGACGTGCCCACCGTGGCCGAGCAAGGCTACCCGGGCTACCACGTGCACGGCTGGTACGGCCTGCTGCTGCGCGCCGGCACGCCCGAGCCGGTGGTGCAAAGGCTGTACACCGAGGTCAAGCGCGCGCTGGCGAGCGACGAGGTGCGCGAGCTCTTCAAGGCCCAGGGCATAGAGCCCGGCGGCATGCCACCGGCCGAGTACGCCAAGCTGATCCAGGACGACCTGGCGCAGTGGAAGAAGACCATCACGCAGCTCAACATCACCTTGCAATGAAGAATGCGCCGCATTGAACCGGAGCCCCGAATGCACATCGTGATTCCCGACGACTACCCCGACTGCGTGCGCACGCTGGACTGCTTTGCCGCGCTGGCCGGCCACCAGGTGACCGTCTACAACGACACCGTCAAGGGCACGGCCGCGCTGGCGGAGCGCTTCGCCGAGGCCGACGCCATCGTGCTGACGCGCGAGCGCACCCCGGTCACCGCCGAGCTGCTGGCCCGCCTGCCGCGGCTCAAGCTGATCAGCCAGACCGGCAAGGTCGCCAGCCACATCGACGTGGCCGCCTGCACCGCCCACGGCGTGGTGGTGGCCGAGGGCGCCGGCACCGGCACGGCCACGGCCGAGCTGGCCTGGGCGCTGATCATGGCCAGCCGGCGCCACCTGGTCGACGAGGCCAACCGGCTGCGCCGCGGCCTCTGGCAGGGCTCGCTGGGCCAGCAGCTCGGCGGCCAGCGGCTGGGCGTGTGGGGCTACGGGCGCATCGGCAAGCAGGTGGCGCTCTACGGACGCGCCTTCGGCATGAAAGTCTGGGTCTGGGGCCGCAGCCACTCGCTGAGCCAGTCGGCCGCGGACGGCTTCGAGCCCGCGCCTTCGCGCGAGGCATTCTTTGCGGACAGCGACGTGCTGAGCCTGCAGGTGCGGCTGAACGAGCAAACCCGCGGGCTGGTCACCGCCGCCGACCTCGCGCGGATGAAGCCCACGGCGCTGATGGTCAACACCAGCCGCGCCGAGCTGATAGAGCCCGGCGCACTGGTGCAGGCGCTGCAGCAGGGCCGGCCCGGCTTCGCGGCGGTCGACGTGTTCGAGGAGGAGCCGGTGCCCGCTGCCGGTCACCCGCTGCTCTCGCTGCCCAACGCGCTGTGCACGCCGCACCTGGGCTATGTCGAGAAGGACAACTTCGAGCGCTACTACGGCATCGCCTTCGACAACATCCAGCACTTCGCGGCCGGCGCGCCGACCGGCGTGGTCAACCCCGAGGCGCTGGCCCGCCGCTGAACCTCAGGCCCAGGCCTCCAGCACCGCCCCGCGCAGCGCCGCGACGGCGGATGAGCGCCTGGGCTCGGGCGGCGCCGCCCAGCACAGCCAGGTGTGGCTGCGCCAGCCCGGCCAGATCTTCAGCTCGCCGTTGCGCTCGGCCTGCTGGGCCTGGTCCAGCCGCACCAGGCCGGCGCCCAGGCCGCTGGCCACCATGCTGCGCACGACGCCTTCGTTGTCGGCCGTGGTGCGTGGCTGGAAGACACGGCCGGCCGAGCTGAACAGCGCGTCGATGTGCCGGCGCAGCACGCAGGTGTCGGGCGTGCCTACCCACGGCAGGGCGGTCAGGCCCTCCAGCGTGAGCTCGGGCTGGGCCTCGGCCACGCTCACCGGCAGCGTCGCGACGAGGTCGACCGCGCCCAGGCGCTGCAGCTCCAGGCCGTCGATGGCTTCGTGGTCGGTCAGCGCGTAGGCGCAGTCCAGCTCGCCGCGCTGCACCATCGCAAGCAGCTCCGAAGAGAGGCCTTGCTGCAGCTGCAGCGTGACCTGCGGGTGGCGCTCGGCGAGCTTGACCAGCACCTCGCCCAGGCGCATCGCGAGCGGGTCGCTGACGGTGCCGAAGCGCACCACGCCCTGCGCCGCGCCGCGCAGCTGGGCGGCCGCGCTGCGCATGCGGGTGGCGGAGTCCAGCGTGCGCTCGGCCTCGTCGAGCAGCCGGGCGCCGGCCTCGGTGAGCTGCATGCCGCGCGCGGTGCGGTCGAAGAGCTTGACGCCGAGCTCGTCCTCCAGCGCCTTGATCTGGGCGCTGACGGCCGGCGCGCTGGTGAAGACACGCTCGGCGGCGCGCGTCAGGCTGCGCTCCTGGGCGATGGCGACGAAGGTCTTGAGTTGGTAGAGCTCCATGGCGGCCATTCTGGGTGGCCGGGCGGGGCCTGTCACTTCGCAAAAGCTGAGGGGTCGCTCCAAAGATGCGAATGGCCTTCCCACGGGCCGGCGCCCAGACTGGGCGGCATTCGCACCCTGCCCTGGAGATCCGCCATGCCTGACCCCTCCCGCTCCTTTTCACGACCTTTCGCCATCGCCGCGCTGCTGGTGGCCACCGCCGCCTGGGGCAGCCTGTTCCTGGTCGGCAAGGCCGTGCTGGCCCATGTCGACCCGGTGTGGTTCACGCTGATACGCTACTCGCTGGCCACCGCCGCCTTCGCCGCGCTGGTGGCCTGGCGCGGCACGGCGCCGTGGCAGAAGCTGCGCGCCCACGCGCCGCGCCTGGCGCTGTTCGGCTTCGTCGGCTACGGCGTGTTCAGCGTGATGCTGCTGGTTGGGCTGATGCATTCCGTACCCTCGCATGCCGCGGTGCTGATGGCGACCATGCCCATCACCACGCAGCTGGTGCGCTGGGTGCTGGACGGCCAGAAGCCGGCCCGCTCGGCGCTGCTGGGCGCCGCGCTGGCGCTGAGCGGCGTGGTGGTGGTCTCCGGCGAGTTGTGGGCCGACGCGGGGGCCGGCCCCTCGACGCTGTGGGGCGACCTGACGGTGCTGGCCGGCACGCTGGGCTGGGTGGCCTACACCCGCGCCAGCGCCAGCTTCCCGCAGCTCGACGTGCTGGAATACACCGCGCTGACGGCGATCGCCTCCTGGCCGCTGCTGCTGGCCTCGGCGCTGGCGGCCACGCTGCTGGGCTGGTCCACCGGGCCCTCGGCCGCCGACCTCTCGCTCTCGTGGAGCGCGCTGCTCTACATCGGCGCGGTGCCGTCGGTGATCGCGATCCTGGGCTTCAACCTCGGCGTGCGCACGCTGGGCCCGGTCAGCGCGACGGCCTTCCTGAACTTCGTGCCGGTCTCGGCCATGCTGATGAGCGCCGCGCTGGGCAAGCCGCCGGTGGCGCACGAGCTGGTGGGCAGCGCGATGGTGGTGGGGGCACTGCTGCTGCACACGTTGGCGCAGCGGCGCGCCGGAGCGGCCCCGGCGGCGGCAGCGCTCACGACGCCATC
The DNA here is from genome assembly GCA_035460745.1 of Ideonella sp. Taxonomy (GTDB): domain Bacteria; phylum Pseudomonadota; class Gammaproteobacteria; order Burkholderiales; family Burkholderiaceae_C; genus Ideonella. Next base: position 5,113 of record DATHWJ010000074.1, on the reverse strand, counting down.
TGCGCGCTCGCCAGCGCCGCGGCCGCCGAGCGCGTCTCCACGCCCAGCTTCTGGAAGATATGTTCCAGGTGCTTGTTCACGGTCCGCGGGCTGAGGCCCAGGATCTCGCCGATGTCGCGGTTGGTCTTGCCCTTGGCCAGCCACGAGAGCACCTCGGTCTCGCGCGGCGTCAGCGCGGCGTTGGCCAGCCGCTCGGCCGCCTGCGCCTCGGCGCTGCGCAGCGCCTCGACCGCCTCGTGGGCCAGGCGGGTGGCGCGGGCGTTGTGCAGGTGGGTGTGCAGCCGCGCCAGCACCTCGGGCGCACGCAGCGGCTTGACGACGTAGTCCACCCCGCCGCAGGCAAAGCCCTCGAGCACATGGGCGGTCTGCGACAGGCCGGTCATGAAGATCACCGGGATGTGGGCCGCGCTGTCGTCGGCCTTGATGCGCCGGCAGGTGTCGAAGCCCGACAGGCCCGGCATCACGGCGTCGAGCAGGATGGCGTCTGGCGTCACCAGCGCCAGGCGGCGCAGCGCGGCGTCGCCATCGCGCGCCACCAGCACGGTGTAGCCGGCAGTCTCCAGCGTCTCGCACAGCACGCCCAGGCTGCTGGGCGCGTCGTCGACGACCAGCACCACCGGGTGCACGCCGCCTTCGTCAAGTGGTTTCATCGCTTTCCTCCTGCAGCGCGAGCTCGAGGGCGTCGAGCTCGAATTGGCCCAGCAGGCTGCGTGCATGCTCGCACGCCGCCTGCAGCGACGGCTGTTCATCGGCCACCCGGTCCAGCGTGCGGCGCAGGCCTTGCACATGGCCGAGCTGCGCCAGCCGCAGCAACTCGGCCCGCACCTCGCCGGGGAAGGCCAGCCGCGGCATCGGGGCGGCGGCCGGCGGCTCCGGCACCGCCCCGCCGTACAGCCACTCCAGCCCCAGGTGCTCGCGCAGCGCCTGCCTGAGCGCCGATTCGCGCACCGGCTTGGCAACGAAGGCCTGGCAGCCGGCCGCCCGCAGCCGCTGGTCGTCGTTGCCGAAGAGGTCGGCCGAGACCAGCACGATGGGCAGCCGGGCGTGGCCGCGCGCGCGTATCAGGCGGGCCGTCTCCCAGCCGTCCATGCCGTCCATGCCGAGGTCGAGCAGCACCGCGTCGGGCACCGGGTCGTCGGCCAGCAGGTCCAGGCACTCCGGCCCGCTCGCGGCCTCGCGCACCGCAAAGCCCAGCGGGATCAGCATGCCGGCCAGCATCTGCCGCTGCACGGCCTGGTCGTCCACCACCAGCAGCGTGCGCGCCGGCCCGGCGTGGCCCACCACCTCGCGCTGCGGCCCGGCGGGCAAGGCGGGGGCCGCGACCTCGGGCAGCGGCAACCGCACCTCGAAGCGGCTGCCCTGGCCGGGCGTGCTGTGCACCCGCAGGCTGCCGCCCATCAGCGAGACCAGCTTGTCGGTGATCGTCAGCCCCAACCCGGCGCCGGGCTCGCCGCGCAGCCGGCCCGCGGCACCGCGCTCGAAGGGCTGGAAGATGCGCCGCACGTCCTGCGGGGCGATGCCGATGCCGGTGTCGCTGACCTCGAACCGCACCCACCCGGGCTCGCCCGCCAGGTGCAGCGCGACGGTGCCCGCATCGGTGAAGCGCACCGCGTTGGTCAGCAGGTTGAGCAGGACCTGCAGCAGGCGCTTGCCGTCCGCCCGCACGCAGGCCGGCACGGCGCCGCTGCGGGTGGACACCAGCCGCAGGCCCTTGGCCTCGGCCTGCGGGCGCACCATGCGCAGCAGCTCGTCGGTGAACTCGCCCAGCGCCACCGGGGCGGGCTCCAGCAGCATGCGGTCGGCCTCGATGCGGGCCAGGTCGAGCAGCTCGTCGATCAGGCCCAGCAGGTGCTCGCCGCTGCCGTGGATGGTCTGCACCGCGGCGCGCGGCTCGGCGGCCAGGTGGTCGCTCCTGAGCAGGATCTGCGAGTAGCCCAGGATGCTGTTGAGCGGCGAGCGCAGCTCGTGCGAGATGCCGGCCACATAGCGGGTCTTGGCCTGGTTGGCCGCTTCGGCCAGCTCCTTGGCGTGCTGCAGCGCCGCGTCGGTGCGCTGGTGGGCCTCGATCTCGCGCGTCAGCAACTCGTTCTGCCGGTTCAGGTCGCCCTGCGCCAGGTGGCGCCCCTCGTTGCCCAGCACCACCCACCAGCTCAGCACCGCCACGATCAGCAGCAGCACCGCCGAGACCTTGAAAAAGGCCGCGTCCAGCAGCTCGCGGCTGCCGGCCGGCAGGGCCACCGCCACCTCCTGCGCATAGACCATGCCCAGCGCCGCCGCGCCCACCGCGCAGAGCGAGAGCAGCACCACCATGTAGCTGCCGACACGGCGGTTGACGAGGTGCGAGAAGGCGTTGGGCAGCAGCGCCGAGAGCAGTTGCTGGGCCTGGTCGGCGGTGCGCGACTGGCTCTTGCACAGGTCGTGGCAGCGCGACTCCAGGGTGCAGCAGAGCGAGCAGATCGCCGCGCCGTAGGCCGGGCAGTGGGCCATGTCCTCGGACTCGAAGCGGTTCTCGCAGACGCTGCAGCGCATCACCTGGCCCGGCACGCTGTCGGCGGCGGGCTGGCGCGCGACGTAGTAGCGGCCGCGCGTCAGCCAGGCGAGCAGCGGCGAGAGCACGAAGGCCAGGCCCAGCGCGATGAAGGGCGAGAAGGCCATCACCGACGGGCCGAACAGGCCGGCCCAGGCGGCGATGGCCAGCGCCGCCGCCAGCAGCATGGTGCCCAGGCCGACCGGGTTGACGTCGTACAGGTGGGCCCGCTTGAACTCGATGCCCCGCGGGCTCAGGCCCAGCGGCTTGTTGACGACCAGGTCGGCCACCAGCGCGCCCACCCAGGCCGCCGCCACGTTGCCGTACAGCCCGAGCACGTTCTCCAGCGCCTCGAACACGCCCAGCGTGATCAGCAGCACCGCGATCAGCGAGTTGAAAACCAGCCAGACCACGCGGCCGGGGTGGCTGTGCGTCATGCGCGCGAAGAAGTTGGACCAGGCCAGCGAGCCGGCATAGGCATTGGTCACGTTGATCTTTACCTGCGAGACGACGACGAAGACCAGCATGGCCGCAAAGGCCCAGGCAGGCTCGGAGAAGACGTGTGCAAAGCCGGCCAGGTACATGCGCGTGGGCTCCATCGCCTGCGCTGCCGGCAGGCCCTGCCGCATCACCAGGAAGGCGAGGAAAGCGCCACCCAGCATCTTCAGCGCCCCCGGCACGATCCAGCCCGGCCCGGCCAGCACCACCGCGGCCCACCAGCGGCGCCGGTTGGCCGCGCTGCGCTCCGGCAAGAAGCGCAGGAAGTCGACCTGCTCGCCGATCTGCACCACCAGCGAGAAGGCGACCGTGGCCGCCGCGCCGAACATCACCGGCTCGAAGGCGCTGCTGCGCGAGACCGAGCCCGCGAGCTGCGTGAACTCGCGATAGGCCTCGGGCTGCTTCCACCAGATCGCGAGATAGGGCAGCAGCAGCAGCACGATCCACAGCGGCTGGCTCCACAGCTGCAAGCGCGAGATCAGCGTGATGCCGCGCACCACCAGCGGCACGATGAGCAGCGAGCTGATCACGTACCAGAGCGCGAGCGGCAGCGGGATCCACATCTGCAAGGCGGTGGCGAGGATGGCCGCCTCCAGCGCGAAGAAGATGATGGTGAAGCTGGCGTAGATCAGCGAGCTGACGGTCGAGCCCATGTAGCCGAAGCCGGCACCGCGTGTCAGCAGGTCCATGTCGACGCCGTAGCGCGCGGCGTAGTAGCTGATCGGCAGCCCGGTCAGGAAGGTGATCGCCGCCACCGCCAGGATGGCCCAGGCCGCGCTGGCGAAACCGTAGTTGAGCGCCATCGCGGCGCCTATCGCCTCCAGCGCGAGGAACGACGCCGCGCCGAGCGCGGTGTTGGCCACGCGCCATTCAGACCACTTGCGAAAACTGCGCGGCGTGTAGCGCAGCGCGTAGTCTTCCATCGTCTCGTTGGCGACCCAGCCGTTGTACTCGCGGCGGATGCGGAAGATCTTTTGCGGAACCATGGGGGTGAAGGGAGCAGGCGTGAGCGGCGCGGCGAGGCGGCCGCCCGCAGCGCGAGCTGACTATGGACAGGCCCTGCGGGGTGGCAAGACGGGTTTCCACGCATCCGGCAGCGGCGCGCGGCGCGGCAGGTAAGTCGATTGACGTATTGGGCTCGGGGGCTTGCGTGAGCACGATGGGGCCTGGTTCTCTCCCCCCACCGCCACCCAGAGGTGCACCATGCCCGACACGCTGATCAAGGTCGACCTGAAGCAATCCGCCTACGAGAACGAAAACGTCCACAACCGCTGGCACCCGGACATCCCGATGGCCGCGTGGGTCAAGCCGGGCGACGACTTCGTGCTGGAGACCTACGACTGGACCGGCGGCTTCATCAAGAACAACGACAGCGCCGACGACGTGCGCGACATCGACCTCTCGATCGTGCACTTTCTCAGCGGCCCGGTGGGCGTGCGGGGCGCCGAGCCGGGCGATCTGCTGGTCGTCGAGCTGCTGGACATCGGTGCCAAGGACGACAGCCTCTGGGGCTTCAACGGCTTTTTCTCGAAGAAGAACGGCGGCGGTTTCCTGACCGACCATTTCCCGCTGGCGCAGAAGTCGATCTGGGACATCGAGGGCCTGTTCACCCGCTCGCGCCACGTGCCGGGCGTGCGCTACGCCGGCCTGATCCACCCCGGGCTGATCGGCTGCCTGCCCGACCCGCAGTTGCTCGCCAAGTGGAACGAGCGCGAGGTGGGCCTGATCGCCACCCAGCCCGACCGCGTGCCGCCGCTGGCCAACCCGCCCTTCGCCGCCACCGCCCACATGGGCAAGCTGGGCGGCAACCACAAGGCCAAGGCCGCGGCCGAAGGCGCGCGCACGGTGCCGCCGCGCGAGCACGGCGGCAACTGCGACATCAAGGACTTGTCGCGCGGCTCCAAGATCTTCTTCCCGGTCTACGTGAAGGGTGCGGGCCTCTCGGTGGGCGACCTGCACTTCAGCCAGGGCGACGGCGAGATCACCTTCTGCGGCGCGATCGAGATGGCCGGCTGGGTGCACATGCGCGTCTCGGTGCTCAAGGACGGCATGGCCAAGTACGGCATCAAGAACCCGATCTTCAAGCCC
>DATHWJ010000073.1:0-8407 GCA_035460745.1 Ideonella sp. | reverse complement strand
GACCACGCCACCGGCTTGTTCATGCTGCGCGAACGCGGCTCCCCACTGCCCCTGTGGTGCACCGACCCGGTGCTGGAGGACCTGACGACCGGCAACCCGGTGCTGAAGGTGCTGACGCACTACTGCGGCGTCAACCGCTCGGCGATACCGCTCGACGGCAGCGCCTTCGGCGTCGGCGGCGTCGAATCGCTGACGCTGCGCGCGATGCCGCTGTCGAGCAAGGCCGCGCCGTACTCGCCGCATCGCGAGGCCTCGGTCGATGGCGACAACATCGGCATGACGATCCACGACAGCGTTTCGGGCAAGACCGCGTTCTATGCGCCGGGTCTGGGCGCCATCACCGCGCCGGTGTTCGAGGCCATGAGCACGGCCGATGCGGTGCTGGTCGACGGCACCTTCTGGACCGACGACGAGATGATCACGCTGGGCTTCAGCAAGAAGACGGCGCGATCCATCGGCCACCTGCCGCAGTCAGGCCCCGGCGGCATGATGGAGGTGATGGCCCAGCTGCCGGCGCGCACGCGCAAGCTGCTGATCCACATCAACAACACCAACCCGATCCTCGACGAGGATTCGCCGCAGCGCGCCGCGCTCGCGGCCGCCGGCATCGAGGTGTGCGAAGACGGTATGGAGATTCGGTTATGACGCAAGCCGCCTGGTCGAAGGAAGAGTTCGAAGCCAAGCTGCGCGAGCGCGGCCGCTCGTACCACATCCACCACCCGTTCAACGTGATGCTCAACAGCGGCCGCGCCACGCCGGAACAGGTCCGCGGCTGGGTCGCCAACCGCTTCTATTACCAGATCGCGATCCCGATCAAGGACGCGGCGGTGATGAGCAACTGCCCCGACCGCGAGGTGCGGCGCGGCTGGGTGCAGCGCATCCTCGACCACGACGGCTTCGAGCTCAATGGCGTGAGGGACCCGGGCGGCATCGAAGCCTGGCTGCGGCTGGCCGAAGCGGTGGGCCTGACGCGCGAGGAAGTGGAAGACCAGCGCCACGTGATCCCGGCGCTGCGCTTTGCCGTCGACGCCTACGTCAACTTCGCGCGCCGCTCGCCGTGGCAGGAGTCGGTGTGTTCGTCGCTGACGGAGCTGTTCGCGCCCGAGATCCACAAGCAGCGCCTGGCCACCTGGCCCGAGCATTACACCTGGATCGACCAGGACGGCCTGTTCTACTTCCGCAACCGCGTCAGCCAGGCGCGGCGTGACGTGGAACAGGGTCTGGCGATTACCCTCGACCACTTCAACACCCGCGCCTTGCAGGAACGCGCCTGCGAGATCCTGCAGTTCAAGCTCGACATCCTCTGGGCCATGAACGACGCGATGGCGACAAGATATGGAGTCACGCCATGACCGCCAAGCCCGGCCCGCCCCTGTGGCTGCTGCTGGAGCTGACCTACCGCTGCCCGCTTCACTGCGTCTTCTGCTACAACCCGGTCGACTTCGCCGAGCAAAGCGCCGAGCTGTCGACCGAAGACTGGCTGCGCGTGCTGCGCGAAGGGCGTGAACTCGGCGCGGTGCAATGCGGCCTGTCGGGCGGAGAGCCGCTGTTGCGCGACGATCTGGAACTGATCGTCGCCGAAGCCCACAAGCTCGGCTACTACACCAACCTGCTGACCTCCGGCGTCGGCCTCACGCGCGAGCGCGCCGCGGCGCTGAAGGGTGCCGGGCTCGACCATGTGCAGCTGTCGTTCCAGGACAGCACCCGCGAGATGAACGACTTTCTCTCGCACACCAAGACCTTCGAGTTGAAGAACCGCGTCGCCGCGTTGATCAAGGAGCAAGGCTGGCCGATGGTGATGAACGTGGTGATCCACCGCATGAACATCGACCACATCGACCGCATCATCGGCATGGCGCACGAACTCGGTGCCGAATACCTCGAGATCGCCAACACGCAGTACTACTCGTGGGCGCTGCTGAACCGCGACCACCTGCTGCCGACCCACGCGCAGCTGAAGCACGCCGAAACCGTGACCGACGCCTGGCGCGCCAAGCTCGGCAACAAGATGAAGCTGTTCTTCGTCGCCCCCGACTACCACGAAGGCCGGGCCAAGAAGTGCGTCAACGGCTGGGGCAGCATGTTCCTGACGGTCGCGCCCGACGGCACCGCGCTTCCCTGCCACACCGCCAAGATGCTGCCCGGCCTGAGCTTCCCCAACGTGCGCGACACGTCGCTGCGCGAGGCCTGGTTCGATAGCGAAGGCTTCAACCGCTACCGCGGCACCGGCTGGATGAAGGAGCCCTGCACCAGCTGCGAATTCCGCGAGCAGGACCTGGGCGGCTGCCGTTGCCAGGCCTACATGCTGGCCAACGACCCGGCGGCGGCCGACCCGGTCTGCGTCAAGAGTCCGCACCACGCCAAGGTGACGGAGGCGGTCGAGCAGGCCACCGCGGCGGCGGCTTCGCCGGGCTTCACCGAGCATCCCCTCGTTTTCCGTGATCCTGCCAACTCGCGGCGCTTGAGCCCCGCGCCGCTGGGCACGCCGGGCTGAGGTCCCTTCAGCTCCCCGTCGAAGCGTAGTGCCGCAGCCCCAGGCGCCACACCCCGAACGACAGCCACAGAAAGACGAAGCCCGCCAGCGGCGAGACCCAGCCGAGCCAGGCCGGCGCGCCCAGCGGGTCGGGCCTGCCCAGCATCGCGAGCACCGGGTAGTAGCTGACGCAGGCCAGCGGCACGCCGAAGGTCAGCAGGCGGCGGAACCACGCCGCGTAGAGCGCCAGCGGGTACTGGGCCGCCTGCACGCTGCCGTATGTCAGCACGTTGGCGATCTCCAGGCTCTCTATGGTCCAGAACGACATCGTGCCCTGCAGCACCAGGATGCCGAGGAACAGCGCCACGCCGCCGGCCACCGCAAAGAGCGCGAGCGCCACGCTCGCCGGGGTCCACACGACGGCCGCCTGCTGCGTCGCCAGCGCGATCACCATCAGCCCTTGCAGCAGGCGGCCGAGCCGGCTGATGCGGAAGTCGTGGCCCATCAGCTGCAGCGCCAGCGGCCGCGGCCGCAGCAGCAAGCGGTCGAAGGCGCCGCTGCGCACGAACTCCGTGCCCAGCACGTCGAAGCCGCGGCCCAGCGCGTCGGCCAGCGCGAACATCAGGTTCACCAGGCCGTAGAACAGCGCCACCTCGCCCAGCCGCCAGCCCTGCACGTCGCCGAAGCGGTGGAACAGCGCCCAGACGCCGACCAGCTCGATCGCCGTCGCGCAGAACTGCCCGACCGTGGTCAGCAGCGCCGCGGCCGGGTAGCGCGCCTGGCCCTTCAGCGAAGCGCCGACCAGGCGGCAGAACAAGGCCAGCGAGTCCATCTGCTCAGCCGCCCTGCACTTCGAGCCGCCGCATGGTGCGCGCCATGGCCCAGCGGCCGGCCATCGCCAGCGCCACGATCCAGAAGGCCTGCAGCGCCAGCGCACCGGCCATCTGCCCGCCGGCCAGTTGGCCGAAGTACAGGCGCATCGGCAGGTCCAGCACCCCCGCCAGCGGCTGCAGCAGCAACAGCGTCTGCCAGGCGTCGGGCATCAGCGCCAGCGGCAGCAGGTTGCCCGAGAACACCACCACCACCGGCACCGCCAGCGCGTTGACGCCGCGCTCGCTGAGCGCCGCGACCGTGGCCACGTTCAGCAGCATCAGCAGCGCGACGGAGAGCAGCAGCGCCAGCACCAGCGAGACGGTGAAGGCCCCCGCGGCCACGGCGCCGGCCGGTGGCTGCCAGGCCCAGTCGTGCAGGCCCGCCAGTGGCAGCACGCCGGCCGCGAAGACCGCCATCAGCGCCAGCCGCGGCAGCACCCGCGCCACCGTCCAGCCGGCGCTGCGCGCAAACCACATCGCATAGGCGTCCACCGGCCGCAGCCGGTCGTAGGCGACGGCGCCGCTGCGCACCGCCTGCGCCACCTCGGGGTCCACCACCCAGGGCAGCAGCGCGAGCAGGCCCTGCGCCAGCCAGGTGTAGGTGATGGCCTGCGGCAGGCTCAGGGGCGGCTCGGCGCCGGCCGTCGCGCCGGCATAAAACGCCGCCAGCACCATCACCTTGATGCCGCCCCACCAGCACTGCGTCGCAAAGCCGGCCAGCGCCGCGCTGCGGTACTGCAGCATCTCCAGCAGGCGCGACAGGAAGGTGGCGGCATAGGGCCGCAGCGCGCTGCGCACGCCCATGGCAGCAGCCTTGTGCGCGCTCATGCCTCGGCCGCCCCGTGCATCGCATAGAAGCGCGCGATCACCTCCTCGATGGCCAGGCCCTCGATGCGGATGTCCTCCACCGCGTGCTCGGCCACCAGGCGCGCGATCAGCGCCGGCGCGGGCGTCAGCGCAGGGTCGAAGCCCAGCACCAGCTGGTTGCCGTCGCGCGCCAGCTCGCGCACGCCGGCCAGCCCGGCCAGGGCGGGCGCTTCGCCGGCGAAGTCCACCACCAGCCGCCGCTCGGCCAGCACCTGGCGGCGCAGCGCGTCGATCGGGCTGTCGGCCAGCACGCGGCCGTGGCCGATGATGATGACGCGCTCGGCCAGCGCCTCGATGTCGTGCATGTCGTGGGTGGTCAGCAGCACCGTGGTGCCGCGCTCGCGGTTGGCGCGCCGCACGAAGTCGCGCACGGCCAGCTTGGAGGGTGCGTCCAGGCCGATGGTGGGCTCGTCGAGGAACAGGATCTGCGGCTCGTGCAGCAGCGCCGCGGCGATCTCGGCCCGCATGCGCTGGCCCAGCGAGAGCTGGCGCACCGGCTGGTCCAGCACCCGCTCCAGCTTCAGCAGGCCCACCAGCTCGTCGCGCGTGCGGCGGTAGCGCCCGGCATCGACGCGGTAGATCTCGCGCAGCAGGTCGAAGCCGTCGCCCACCGGCAGATCCCACCAGAGCTGGCTGCGCTGGCCGAAGACCACGCCGATGCCGGCGACGTGGCGGGCCCGGTTCTCGAAGGGGTCGCGGCCATCGACGCGCACCGTGCCGCCGTCGGCCCGCAGGATGCCGGAGAGGATCTTGATGGTGGTGGACTTGCCCGCGCCGTTGGGCCCGACGAAGCCGAGCAGCTCGCCGCGCTGCAGCGTGAACGAGACGCCCGCCAGCGCCTGCACCGTGCGGTGGCGGCGCTGCAGCAGGCCGCGCAGCGCACCGAGCACGCCGGGGTCGCGCTCGGCGATGCGGTAGGTCTTGACGAGCTGGTCGACGAGGATCTGGGGCATGGGGGGCGCCCCGGCAGGCAGCGAGCCCGGCGCGAGGGGCGCGGATTCTAACGGCGGCCCGGTGGGCGCCGCAGGCCGCGAGCCGCTCAGGCCGCCGCGTGGTCGCGCCGGTAGGCGCTGGGCGCCAGGCCGTAGCGCTGCTGGAAGCTGCGGCTGAAGTGCGCCGCGTCGCTGAAGCCGTGGGCGTAGGCCACTTGCGTGAGCGTCTGGCGGGCCCAGGTCGGGTCGGCCAGCGCGGCGGCGCAGGCCTGCAGACGCTGGGCCCAGATCCAGCGCTCCAGCGTACAGCCTTCGGCCTTGAAGAGCTTGTGCAGGTAGCGGGTCGACAGGCCCAGTGCTTCGGCGATGGCGGCCACGCCGAGCTGCGGGTCGCCCAGGTGCGCGGCCACGTGGGCCTTGACGCGCTCGCGCTGGCCGGCGGCCGAGGCGTGGCCCGGTGCTTCGGCCGGCAGGCCCTCGTGCAGGCTGCGCAGGCCGCCGCTGAGCACGCCGAGCAGGCCCTGCGCCAGGTCGCCGGTGGCGCGCGGGTCCAGCGCCGTGTCGGGGCGGCAGAGCTCGCGCACCATCTGCAGCAGCAGCCGCGAAGGCAGCGGCTCGGCCGGCACGGCCAGCGCGGCCAGGCCGTCGCCCTGCGGCAGGCGCGCGAGCAGCGTGCGGCGCGGGATACGCAGTACGGCCTGGCCGTAGTCCTCGGCGAGCTGCAGCTCGTAGGGCCGGCGGGTGTCGTAGAGCGCAAACTCGCCGGGCCGCAGCAGCGCGTCGCGGCCGCCCTGGCTCAGCCGGCACGAACCCTCCAGCTGCACGCTGACGAGAAAGAAGTCTTCCGCCGCGCGGGCCGCCTGGCGCAGCGAGCGGGTCACGCGCTTGTGGTGGTGGCCGGCCGAGTGGATGCGCGTCAGCGAGAGGTCGGCCATCTCGTGGTTGCGCATCGAGGCGATGAAGCCCTCGGGGTTCTGCACCTCGAAGCCCGACTCGACGAAGCGGTCGCTGGCCGCCTCGGCCCAGCCCGCGACCCGCTGGCCCGAGGGCAGGTGCCTGGTCGAAAACCCCGTGCCTTGCAGACTCATGGTGTTGCCTCGTGGTGCTGGTTTTTACGGTGCGCTGAGCGGCAAGCCCGGTGCACTCACGGGCAAGACGGGGCGATCTTTGCACGTCAAGCTGTGCCTGTGTATCGACCCCATCCCGCAGCATGAGCAAAGACGAACGGCTGGAAGACTGGCGCACGGTCGCACTGCGGCTGGAAGACGAAGTGGGCAAGGCCGTGATCGGCCAGGCGGCCCTGATCCGGCTGGTCAACGTGGCCACCTTCGCGCGCGGCCACGTGCTGCTCGAGGGCGACGTGGGGGTGGGCAAGACCACGCTGCTGCGCGCCTTCGCGCGGGCCATCGGCGGTGCCTTCGAGCGCGTCGAGGGCACGGTGGACCTGATGCCGGGCGACATGATCTACCACACCTATGTCGATGGCGAGGGCCGGCCGCGCATAGACCCGGGGCCGCTGCTGCGCCACGGCGAGCGGCTAACCACCTTCTTCTTCAACGAGATCAACCGGGCCCGGCCGCAGGTGCAGTCGCTGCTGCTGCGCGCGATGGCCGAGCGCAGTGTCTCGGCCTTCAACCGCGAGTTCAGCTTCCCGCACATGACGGTCTTCGCCGACCGCAACAAGGTCGAGAAGGAAGAGACCTTCGAGCTCGCGTCGGCCGCGCGCGACCGCTTCATGTTCGAGCTCTCCATGCCCAAGCCGGCGGACCGCGAGATCCGCAAGGCGCTGGTCTTCGACACCGCCTTCCACGACACCGAGAGCCTGATCGCGCAGGTGGCCGCCGAGATGCTGCCGGCCGAGCAGCTCAACGGCGTCGCCGCGCTGATACAGCGCAGCGTGAGCGCCAGCGCCACGCTGGAGCAGTACGTGCTCGACCTCTGGGCCGCCAGCGAGGAGCCGCAGCGCTTCGGCGTGCAGCTCGACGGCGTGGACATGCAGCGCCTGGTGCTGGCCGGTGCCAGCCCGCGCGGCATGAGCGCGCTGCTGCGCGCGGCGCGCGTGGTGGCCTGGCTGGCCGGCCGCAGCCACCTGCTGCCCGACGACCTGCACGCGGTGCTGCCCAGCGTGCTCGGCCACCGCGTGTTCTTCACGCCGGTCTACGAGCTGCGGCGCAGCGAGCTGGCGCCCGCGCTGGTGCGCCGCATCATGGACCAGGTCGCGGCGCCGTGAGCGGCGCCGGGGCGGTGCCGGCCGCCGAGTTCCACTACCGCCTGCCGGCCCGCTTCGGCGGCCACCGGCCCGGCGCGCATGCCGGCACGCCGCTGGGTGCCGGCGGCGGCTTTGCCGCCCACCGGCGCCTGTTCGACCACCCCGACCCGCGCCGGCTGGACCTGCGCGCCAGCCTGCGCGATCCGCACCACGAGTGGCTTGTGCGCCTGCCGCGCCAGCGGGTGGCGTTGGCGGTGCAGGTGGTGGTCGATGTCTCGGCCTCGATGCACTTCGGCGGCCAGCGCCCCAAGCTCGCGGTGGTGGCCGACTTTGTCGAGGCGCTGGGCCAGAGCGCCTTCCGCGCCGGCGACGCCGTCGGCCTGCGGGCCTTCGACAGCCAGCCGCGCGACGACCTCTGGCTGCCGCCCCGCCATGGCCGCGGGGCCGGCGTGGCGATGGCCCAGCGGCTGCGCGAGTGCCGTGCCCCGGCGCCGCGGCGCCATGGGCATGGCGACGGCGGCAGCGCCAGCGTCGAGGCGCTGGCTGGCACGCTGGCGCCGCTGGCCGGCCGGCAAGGCCTGGTCTTTCTGGTCTCCGACTTCCACTGGCCGCTGGAGCGGCTCGGTGCCTTGCTGGCCGGCCTCGCGCCGGCCTGGGTGGTGCCCATGGTGGTCTGGGACCCGGCCGAGACCGAGCCACCGGCAGCCGGCGGCCTGATGGCGCTGACCGACGCCGAGAGCGGCGTGCGGCGCAGCCTGTGGCTGCGCGAGCCGCTGCGGGCCGCCTGGCGCGACGCGGTCGGGGCGCGGCGCAGGGCGCTGAAGGCGGTGTTCGACGCGCAGGACCTGCGGCCTTTCGAGCTGCCCGGCGTGTTCGACGGCGAGGCCTTGACGCGCTACTTCCTGGAGTGCGTGGCATGAGGGGCGCGTGGCAGGCCTTGGCGCTGGCCAGCGTGCTGCTGGGGCCGCTGGCGGGCGGCGCGCCCGCGCTCGCGGCGTCCGCTGCGACTGCCCCGACCCATCCCACCGCGGCCGCCACCGAGCCACCGCGCAGC
>DATHWJ010000072.1:0-12220 GCA_035460745.1 Ideonella sp. | reverse complement strand
GCCGCCTTGCCGCTGATGAAGCGGTCGCTGGCCTATAGCCTCGATGCATTGGCGTTCCTGTTCTGGCGCTGCGATCGTCCGGCCGTGGCGAGCCTCGTGCTCGGCGCTTCCGATGCCAAGCTCGCGAACGACAGGAGCGGCCGGGAGCAGAACGAAGTCCGCCTCATCGAGCAGGCGCGCCCGGCGCTGGAGGCCGCGATGGGAGCGGAGGTCTATCTGGAGACCACGACGAAGGGCGGCGCGATGGATGCGCTGCAACTGCATTCGATCATGGACCGGACGCTGTCGGAGCTCGTCTACGCCGACTGCCGGACCACGAGCGTGTGAGGCAGCGTGGTCGACGGCGGCATCTCGCCTGAGATGCGCCGCAACAGCAGCCGCATTGCATGTTCGCCGAGTTCGCGCCGCGGCTGGGCGATGGTCGTCAGCGACGGCTCGAAGATGCTCGCCAGCGGCACGTCGTCGAAGCCGACCACCGCCAGGTCGCCGGGCACCTGCCGCCCCGACGCGAGTGTCGCCTTGATCGCGCCCACCGCCAGTGTGTCGGCCACCGCGAAGACCGCGGTCGGCGGCTGCTCGAGTGCCAGCAGCCGCCGCGCGGCCAGTTCGCCCAGGGGGTGGTCTATGCCGCCGACGATCTGGATGTAGTCGGGCCGCTCCTGCAGACCGGCCTCGCGCAGGGCGTCGCGATAACCGTCCCGGCGCTGCTGGGCGTAGAGGTAGCGTTCGTCGCTGTTGATCAGCGCGATGCGGCGGTGCCCCTTCCCGAGCAGGTACAGCACGGCGTCCTTCGCGGCCATCCGGTGGTCGATGCTGACGTGCGGGATCTGCTCGTCGGGCACGAACTCCGAACATGCAACCCACGGCAGCGAGCGGACCTCTTCGCTGACCATCTGCTGCGTGGTGTACGGGTCCATGCAGACCACACCGTCATAGAAGTGGCGGTTGAGCATCTGCGCGACCGTCCGCTCGCGGGCTTCGCTCAGCCCGGTGTCGCAAAGCAGCAGTTCGTAGTCGTGCTCGCGGGCGGAGGCGCCGAGGCCGCGCACGATCTCGGCGTAATAGGGGTTCGCGAAGTCGGGCACCAGCGCAAGCACCATGCGGGTCCGGGCGGTGCGCAACGAGCGCGCCGCGACCGTCACGCGGTAGTTCAGCGACCGCATCGCCTCTTCGACCCGCTGGCGGGTTTCCTCGCGCACCGAAGGGTGGTCGTTCAGCACGCGCGAAACCGTCGCCGTGGACACCCCGGCCACCCGCGCGACATCCACGACTGCCACCATGAAACGTTCCTGAAATGAGTTACGCAATGTTATCGCGCGACTGGCCTCCGTGCGCACTGCCGGGGGTTTTCCACCACGAAACATTCCAATGCAATGGATTACATTGAAATGCAACATGAGTCGCGTAAACCCTTTCATAGAGGCCCAGTTGCAGCGCCGTCAACCCGAGAGCGCAGGGGTGGCGCTGCACCGAGCAACCCTGTCCAACAAGGAGACCTGAGTCCATGAGCAAAGCAAACGACACCCTACTTCCGAGCGGCCGTCCGGGCCCCCTCGACCGCCGCTTCTTTCTCAAGAGCGCGGCGGCCGCAGCCGCGGCGGCGCCCGCCCTGCCGGCTTTGGCGGCGACGTCCGCTCTCGCCAACGGCGGACGCCAGGGACAATCGATCCCGCGCGAGAGCATCAGCATTCAGCTGTACACGCTGCGCGAGCTTCCCGACTTCGAGGCGATGCTCGCGGGACTGGCGGCCATCGGCTACCGCAAGGTCGAGCACGCCGGCTTCGGGACTCTGACGGCAGCGCAGTTCCAGGCGACGCTCCAGCAGGCCGGCTTGCGCGCGACTTCCGGGCACATGGCGATCCCTCAGCCCTGGGATGAGAGCATCTGGCATCAGCGGGTCGCGGACGCCGTGACGGTGGGCCAGCGCTACATCGTCGAGCCGTTGAGCCCGATCACCTACTTCCCGCCCGACGGCGACGCTACCAAGATCAAAGGGCTGACGACGGTGGCTGCGTGGCAGCAGTACGCCGAGGACCTCAACCGCGCCGGCGCCATCGCCCGCGCCGCCGGCCTGCGGTTCGGGTTCCACAACCACTTCTGGGAGTTCGCCGGCCTCAAGGACAACTCTCCGCTGTCCGGCTACGACATCCTGCTCGCCGAGACCGATCCGCTGCTGGTGCATTTCGAGCTCGACCTCTACTGGGCCTGGTTCGCGCACCGCGACCCGGTGCACCTGATCGCCTACGCGGGCGACCGCATCCGGCAGTTCCACGTCAAGGACATGCGGTACGTCGACCACAAGCCGACCTTTACCGACCCCGGCCTGGGTGTGATCGACTTCGCGCGCATCTTCGCTGCGGCCGGCAAGCCGGGCGCGCACGAGTACATCGTCGAGCGCGACGACGCCGGCGCGAATGCCTTGCTGACCGCAAGGATCGGATTCGAGTTCCTCAGCCGATTGAAGTTCTAGTCCCCCCAAAAGGGCCTTGCGGATCTCTCCGCGAGGCCTTGACGCGGTTCATGTGCCGCTCAGCGTCGAACACGGCACTAGCGCTCGGCGATGTAGTGCCCCATCGTGATGGTCTCGCCCGGCAGCAGGAAGGCGCGCACACGCGCTTCGATCTCCTCATCGGCCAGCGTCGCGCGAGCGCGCTGGTGCAGGTAGTCGGCCCAGGAGGTCACGATGAAGCGCTCGACATAGCGCGAGGGGTCGGCAAGGTCTCGGTAGACGCGCCAGAAGGTGGCACCGTCGCGCCGCCGCGGCGCGCGCAGCTGGCAGATCACGTCGAGGAAGGCGGGGGCCTGGTCGGCCGCGATGCGGTAGCCGATCTCGACCGCCACCGGGCCGGCCTCCGGGTTGGGCTGGCCGGCGACGACGATGTTCTCCCAGGCGATCGCGGCCGGCGTGACCTCGTGCGCCTCGCCCATGCGCAGCGGGAACGGCCGGGCCAGCGCCAGGCCGGCGGCCATGCAGGCCGCCGCGACGCACAGCGCGGCGGTCAGCCCGGCGATGTCCGAGACCGCGCCCCAGAAGGCCGAGCCGAGCGCGAACGAGCCCAGCGCGCACATCGTGTGCATCGCCAGCGCCCGGGCCCGCACCCAGGGCGGCGCGCTGGTCTGGGTGGCGGTGTTGAAGGTCGTCATCACCGACATCCAGGCCCCGCCGCCCGCCACCAGCGCGGCGTAGACCCCCAGCCGCCAGCTCGACCAGGCGCAGACCAGCATCGCCGCGGCGAAGACGCAGCAGCCTATCGCCACCAGGGCCTCCAGCCCGATGCGCGCACGCAGGCGGCCGACCACCAGCCCGGCGCCGACCGCGCCGGTGCCCAGGCAGCCCATCAGCAGGCCGAAGCCCTCGGCGCCCAGGCCGAGCTGGCGCTGGCCTATCACCGGCAACAGCGCCCACAGCGCCGAGCCGGCCCCGCTGTAGGCGGCGGTGCGCACCAGCTGGGCCAGGATGATCTGCGAGTGGCGGGCGAAGCGCAGGCCGCTCAGCGTGCCGCCCCACAGCCGCTCGGCCGGCAGCCGCGACGGCGGGTGCGGGCGCGGCGGCCAGCGCCGTATCGCGTGGATCATCGCGGCCGAGCCGGCCACCGCGATGACGAAGTTCCAGGCCCCGCCGGCAAGCGTGAAGACCAGCCCGGCCAGCGCGGGGCCGAGGGCGCGCGCCGCGTTGTAGGCGATAGAGACGACGTTGATGGCCTGCGGCAGCTCGTCGCGCGGGATGGCGTCGCCGATGGTGGAGTTCCAGGCCGGCGACAGCAAGGCCGTGCAGCAGCCCGCGACGAAGACGAAGAACAGCAGCGCCGCCGGCCCGGCCCAGCCCGCCAGGCTGAGCACCGCCAGCAGCGCGACGGTGACGGCCTGGGTGTAGAGCGACGCGAGGATGAGCTTGCGGCGGTCGGTGATGTCCGACATCACGCCGGCCGGCAGCGCGAGCAGGAACATCGGCAGGAACACGGCCGTCTGCACCAGCGCCGCGAGGAACGACGAGCCGGTCAGCTCGACCATCATCCAGGCCGCCGCCATGGTCTGCATCGCGTTGCCGATGAAATAGATGCCGCCGCTGCTCCACAGCCCGCGGAACTGCGGGTGGCGCAGCGTGTGCCAGATGGAGTCCGGCTGGCTCATCGCGCGGCCTCCTGCGGCCGCGGCAAAAACAAAAAGGCCTCCGAGCGATCGGAGGCCTTTTGATGCGGGCGTTCTGTGGGGTGGCTGATGGGACTCGAACCCACGACAACAGGAATCACAATCCTGGACTCTACCAACTGAGCTACAGCCACCACTGGAAAGCTAGCATTATAGCCGCGAGAAACGGCCTGTCGTTCAATTGGCTGCCGAGGCCGCCGAATCGGCCGCCGGCAGCTGGATATCGACCTTGTAGCGCTTCTTCAGCGCTTCGTAGTAGGCCTGCGACTCGGCCGCCGCGAGGGCCTGGTTGACGAAGGGCCGGGCGCGTTCGTTGTCGGGGTCGGCGGCTTCGCGCGGCACGATCTTCAGCACCTTGACCACCGCATAGCCCTGCTCGCCGAGATCGACGCCGACCGCCACCGGGCCCTTGCCCAGATCGGCCTTCAGCGCAGCCTCGATGACCTGGCGCGGCGCCGACTGGGCCTGGGTGCGCGAGACCGTCAGCGTCTGCGGCAGCGCCTCGGCCGGGTTCTTGCGAATGGAGGCCAGCAGCGCCTCGCCGTCCTTCTTGGCGGCCGCGGTGGCCTGGCTGCTGCGCAGCTTCTCCAGCACCTGGGCCTTGACGTCCGCCAGGGGCTGCACACGTTCGGGCTTGTAATCGACGATGCGTGCCGAGACGAGCTGGTTGGGGCCGGTCTCGACGGCCTCGGTGTTGCGCTTGTTCTTGATCGAATCGCTGGAGAAGATCGCCTCGAGCAGCTTGGCCGAGGCCAGCGGGCCGGTGGCGCCGGGGGCCGGGGTGCGCCGCACGGTGGCGCTGGCGGGCGTGAGCTTGAGCTTGTCGATCACCGGCTTGAGGTTGTCGGACTGCTCGTAGACGGTGTTGCTGAACTGCTCGGCGGCCTCGGCATAGCGGGTCTGCGCGAGCTGCTTGCCGACCTCGGCCTCGATCTCGGCACGCACCGCCTCGAAGGGCTTGCGCTCGCCGCCGCGCACCGCCGTCAGGCGGATGACGTGGTAGCCGAAGTCGGACTCGATCACGTTGCTGATCTCATCGACCTTCATCGAGAAGGCGGCGTCCTCGAAGGGCTTGACCATCGCGCCGCGGGCAAAGAAGTCGAGGTCGCCGCCGTTGGGGGCCGAGCCCGGATCCTGCGAGTTCTTCTTCGCGACCTCGGCGAAGGAGGCGGGGTTCTTGCGCACCTCGGCCAGCAGCGCTTCGGCCTTGGCCTTGGCCTTGGCGCGCTCATCGGCGGAGGCCTCCTTGGGCGCGTTGATCAGGATGTGGCTGGCGCGGCGCTCTTCGGCCGCGGTGTAGCGGCTGATGTTTTCGTCGTAGTACTTGCGCAGGTCGGCCTCGCTGACGGTGACCTGCTTCTTCAGCGCGTCGAGGTCGAGCACGGCGTACTCGATCTTCGCCTCCTCGGCGGAGCGGAACAGGTTGCCGTTGGCCTTGTAGTAGGCCTCGATGTCGGCATCGGTGGGGCTGACCTTGGCCAGGTACTCCTGCGTGCTGAAGGCCTGCATCTGCAGCTCGCGCCGTTCGAGCAGGGCATCGACCGCCGTCTTGGCCGCCGTGGTGCTGGTGAGCTCCGAGCCGGACACGCCTTGCAGCACCTGGCGGGTCGAGAGGTCCTGGCGCAACTGCTGGGCAAACATCTCGGAGCTCATGCCGCGCGCGGCCAGGAACTCCTTGTTGACGCTGCCGTCGGGGTTGCGCAGCGCGGCGTACTGCGGGTCGCTGAGGAACAGGCGCTGCAGGCGGTCGTCGCCGACCGTCAGGTGCTCCTTGGCCGCCGCGGTCAGCAGCACGCGCTCGCGCACGATGCCTTCCAGGGTCTGGCGCTTCATCTCGGGCGTGTCGAACAGCTTCACGTCCACGTTGGGCATCTGCTGGCGCATGCGCTCGATCTGCTGGCGGTGCACCGCGTCGAACTCGCTCTGCTTGATCGCCTGGCCGTCGACCTTGGCCACGGTGGCATTGGCACCGCTGGTGAACTGCGAGTAGCCCTGCACCCCGAAGAAGACGAACGACGGGAAGATCAGCAACAGCAACAGCAGTTGCAACAGTCGGGTGTGGGTGCGTACAAATTCGAACATCGTGCTGGAGCCTTCAGGAAGGGCGCTGGGATCGCGGCAGCCGGCGCGGGTCGAGACAAGATCGCCGCCGGGTCAAAAATGGAGCGCCACAAAAGCACAAAGGCGAACCGGGGTTCGCCTTGTCATGGGACCGCATCGAAGGCTCGATGCCGGCGACCTGTGTTCAGGGGGCTTGGCCTGCGCCACCCAGGATTCTAATCACTGAGCGGCAGACTGGCTAAGGGGTTGCGGTGGTGGGTGCTGAGGGGCTCGAACCCCCGACCTGCGCCGTGTAAAGGCGACGCTCTACCAACTGAGCTAAGCACCCGCCGTCTTCAACGGAACTTCAGTTCAGCGCGTCCTTCAGGCCCTTGCCCGGACGGAACTTCGGCAGCTTGGCCGCCTTGATCTTGATCGCGTCGCCGGTGCGCGGATTGCGCCCGGTGCGCGCGGCACGCTTGGTCACCGCGAAAGTGCCGAAACCGACGATCGAGACGTTGCCACCCTTTTTCAGCGTGGTCTTCACACCGCCGATGACCGCCTCCAGCGCGCGCGTGGCGGCGGCTTTGGAGATGTCGGCCTGTTGGGCGATGTGCTCGATCAGTTCAGACTTGTTCACGAAAGTAACCCCTCTCTCAAGAGTGTCGCGATGGTGTCGGGTGGGTGGTTTGCCCTCGGGCGCTTCAGGCCGGCAGGCAGAACGAAGGGACCAAAATTTATTACAGCTTTGGCCCCATGCGGTGTCAAGCGAGGAAGCGGATTCTATGCGTAAACCCCAGGGCGACCGCGCAGGGAAACAGGCCAATTTGTGAGCGGATTCCCGCGGCTGTGGCGAGTCCGCCAACGGCCTGTGCCGCGGTTCGCGGAGCGCGCGGTTCAGCGCTCCGCGGGCGGGTTGACGGCCCCCTGCCGCACCACCAGTGCGACGCCCAGCACCGTGAGCAGGATGCCGGCCAGCGTCCAGGCGCCCATCGCCTCGCCGAAGAGCAGCCAGGCCAGCACGGCGGTGCATGGCGGCACCAGGTACATCAGGCTGGTGACGCGGGTCGCGGCGCCGCGCTGTATCAGCAGGTACAGCAGCGAGCTGCCGCCCAGCGTCAGCACCAGCACCGACCACGCCAGCGCGCCCACCATCTCGCCGGTCCAGCGCACCGCCTCGGACTCGAGTAGCGCGAGCGGCGCGGTGACGATCAGCGCCGCCGCGAGTTGCACGAGATTGGCGCTGCGCACGTCGCAGGGCGCGACGAAGCGCTTCTGGTAGAGCGTGCCGCTGGTGATGCACAGCAGCGCCAGCAGGGCCAGCGCCAGGCTCGGCGCACCGACCTCGCCGACACCCACCTTGTGGCCGACCACCAGCGCCAGCCCGCCGAAGCCGAGCAGCAGGCCCAGCCACTGCCGGCTCGAGACCCTGTCGCCGCCGCTGCGGCTGCTCAGCCAGACGGCCGTCAACAAGGGCTGCAGCCCGACGATCAAGGCCACCGTGCCGGCGCCCATGCCCAGCTTGACGGCGGCCCAGACACCGCCCAGGTAACCCGCGTGCATCAGCACGCCGGTCACCGCGAGGTGGGCCCACTGCGCGGCGTCGCGCGGCCAGGTGGCCCGTGCCAGCAGTGTCCAGGCGACGAAGGCCAGCAGCGAGAGCCCGTAGCGCAGCGCCAGGAAGCTCATCGGCGGCGCATGCGGCATGCCGAAGCGCGCGACGACGAAGCCGGTGCTCCAGATCAGCACGAAGACGATGGGCATCGCCGCCAGCAAACCGGCAGCACCGGCAGCCGAGGTGGCGGAACTGCCAGAGGCGTCGCTCACGCCCTCATCACTTCGACTTGGCACGAATCTCCGGCAACGCCTTTTGCAGGTAGTACACCATCGACCAGATGGTCAGCACCGCCGCGATCCAGATCAGCACCGTACCCCAGATCCGGGTGTCGATCACGCCGAACAGCGCCGCGTCGTAGAGCAGGAAGGGGATCGCGATCATCTGCACGGTCGTCTTCAGCTTGCCCAGCATGTGCACCGCGACGCTGCGCGACGCGCCGATCTGCGCCATCCACTCGCGCAGCGCCGAGATCGCGATCTCGCGGCCGATGATGATCAGCGCGACGAAGACATCGGCCCGCTTCAGGTCGACCAGGATCAGCAGCGCCGCGCAGATCAGGAACTTGTCGGCGACGGGATCGAGGAAGGCGCCGAAGGACGACGCCTGGTTGAGCTTGCGCGCCAGGTAGCCGTCCAGCCAGTCGGTCGCGGCGAAGACCACGAACATCACCGTGGCGATCAGGTTGCGGGTGGGACTCTCGAGCGGCAGGTAGAACACCCCGATGATCAGCGGGATGGCCGCGATGCGGGCCCAGGTCAGCAGCGTCGGGATGGTCAGGAACATGGGCTGATTCTGCCTGTTGAATGGAGCCCCTCGGCCGACGGGTACGTCGGCCGGTCCCCCGAGGGGACGCGGGCCGGCTTGGGAGCGGCCCGGCGCTCGGCCCGTGGGGCGTGGTGCCACTGCTGTCCGGTGCCTCCGACGAGCGGGGGGCCGGCAGCCCAACCGGCTATTGATCCAGCGTCCGCGGCTTGAACTTGCGGTCTTCGTCGAACAGGAAGACCTCGGCGAACTTCCAGGGCTTGGGCAGGCGCGAGACGTCGCCGAACGGGGCCGAGCGGCGGATCGCGTCCATCGCGAGCTGGGTGGTGTCCTTGGCCTGGCTGGGGTGGCGCATCACGTGCAGCTTGGCGATGCTGCCGTCGGCGTGCAGCTCGATCTCGATCACGGGGATGGCCAGCAGCGGCTCGGGCACCTCGCCCGTGTAGGTGGTCTTGGGGTTGGCGGCCACCATGCGCAGCGCGGCGCGGGTGCGGTACTCCTGCCAGTTGCGGGCCGGCCCGCTGAGCTGCTCGGGCGGCTGGCCGGGCTCCGGCCAGGGCGCCGGCACGCTGGTCGAGGGCTTGGGCGGCGGCGGTGCCGGGCTCAGCGGCACGCGCGAGTTGCAGGCCGCCAGCCAGCCGGCCGCCACGCCGACGACCGTCAGCCAGCCCAGGCTGCGCCAGGCCGACCAGGAGCGCCCCAGCGAGCGCAGGGAGAGCGGGGTTTCAGTGAAGGACACGGTAGATTTCCTCTGCAAGTTCTTTCGAGATACCTTCGACGCCGGCCAGGTCGTCGACGCTGGCCGCCGTCACGCCGCGCACGCCGCCGAAGCGCTGCAGCAACTTGGCACGCTTCTTGGGCCCGATGCCGGCGATGTCCTCCAGGCGGCTGCCGCCGGTGCGCACGCTGGCACGCTTGGCCCGCATCCCGGTGATCGCAAAACGGTGGGCCTCGTCGCGGATCTGCGCAATCAACATCAACGCGGCAGAGTCGCGGGCGAGGGACAACTTCTGGCGCCCATCTGCAAATACCAGTTCCTCGAGCCCGACCTTGCGGCCTTCGCCCTTCTCGACGCCGGCGATCAGCGACAGGTCCAGCCCGAGCTCGGCGAACACCTCGCGCGCCATGCTGACCTGCCCTCGCCCGCCGTCCACCAGCACCAGGTCCGGCAGGCGCAGCTTGCCGTCCTTGGGCACCGGCCCTTCGGCCACCGCCATCTCGGCCAGCTTGGCGTAGCGCCGCGTCAGCACCTGGCGCATCGCGGCGTAGTCATCACCACCGGTCACACCTTCGATGTTGAAGCGGCGGTAGAGGCTGTTCTGCATCTTGTGGTCCTCGAACACCACGCAGGAGGCTTGCGTGGCTTCGCCGGCCGTGTGGCTGATGTCGAAACACTCGACGCGGAAGTGCTCCAGGTCCTCCACCACCAGATCCAGCGCATCGACCAGCGCGCGGGTGCGCTCGCGCTGCGAACCCTCTTCGGCCAGCAGCCGGGCCAGCGCGATCTCGGCGCCCTTGACGGCCATCTCCAGCCAGATGCGGCGCTGCTCGCGCGGCTGGTGCTGGGCGTTCAGCTTGACGCCGGTCTGGCTGCTCAGCAACTGCAGCAGGCGCTTGTCGACCGCATGGCTGACCACCAGTTGCGGCGGCGGCGGGCCCTGCAGGTAGTGCTGGGCCATGAAGGCGTGCAGCACTTGCTGTTCGGGCTCCGCCTGCTCGGGCGGCGCGGTGCCCTCGGTGCTGCCGTCTTCGTCCAGCACCGCTTCGCCTTCGGCCGCCAGCGCCACGGCCTCTTCGACGTGGGTCGGGAAGAACGCGCGGTCGCCCAGGTGGCGGCCGCCGCGCACCATCGCCAGGTTGACGCAGGCCCGGCCGCCGGCCAGCTTGACGGCGAGGATGTCGACGTCCTTGTCGCGCGCCGACAGGCTGCTCTCGTCCATGGACTGCTGGTGCAGCACGCGCGCCAGCGCCGAGATGCGGTTGCGCAGCTCGGCGGCGCGCTCGAACTCCAGCGCGTCGGCGTGGGCCATCATCTGCACCTGCAGCTCGTCCACCACCTGCTGCTGCTCGCCGAGCAGGAAGCGCTCGGTGTCGCGCACGTCGCGGGCGTAGTCCTCCGGCGAAATGAAGCCGACGCAAGGCCCCGAGCAGCGCCGGATCTGGTACAGCAGGCAGGGCCGCGAGCGGTTGTTGAAGACGGTGTCCTCGCAGGTGCGCAGGCGGAAGACCTTCTGTATCAGCTGGATGGTCTCCTTCACCGCCCAGGCGCCGGGATAGGGGCCGAAGTAGCGGTGCTTGCGATCGACCGAGCCGCGGTAATAGGCGACGCGCGGGAACGGGTGCGAGACCAGCTTCAGGTAGGGGTAGCTCTTGTCGTCCCGGAACAGGATGTTGAACTTGGGGTTCAGCGTCTTGATCAGGTTGTTCTCGAGCAGCAGCGCCTCGGCCTCGGTGCGCACCACCGTGGTCTCCAGCCGCACGATGCGCGAGACCATCACGCCGATGCGCGTGCCGCCCAGGTCCTTCTGGAAGTAGCTGGAGACACGCTTCTTCAGGTCGCGCGCCTTGCCCACGTAGAGCACGCCGCCCTGCGCGTCGAAGTAGCGGTAGACGCCCGGCAGGCCGGGCAAGGCCGCCACCTCGGCCAGCAGGCGTTCGCGTTGCGCAGCGGTATCCACCGGCGGTGCGGGCGGGGCTGGAGGGGCGGGCAACTCGTCGGCGGCGGGTGGATCGGCGTCGGGCAGGATCATCGGGAGCGCATTGTGCCGCCTCGATAATCGCGCGATGACGCCGTCGATGTGCTGGGATGTGTTCTGCCGGGTGGTCGACAACTTCGGCGACATCGGCGTGTGCTGGCGGCTCGCGGCCGGCCTCGCGTCGCGCGGCCAGCAAGTCCGCCTGTGGGCCGACGACGCCCGCGCGCTGCAGTGGATGGCGCCCGGTGGGGCGCCCGGCGTGACGGTGCTGCCGTGGACCGGCGAGGCCACCGCCTTCGAGCCCGGCGACGTGGTGGTCGAAACCTTCGGCTGCGACCCGCCGGCGGACTTCGTCGCGCGCATGGCCACGCGCAGCACGCCGCCGGTCTGGATCAACCTCGAGTACCTGAGCGCCGAGTCCTATGTCGAGCGCTCGCACCGCCTGCGCTCGCCGCAAGCCAGCGGGCCGGGGCGCGGGCTGGACAAGTGGTTCTTCTACCCTGGCTTCACGCCGGCCACCGGCGGCCTGCTGCGCGAGCCCGGGCTGCTGGCCGAGCGGGACCGCTTCGAGCGCGGCGCCTGGCTGGCCGCCCACGGCATCGCGGCGCGGCCGGGCGAGCGGCTGGTCAGCCTCTTCTGCTACCCCGGCGCCGCGCTGGAGCTGCTGTTCGGTGCCTGGCCCGGCCAGCCCACGCTGCTGCTGGCCTGCCCCGGCGCAGCGGCCGAGGCGCTGGCCGGGGCGCAGTTGCCCGCCGGCTGGCGAAGCCAGGCCTTGCCGTGGCTGAGCCAGGCCGACTACGACCGGCTGCTGTGGGCCTGCGACCTCAATGCCGTGCGTGGCGAGGACTCGTTCGTGCGCGCGCAATGGGCCGGCCGGCCGCTGCTGTGGCACATCTACCCGCAGCACGACGCCGCGCACGACGCCAAGCTGGAGGCCTTTCTCGCCCGCCACCTG
>DATHWJ010000071.1:0-10677 GCA_035460745.1 Ideonella sp. | reverse complement strand
GGCCCCGGCCCTAGAGTGCGCAGCCATGCGGCAGGCGCCGGCTCACGAGGCCCGCAGCCCGGCGCATGTTTTCTACAACAGGAACATTTCATCCGTGAACAGCCCGCTTTCCTTCGTCCACCCCACCCCCGACAGCCCCTGGGGCACCTACCTCTCGCAGGTCGACCGCGTCGTGCCCTACCTGGGCCACCTGGCCCGCTGGGCCGAGACGCTGAAGCGCCCGAAGCGCGCGCTGATCGTCGACGTGCCCATCGAGCTCGATGACGGCACGGTCGCCCACTACGAGGGCTACCGCGTGCAGCACAACATGTCGCGCGGCCCGGGCAAGGGGGGGATCCGCTACCACCCCGACGTGACGCTGGAAGAAGTGATGGCCTTGTCGGCCTGGATGTCGGTCAAGAACGCCGCCGTCAACCTGCCCTATGGCGGTGCCAAGGGCGGCATCCGCGTCGACCCCAAGGTGTTGTCGCAAAAGGAGCTGGAGCGCATGACGCGCCGCTACACCAGCGAGATCGGCATCATCATCGGCCCGCAGCAGGACATCCCGGCGCCCGACGTGAACACCAACGGGCAGATCATGGCCTGGATGATGGACACCTACTCGATGAACGTCGGCGCCACCGCCACCGGTGTGGTCACCGGCAAGCCCATCCACCTGGGCGGCTCGCTGGGCCGCGTCAAGGCCACCGGCCGCGGCGTCTTCGTCACCGGCCGCGAAGCGGCGCGCCGCATCAACCTGGAGCTCGACGGCGCGCGCGTCGCGGTGCAGGGCTTCGGCAACGTGGGCTCGTCGGCGGCCGAGCTGTTCGTGCAGGCCGGCGCCAAGATCGTCGCCGCGCAAGACCACACCGGCAGCATCTACAACAGCCGCGGCTTCGACCTCGCCGAGTTGCTGCCCTATGTGAAGGCCACCGGCGGCGTCGGCGGCTTCAAGGGCGCCGAGTTCCTCGGCAACGAGGAGTTCTGGGACACCGATTGCGAGATCCTGATCCCGGCCGCGCTGGAGGGTCAGATCACCGCCGATCGCGCGCGCCGCATCAAGGCCAAGCTGGTGCTCGAAGGCGCCAACGGCCCGACCGTGCCCAGCGCCGACGACATCCTCGCCGATCGCAACGTCCTGGTCGTGCCCGACGTGATCTGCAACGCCGGCGGCGTCACGGTCAGCTACTTCGAGTGGGTGCAGGACTTCTCCAGCTTCTTCTGGACCGAAGACGAGATCAACGTCCGGCTGGACAAGATCATGGTCGGCGCACTGAAGAACATCTGGGACACCGCCGACCGGCACGGCATCACGCTGCGCACCGCGACCTTCGCGGTGGCCTGCGAGCGCATCCTGACGGCGCGCGAAGAGCGCGGTCTGTATCCCTGACCCCCTGACGTGACCGGCAGCAAGGCGGCCGTCCGGCCGCCTTCGCCGCTTCAGCCGCGGAAGAGCTGCTCCGCCCGGTTCAGCAGGATCCAGCTGGTCAGGATGTACTTGTCGTTCGACACCGGCGTGCAGCCCCGGTGCGTGTGGGTGAAGTAAGCGGGCGCTATCACCATGCGGCCGGCCTTGGGCCGGATCGCGCGGTTCTGGTAGAAGAACTCGGTCTGCCCGCCCTCGGCCACGTCGTTCAGGTAGAACATGAACAGGAAGCTGCGGTGCAGCGCCTCGTTGTGGGGCGCCTCGGGGTAGACCTCGCAGTGCCAGTAGTTGTAGTTGCCCTTGCCGGCCTCGTACTTCTGCGCCTGCACGGGCCCCAGCCGGTAAAGCGCGCGCATCAGGTCGAGTGCCTTGCCGGCGCCCAGCTCGGCGTAGTTCTCGTGGGTCAGGTTGACGGGCTCGCCGGTGGCGGGGTCGGCCACCTTCAGCGCGATCGGGGCGATCAGCGCGAAGTGGTACTTCTGGAAGTACTCGGCCGCCTTCAGCGTGGTGGCGCGCAGGATGGTGGCGAGCTGGGGCTGCAGCTCGGGCCGCTCGTTCAGGTACAGGTCGGTGCTGATCTTCTTGCCGGTATCCACGCCGCCGCCGGTGCGGCCGGCCGCGGTGTGCGGGCTGGCGTCGAAGCGGGCGATGAAGTCGCGGCAGAAATCGGCGCTCAGCACCTCGTCATAGACCTCGATGAAATCCGTCATGGGGGAGGTGTCGGGCAGGGCCGCGCATGAAAAAGGGCACTGGCGTTTATAACGCGAGTGCCCGGGGTGGGGCTCTTCGGGTGTCGGGTGCTCGGCCGGCGCCTGGCGGGCGGTCAGCGTGCGGCTGCCGCCGCTCCGACCGCTGCCGCCGCGTCGACGATGCCCGCGCCGCAGCCCTGCTTGCACGGCCCGCTGAGCGGCCGGGCGGTGAGCTTCAGCAAGGCCTCGACCTGGACAGCCGTCAGGGCTGGGTTCTTCGCCAGCATCAGCGCGGCGACCCCCGCCACGTGCGGCGCGGCCATCGAGGTGCCCTGGTAGTTGCGGTAGATGTCGGCGCCCGGCCGCATGGTGCCGGCGTTCAGCGTGGACAGGATGCCGTTGCCCTCGGCGGCGCGCATGTCGCCGCCCGGCGCCATCACGTCGACCTTGCTGCCGAAGTTCGAGTAGTAGGCACGCTTGCCATGGCGGTCGCTGGCTCCCACGGCGATCACGCCCTGGCAATTCGCCGGGGTGTAGCCGCGGGCGTCGGTGCTGCCGTTGCCGGCGGCTGCCACCACCACGCTGCCGCGCTCGCGAGCGTCGCTGATCGCCGTCTGGTAGCTGCGCGAGCAGGCGCCCTGCGCGCCCAGCGACACGTTGATCACGCGCGCCGGCGTGAGGTTGGCCGGCACGCCCGGCACGCTGCCGCCGGAGGCCCACTCGATGGCGTCGGCGATGTCCGAGGTGTAGCCGCCGCACTTGCCGAGCGCGCGCAGCGGCAGCACCTTGGCGCCCGGCGCCACGCCGGTCACGCCCAGGCCGTTGTTGGCGACGGCGGCGATCGTGCCCGCCACATGGGTGCCGTGCCAGGAGCTGTCGCTGCGGCCCAGCAGGTCGTTCAGGCACTGGCCCTGGCGGTACCAGTCGCCCTGGTCGGCGGCGTTGGTATCGCGGCCATCGCCATCGCGGGCGATGGGCCTGCCGGAAATGAAGTCGCGGCCGGCCAGCAGGTTGGCGGAGAGGTCGGCATGCTGCAGCACGCCGGTGTCTATCACCGCGACGACGACGCCGCTGCCGACGGAGCCGGCCCAGGCTTCTTCGGCGCGGATGCCGCCGGCCGGCTCGAACAGGTTCCATTGCTCGGCGGACAGCGGGTCGTTCGCCGCGGCCATCGGCAGCATCAAGGCGTCAGGTTCGGCGTATTCGATGCTGCTGTCGGCGGCCATCAGCAGCAGCGCCATCTCGCGCATCTTGGCGGGCAGCACCGGGCTCGACAGCTCGTAGACGTCGGCACCGCGGGCCATGCGGCGCAGGTGCTTCAGCGAGATGCCCATCTTGGCGGCGATGGCGCGCGCCTGGCTCAGGCTGATCGGGGTGGGCTCGGTGACCGGCGTGGTGCCCGCAGGGTACTTGACGATCAGGCGGCTGGTGGCGAGCTCGGGCACGGTCTCGAGCCGGTGCCCGCGGGCGGATGCTGCGGGGGACCACGCGGCGCACAGCGAGGCGATCAAACTGGCGACGGCCAGCTTGCGGCCAAAGTTCGTGTTCATCTCGTTCTCTCTCCGGACTCGTGGTCCCTGTCGGTGCGCGCTTGGGTGTGCGGGCACTATCCCCTGTGCGGAAGCAAATACTATGCCGCGGTCGGGTGGGCAATCTCAAAGATATTCAAGAGGTCATCAGGCCAACGATGCCGCAATAATTCGGTCGCCAGCCCATTCAACCGACGAATTGTGCGGCTTTCGTTGGCGGGCGATGCTGTCGTTTTCCACGATTCGATCGGATCATCACGGTGACACTACGTTGAGGATTGAAGATGGCGTTGATCTATTTGCTGGAAGACGACCCTGATTGTTCGGCCTGCGTCGAGCAGTGGTTGACCCGTGCCGGGCACCAGGTCAAGGCCTTCGAGCGGCCGCACGAGTTCTTCTACGAGGTCAACAAGCAGGCACCGCGCTGCGCGGTGATCGACTGGCGGCTGCCCGAGATGGAGGGCATCGACGTGGTCGCCCGGCTGCGCCAGCTGCTCAGCACCGGCACCGGCATCCTGATGTTGACCGGGCTGGACACCGAGGAGAGCGTGGTGCGTGCGCTCAAGGCCGGCGCCGACGACTACATCGTCAAGCCCGGCTCGGAGTCCATCCTGGTGGCGCGCATCGACGCTCTGTTGCGGCGCATGACGCCCGCGGCGTCCACCCTCACCAGCATCGATCGTGCACCCTACCGGCTCGATTTCGGCCGCCGCGAAGTGACGGTCGCCGGCCAGGCCGTCGATCTGGCGCCGCGCGAGTTCGACCTGGCCTGGATCCTGTTCAGCGAGCCGGCGCGGCTGTTCACCCGCCAGGAGCTGCTGGCCGCCGTCTGGGGCCGCCACCAGGACGCCGGCGTGCACACGGTGGCCCAGCATGTCTACATGATCCGCCGCAAGCTGGCGCTCACCGAGCATGGCTACCGGCTCAATGCCGTGTACGGCACGGGCTACCGGCTCGAACTCCCGCAGCCCGACCCGGTTTGACGCGCGCCGCATCCGCCGTGGACCTGTCGCCCGCGCTGAGCTGGGACACCCTGCTCGACGCTTCGCCCGAGGCCGCGTTGCGCCAGGTGGCGCAGGCCCAGCGCGCAGCGCGCTCGGCGGGCGACGGTGCGGGCGATGTGCGCGCCCGGCTGGCCGAGGCGCTGGTGCGCGACGGCGACGGCGACCCGGCCGCGGCCAGCCGCTTCGAGCAGGCCGAACAACAGGCCGAAGCGCTGGGCGATGCGCTGCTGCTGGTGTCGGTGCGCCTCGCGCAGGCGCGCAGCCTGGCCGACCATGGCCACTACGCCGCGGCGCTGGCGCGCTGCCGGCTGGCGATAGACAGCGCGCGCGCGCTGGGCGCGACGGCCTGGACCCGCCAGGCGCTGCACGCCAGCGCCGTCAGCCTGTCGTTCCTCGGCGAGCACGAGCTCGCGGTGGAGACCTTCGAGGAGTCGCGCCTGCTGCTGTTCGCGGCCGGCCGGCCCGCGCAGGCCGAGCTGGCGGCCCTGGGCGCCGGCCAGGCGCAGGCCTGGCTGATGCGCGGCTGGCTGCTGCGCCAGGCCGGCAGCGAGGAGCCGGCGCTGCAGGCGTTCCAGCGCGCCCTCACGCTGGCCGAGGAGGCCTGCGGCGCGCTCGTCGGCGCCAGTGCCGGCCGCTGCCAGCCCGCGCTCGACGTGCTGGTGCGCGCGCTGCTGGCGCTCGACCAGGCCGCCGCCGCCCGCCAGTGGGCGCAGCGGCTGCTGCGTGTCAGCGCATCGCCGCGGCCCGGCACGCTGGCCTGGGGCATGGCGCAGCTGACCCAGGCCCGCCTGGCGCTGCAGGAGCGCAGCGACCCGGCCCAGACGCTGGCGCAGTTGCATGCGCTCGAGGCGCTGCCGCACCCGCGCGTGCGGCGGGGCGATCTGCGCCTGGGCCTGCTGCGCTGCCTCTACGAAACCCATGCGCTGGCCGGCGACCCTCGCGCCGCGCTCGCCACCCAGCAAGCCTGGGCGCAGACGCAGAACCGCTGGCGTGCCGCGCTGTCGCAGCAGCACGCCCGCTGGACGGCCGACACCATGAACGCGCTGCGCAGCGACGCCGCCGAGTTCGTCACCCATGACCTGCGTGCGCCGCTCGCGGTGGCGCTCGGCGAGCTGCAAGCCGTCTCCGGCCAGCAATGGGGCGGCACCAGCGCTGCGGTGGACAGCCTGCAGCGTGCCGGCCACGGGGTGCGGCGGGCGATGGACATCGCCGACAAGTACCTGATCGTGATCCGCGCCGAGCACCTTCGCAGCGAAGACCTGCAGGTCTTCGACCTGGCCGAGCTGGCCGACGACGTCTGCGAGCAGATGGCGCCGCCGGCCGGGGCCGACGTGCGGCTGGAGCGCGAGATCGAGTGGGGCGTGCGGGTGCGCGGCGACCGCATCCTGCTGATGCGTGCGCTCGCCAACCTGCTGAGCAACGCCTTCAAGCATGCGCCGCCGGGCTCGGCGGTCACCGTGCGGCTGGCACGCCAGGACGACGGTGTCTGGCTCAGCGTGGCCGACCAGGGCGCCGGCCTGCCGCTGGACATGCGCGCGCGCCTGTTCCAGCGCTTCGCGACTGGCGCGGTGCGCAAGGGCAACGGCCTCGGCCTGGCGATGGTGGCCCGCGTCGCGCGCCTGCATGACGCCCGCATCGCCGTCGACAGCGAGCCCGGCCATGGCACCCGGGTGAGCATGGTCTTGAGCCCGGTGCCCGCCGCCGATGCGGCCGTGGCGACGGACCGGGCCGCGCCGTGACCGCGCCGTCGCAAGCCCTGCCGGCGCCGTGGGACGGCAGGATCGACCTTTCCAGCGACGACTTCTTCATCCTGGCGCTGCCGCTGCTGGCCAGCGAGCCGACGCTCGCGCTGGCCGTGGCGCGGCGCGGGCTGGCGCAGGCCGAGGGCGAGCGGGACGAAGCCGGCGCCATCCGCGCGCTGACCGTGCTGGGCCACGCCCACGATGCGCTCGGCCAGCCGGAGCGCGACGCCGTGCTGGGCCAGGCGCTGGCGCGCGCCGAGCGGCTGGGCGAGCCGACCCTGCTGGTGCGCGCCGTCATCAACCAGATGTTCGTCGACATCTACCGCGGCCAGTACGCCGTGGCGCTGGCGCGCGGCCAGGCCTCGCTCGGCCTGGCCCATGTGCTGCGCCGCGACGACCTGCTCAACCGGCTGCTGAACAACCTGGGCACCGCGCTCAGCCTGATCGGCGAGTTCGAGATGGCGATCAAGATGTACGAAGAGCGCCTGCGCCTGCTGCCCGCGGCAGGCGACGAGGCCAAGATCCAGCGCGCCCGCAGCGTCAACAACATGGCGGTGGCCTGGCTGGGCGTGGCGCGCGCGCAGGCCGAGGACGCCGATCCGTCGATCGCCCGGCGCGCGCTGTCGCGCGCCCGCGTGCTGGCCGAGGCCGCCTGCGGCCGCCTGCTGGGCGAGGCGCAGGTCAGCATGCGGCTGAGCGCCCTGGACACCGTGGTCGAGGTGCTGCTGGAGCGTGGCGAGGCGGCTGCCGCGATGGACTGGGCGCAGCGGGTCGAAGCCATCAGCCACGACGCGCTGCAGCCGGGCTCGGTGGAGTGGGGCAGCTACCACCTGCCGCTGTGCCGTGTCGAGCTGGCCCTGGGCGAGGCCGACATGGCGGCGGTGCTCGCCCGCCTGCGCGAGATCGAGGCCCTGCCCGGCCCCAAGTTCCGCAGCGGCGAGATGCACGCCATCCTCAACCACTGCCTGTCGCAGGCGCTGGAGCGGGTCGGCGACTATGGCGAGGCGCTGGTCTACCACCACCGCTGGCTGGAGCACCAGGCCCGCGCGCAAAGCGTGCTGGCGCGCGAGCACGCCACGGCCGTGCGCCACACGCTGGATTCGCTGCGCGGCGAGACCGAGGAGTTCATCACCCACGATCTGCGCAACCCGCTGGGCGCGGCGCTGGTGCAGATGCAATCGGTGGTGGTGGCGGAGCTGCCCGAGCCGGTGCGCGACGGCGTGTTGCGGGCCCGGCTGTCGGTGCAGCGCGCCTTCGACACGGCCGAGAGCTACCTCTCCATCGTGCGCACCCGCAACCTGCGCCGCGCCGAGCTGCGTGAGATCGACCTGGCCGAGCTGGCCGACGACGTCGGCGAGCGCCTCGCGCCGCCGGCCGGCGCCTCGGTGCGGCTGGAGCGCGACATCGAGTGGGGCATGCAGGTGCGCGGCGACCGCATCTCGCTGCTGATGGCGCTGACCAAGCTGCTGCGCAACGCGCTGCGCTATGCGCCGTCCGGCTCGGTGGTCACGCTCGGCCTGCAGCGCGACGGCCAGTCCGCCCGGCTCTCGGTGGCCGACTTCGGCGACGGCATGCCCGAGGCGATGCGCACCCGGCTGCTGCAGCGCATGCCCACCGGCGAGCCGCGGCGCGGCCGCGGGCTGGGCCTGACCATGGTGGCGCGCGTCGCCCAGCTGCACGACGCCCGGTTGCAGGTGCAGGCCGCCGAGGGCCAGGGCACGGTGGTGACGCTGCGCTTCCCGCTGGTCGATGGCGAGGTGGGGCCGGCCTGACGCGGGCGAAGGTCAGGCCCGCTGGCCGACAATGCGAATCCCGCCTGCGCGCCATCCCGCCCCCGTTGTGAACGACACCTCCGCCCTGCAAGACACGCCCGACGCGCTCGCCGACCTGGCCCGCCGCGAGCGCTTCTTCGAGCGGCTCGCGGCCAGCCTCGCGGACGGCAGCTTCGGCAAGCTGGTGCTGGCCAAGCCGCGCCCGGGCAGTGCCGACCTGCTGCGCGTGACGGCCCGCGCGCTGGCGGTGCGCGGCGAGGCCTGCCTGTCGCTGCTGTACCACCACAAGACCAAGGACATCACCAAGAACCCGCCGCTGGACCAGGCCTTGCCGCTGCTGCGCGAACTCGTCGGCAGCGCCTTCAGCCATGCCCACCTCTTCACGCGGGCTGAGGAGCTGCAGCTGCTGATCAGCAAGCGCGGCAAGGTGGCGCTGCACCGCGCCGCGGTGGCGGCCGAAGCGGCCGGCGACGGCGGCGAAGAAGCCGCCTCGGCCCTGGCCGGCCACGACCGCCAGAAGCAACGCCTGCTGTCGCTGGACATCCCCTTCCTGCAAGACCTCGGCGTCACCGATGCGCAGCACCGGCTGGTGCCGGCAATGGCGCGCAAATGGAAGCAGATCAACAAGTTCGTCGAGGTGCTGGACCACGCGATGAGCGGGCGCGACGGCGTGCCGCTGAACAGCGCCGGCGGCACCGTGCGGGTGGTCGACTTCGGCGCCGGCAAGGGCTACCTCACCTTTGCGATGCACCACTACCTGGCGCATCACCGCGGCCTGGCGGCGCAGGTCGCGGGCGTGGAGCTGCGCGAGGACCTGGTGCGCCTGTGCAACGAGGCCGTCGAGCACTGCGGCCTGGCGGGGCTGCGGTTCCTGCACGGCGACGTGCGCAGCCATGTGCCCGAGTCGCTGGACATCATGATCGCGCTGCACGCCTGCGACACGGCGACCGATTTCGCACTGCACACCGGCATCCGCGCCGGCGCGGCCATCATCATGTGTTCACCCTGCTGCCACAAGCAGATCCGGCCGCAGATGGCGATGCCGGCGCCGCTGAAGCCGATGCTGCAGCACGGCATCCACCTGGGGCAGCAGGCCGAGATGGTGACCGACAGCCTGCGCGCGCTGCTGCTCGAGGCCGAGGGCTACGACGCGCAGGTGTTCGAGTTCGTCGCGCTGGAGCACACCAGCAAGAACAAGATGATCCTGGCGGTGAAGCGGCCGCGCCCGGCCGCGGGGCGGCGCGAGGCCGCGCTGCGGCAGGTGGCCGAGATCAAGGCGTTTTACGGCGTGCGGGAGCATGCGCTTGAAAGCCTGCTGAGGGGCCCCTCGGGGCAGGCCGTCGCGGCCTGAAAGACCCTGCGCTGGGCTGCGCCGCACACTCGTCCGGGTAGACCCGCTCCCGGGAGAACCCCCAGACCCCCTTTGTGAAAAGTTGACCGCGGTCAAGCGCATCCGCCGAGGCCAAGTCGCACCATTCGGCACATGAGAGCACATGCGTTGTGCTCTCAACAAACACCAAATCCGAGAGACCCAGGAGACAACATGATCAAGCATTTCATGACCGGTTCCAAGGCATGTCTGGCGCGCGTGGCGGCAGCCTCGGCGCTGGCGCTCACGATGGTTGCGCCCGCCTTGGCGTGGGAGCCCACCAAGCCGGTGGAGTTCGTGATCCCGGCCGGCACCGGCGGAGGCGCCGACCAGATGGCGCGGCTGATCCAGGGCATCATCATCAAGCACAAGCTGATGAAGGAGCCGCTCATCGTCGTCAACAAGTCGGGCGGTGCGGGTGCCGAAGGCTTCCTCTCGGTGAAGGAGGCCAAGGGCGATCCCAACAAGATCATCATCACGCTGTCCAACCTCTTCACCACCCCGCTGGCCACCGGCGTGCCCTTCAACTGGAAGGACATGACGCCGGTCGCGATGCTGGCGCTCGACCAGTTCGTGCTGTGGACCAACGCCGACGAGCCCTACAAGACCGCGGCCGAGTACATCGCCGCGGTGAAGGCCGCGGGCCCCAACAAGTTCAAGATGGCCGGCACCGGCTCCAAGCAGGAAGACCAGATCATCACCGTGGCGCTGCAGAAGGCCACCGGCACCAAGTTCATCTACGTGCCCTTCAAGGGCGGCGGCGAGGTCGCGGTGCAGCTGGTGGGCGGCCACGTGAACTCCACCGTCAACAACCCGATCGAGGCCGTGGCGCAGTGGCGCGCCGGCAAGCTGCGCGCGCTCTGCGTGTTCGACGACACCCGCATGCCCTTCAAGGCCAAGATCACCGAACAGCAGTCGTGGAACGACATCCCGACCTGCAAGGAGGCGGGCGTATCGACCGACTACACCATGCTGCGCGGCATCTTCATGGCGCCCGGCGTTACTCCTGACCAGGTGGCCTTCTACGTCGACTTGCTCAAGAAAGTCCGCGAGACCCCCGACTGGAAGGAGTACATGGAAAAGGGTGCCTTCAACACCACCGCGATGTCCGGCGCCGACTTCCAGAAGTGGCTGACCGCAGCGGAAGCGCAGCACAAGACCCTCATG
>DATHWJ010000070.1:0-7718 GCA_035460745.1 Ideonella sp. | reverse complement strand
CGCAGGTCGCAAAACATGGCGTAGTGGAGAGGGAAACACCGGTGGCTTGGTGCCGCACCCCGGCTGTTGAAAGTTCGCAGATGCGCAGCGCGTCCGGCCGAGGATGTCGGGTGGCCGGCGCAGCGAGGTAAAGGAGGAGGGCCCAGCACGGCCTGGAGTAAGCGCTCGGTTCCACGGCCCGGGGGACACGAGCGGAGCCGGCCACCCGACATCCTCGGCCCCACCGACCGTCAAAAAAAACTAATTCTGGCCACAACCCATTCGATCAACGAACAACTACTGCCCCTGCGCCACACCGCCGAAAGCTCAATACCCCAACGCCAACCCCGAGTTCCGCCGCGGATCGTTCGCACCATAGAAGCGGTTCTCCCCAACCGGCTTGCCACCCAGCGAGGGTGCCCCCACCAAAATCGCCGCCACATGGTTGGCGGGCTGCGGCGGACCGAACTGGTGGCCCATCCCCGTCAGCGCCTTCTGCGTGTCCGGGCTCAGCCCGAAGCGCTCCACGTTGGTCGCCTCCGGCAGCCACTGCTGGTGGAAGCGCGGCGCGTCCACCGCCTCCTGCACGTCCATGCCGTAGTCGACCACGTTCAGGATGGTGTGCAGCACCACCGTGATGATGCGGCTGCCGCCCGGCGTGCCCACCACCATCACCGGCTTGCCGTCCTTGCTGACGATGGTCGGGCTCATCGAGCTGAGCGGCCGCTTTCCCGGGGCGATGGCGTTGGCCTCACCCTGCACCAGGCCATAGAGATTGGGCACGCCGATCTTGGAGGTGAAATCGTCCATCTCGTTGTTCAGCAGCACCCCCGTCTGGGCCGCCGTCACCTTGGCGCCGAACCAGTCGTTGATGGTGTAGGTCACCGAGACCGCGTTGCCCCATTGATCGACGATGGAGTAGTGGGTGGTGTTGCTGCCTTCGTGCGGCGGCACGCCCGGCTTGATGTCCTTGGAGACGCCGGCCTTGGCCGGGTCGATCGCGGCGCGGATCTTGGCGGCGTAGGCCTTGTCGAGCAGCCGCTCCAGCGGGTTCTTGACGAAGTCCGGGTCGCCCAGGTAGCTGTTGCGGTCCACATAGGCGTGGCGCATCGCCTCGATCTGGTAGTGCACCGCCTGCGCCGAGCGGTAGCCCAGCTCCTTCAGCGGATAGCCCTCGAGGATGTTCAGCATCTCGCAGATCACCACCCCGCCCGAGCTGGGCGGCGGCGCCGAGATCACGCGGTAGCCGCGGTAGTCGCACTCGATGGGCGCCAGCTCGCGGGTGCTGTACTGGTCCAGGTCGGCCTGCGTGATGATGCCCTTGCCGGCCAGGCTGGAGGCCACCAGCGCGGCGCCCACCGGGCCCTTGTAGAAGCCCGCCGCGCCTTGCTGGCTGATCGCCTTCAGCGTCTTCGCCAGGTCCTTCTGCACCAGCTTCTGGCCCACCGCATAGGGCTCGCCCTTGTTCAGGAAGATCGCGCCGGAGGCCGGGTCCTTGCGGAAGTCCTCGGTCGAGGTGTGCAGCATCTCGATGTCGCCCTGGTCGAGCGCGAAGCCGCGCTCGGCCAGCGCGATCGCGGGCGCCACCAGCGCCTGGCGCTTCATCGTGCCGTACTTCTCGCGCGCCGTCTCCAGCCCCGAGACCGTGCCCGGCACGCCCACCGCGAGGTGGCCGTTGGTGCTCAGGCCCTTGATGACGTTGCCGTCCTTGTCGAGGTACATGTTGGCCGTCGCGGCCAGCGGCGCCTTCTCGCGGAAGTCCAGAAAGGTCTTGCGGCCATCGGCCAGCTGCAGCGTCATGAAGCCGCCGCCGCCCAGGTTGCCCGCCGCCGGGTAGACGACCGCCAGTGCGTAGCCCACCGCCACCGCGGCATCGACCGCGTTGCCGCCGTCCTTCAGCACATCGACCCCGACACGGGTCGCCAGGTGCTGGGCCGTCACCACCATGCCGTTGCGCGCCGCCACCGGCGCCACCGACGCCGCCTGGGCCGCGACACAGCACAGGCTCACCGCCCATGCCACCAGACTGCTGCGCAAGATGCCCTGTTCCATCGTGGTCGAGTTCTCCATGGTTCGCACGCGCCCGATGCTGGGCGCAAAAACACTGTAGCCCCGCCTCCCCGCCGCGTCGGACTTGTTGCCATCGCTTACCGGCAGGGCCGCCCGCGGGCGCACATTCCCGCTTGGCGCGGGGCCCCGCGGGGCTTAGTGTGCGCAGCACGAAGGTACACACATGAACGCCCCGGCAATCCAGGCCTCTGCGGCCCACCGCGCCTCGCTGAGCGAGGCGCAGCTGGTCGCGGCGTGGCAGCGCCTGCTGACGCAGCCCGCGCTGTGGGCGGCGCTGGCGCTGCCGCCGCCCAGCGTGGCGCTGGCCCGCCAGGCGCCCTGGTCGGCCTACTGGGCCAGCCGGCTGGCCGGCACGCTGGAGCCGGCGGCGGCACGCGAGATCTACCAGGCCTGCCAGGCCCGCTTAGCTGGCGAAGGCGAGCGCTGGGGCGCGCTGCTCTGCATCGCGGCGGCGATCGAGTCGTTCTATGTCGACGAAGGCCCGCTGGAGCCGCTGGACGGCTGGATCGCCCAGCTCCAGGCGGCGCTGCCCGAGCCCCACACGGCCTGGCCCAGCCCCGAGCTGCAGGCCCGCATCATGGCCTGCGGCGCCGCAGTGCTGCTGCGCGACCCCACGCTCCCGCTGCTCGCCGGCTGGGCCGCGCAAGCCACGCCGCTGCTGCGCCAGCTGCCGCCCGGCGCGGCGCGGCTCAAGCTCGCCACCTTCCTGCTCCAGTACCACCTGTGGCGCGGCGAGTTCCACAAGACCGGCCTGGTGGTCGACAGCATGCCCGGCCTGGACCCCGCCGGCCTGCTGCCCGGCGAGGCCATCATGTGGCACGAGAGCGTCGCCAGCCACGCCCGCCTCACCGGCCAGTACGGCCGCGGCCTGGCCGCCGTCGATGCCGCGCTGGCGCTGGCCAGCGCCCACGGCCTGCCGCAGCACGACTATGCGCTGCACGCCCATGGCGCCTCGCTCGCGCTGGCCGCGCACGACGCCGAGCGCGCCCGCCAGCACCTGGGCGCGATGCGGCCGGTGCTGGACCGCCGCACCCAGGCCGACCAGACCCATTACTGGCACTTCAGCGCCGGCCTGCAGCTGCTCTGCGGCCAGCCCGCCGAGGCGGTCGAGCTGGCCCGCGCGGCGCTGGCCAACTCCGGCGAGATCGGCGGGCCCTACCGCCGTGCGGCTCACGCGCTGAGCCTGGGCCAGGCCCTGCTGCAGGCCGGCGAGCTCGACGAGGCGCAGGCGCTGCTCGCCGAGGCCGAGGCCACCGCGCGCGCCATCGCCGCCGGCCTGCTCGCCTTCAGCGCCGCGCTGATGCAGGCCGCCACGCTGCTGCGCCGCGGCGAGCGCGAGGCCGCTGCGGCCAGCCTGCGCAGCGTGCTGGCCGAAGGCGCCCAGCACGGCTACCGCACGCTGGCCGGCTGGTGGCTGCCCGAGGTGGTGGCCGCGCTCGCGCTGCTGGCCATCGAGCACGACCTCGAGGCCGGCTACGTCAGGCGCCTGGTGCGCGAGCGCGGCCTGCCCGGCAGCGACCCCGCGCAGCCGCTCTGGCCCTGGGCCCTGAGCCTGCGCGGCTTCGGCGAATTCGAGCTGGTGCTGGGCGATGCGCCGCTGCCGCGCAGCGGGCCCAAGACCGCCCAGCGCCCGCTCGACCTGCTGCGCGCACTGCTGGCCCACGGCAGCACGCCGCTGCCCGCCCACACCGCGATGGAGTGGCTCTGGCCCGAGGCCGAGCCGGCCGCGCAGCGCAAGGCCTTCGACGTCGCGCTGCTGCGCCTGCGCCGCGTGCTCGCCGACCCGCGCCTGCTGCGCCTGGAGGGCGGCAAGCTGGCGCTGGCGCCCGAGTGGGTCTGGACCGACGTGGGCGCGCTCGCCGCGCTGATGCACCGCATCGGCTCGGCCCACGGCGCCAGCCTGCCCGAGCTGACGCGCT
The DNA here is from genome assembly GCA_035460745.1 of Ideonella sp. Classification (GTDB taxonomy): domain Bacteria; phylum Pseudomonadota; class Gammaproteobacteria; order Burkholderiales; family Burkholderiaceae_C; genus Ideonella. Next base: position 3,750 of record DATHWJ010000070.1, on the reverse strand, counting down.
GGAGCGCCCAGCTGCTCGACCTGATGCGCGGCCCCTTCCTGGCCGGCGACGAGCACGACTGGGCCCACGCCGCCCGCAGCCGCTACCGCCAGCGCTTCATCGTCACCGTGGCCCAGCTCGCCGAACACATGGCGCCACTGGACAGCCCCGCCGCCGCCCGGCTCTACGAGCGCGCACTCGACATGGACCCACTGGCCGAGTCGCTCGCGCGGCGGCTGATGCGTCTGCACGCCCAGCACGGCGACCACGCCGAGGCGCTGCGGGTGCTGCGCATGTCGCGCACCATGCTCCTGCTGGGCGCCGGCCTCGCGCCGGCGCGCGAGACGCTGCAACTGGCGGCCGAGCTGGGGCTGCCGCTGGACTGAAGGGTTCCCGCTTCGTTCTAGGGGGAGTGCGCACCCGGCGGCCCATCGGTAGGAGATCGGTAGGAAGGGCGGCCCAACACTGCCAGCAGCCCCCGCCGCCACAGATCGCGCCCGGTGGTGGGCAAAGCCTCCGAACCGGCGTCGATCCATACCCCCCAGGAGCTCACACCATGTCGTCCCGTTCCACGCTCATCGCCCGCTTCGCCACCCGCCGCAAGGTCGGCATCGCGGCGTTTTCGCTGCTCGGCCTGTGCGCCGCCGGCGCCCAGGCCCAGGTCGAAGACTGGCAGTCCAACGTCTCCTCCTGCGTGCCGGCCAATGCCTACACGCTGAACGCCGGCCAGGTCATCATCGCGGGCGGCTATGTGCGCGCGCCGCTAGGCCCCAACCCGCCGCTGATTTACACCTGCAACGTGCTGGACTCGTTTGCCGCCGTGGTGCCCAACTGGAACTTCCTGCGCCTGCAGTACAACGCGCCGGTCAACGGCGCCGTGACGGCCGCGCTGTATGCGAAGAACAAGGTCACCGGCGTCGCCGTGCTGCAGGCCACCGCCGTCAGCGTCGCGGCCGGCGCCGTGTCCAACGTGCAAGTGGGCCTGCCGGCCCTGAACTTCGCCGTCAACTCGCACTACATCGTGGTGACGGTGAACACGCTGCCCAACTTCCGGGTCCAGGCGCACATGGTCACCACCGCGCAGTGAAGGAGTGCAGCCCCTCGGCCGACGGCTACGTCGGCCGATCCTCGTCAAGCGCCCACCCGCTCCAGCAGGAACACGCTGACCGCCTTCTGCAGGCCCGCGGCCTGGTCCTGCTGCGAGCGGGCGGCCGCGGTGGCCTGCTCCACCAGCGTGGCGTTCTGCTGCGTCGCCTTGTCCATCTGCGAGATCGCGCCGTTCACCATCTCGATGCCCTGGCTCTGCTCGTGGCTCGCGCTGCTGATCTCGTTGACGATCTGGCTCACCCGCTTGACGCTCTCGACCACCTCGCCCATGGTCGCGCCCGCCTGCTGCACCAGCTCGCTGCCCGAGCTCACCTTCCGCACCGAGTCGTCGATCAGGGTCTTGATCTCCTTGGCCGCCGTCGCCGAGCGCTGGGCCAGGCTGCGCACCTCGCTGGCCACGACCGCGAAGCCGCGCCCCTGCTCGCCGGCGCGGGCTGCTTCCACCGCCGCGTTGAGCGCCAGGATGTTGGTCTGGAAGGCGATGCCGTCGATCACACCGATGATGTCGACGATGCGCTTGGCCGACTGGTCGATCGACGCCATCGTGCTGACCACCTGGCCGACCACCTGGCCGCCGTGCACGGCCACCTGCGAGGCCGAGGCCGCCAGCTCGTTGGCCTGGCGGGCGTTGTCGGCGTTCTGCTTGACGGTCGAGGTCAGCTCCTCCATCGCCGAGGCGGTCTGCTCCAGCGAGCCGGCCTGCTGCTCGGTGCGGCCGGAGAGGTCGAGATTGCCGGCGGCGATCTGGGCCGCCGCCGCGGAGATCGTCTCGGTGCCGCCACGCACCTCGCCGACGATGCCGGCCAGGCTGTCGCGCATGCCTTTCAGCGCATACATCAGGCTGCTGCGGTCGTCGGGCGCCACGCGCACCTCCACCGTCAGGTCGCCCACGGCGATGCGGTCGGCGATCCTGACGGCCGTGCGCGGCTCGCCGCCCAGCTGCTTCAGCAGCGAGCGCACGATCAAGGCGGCGGCCACGGCGCCCGCCAGCAGCGCCGCGCCGCCCAGCAGCAGCATGCCGAGCCGGGCCTGCTCGTAGGAGCGGCTGGCGCGTTCGTTGTCGGCCGCGCTGAGCGTGTCGTTCAAGTCGATCAGCTCGTTCAGCGCGCCCAGCCAGCGCACCTGCAGCGCCAGCGTCTTGTCGAGCAGCAACTGGGTCGCCGTGGCCGCGTCGCGAGCCTTCGCCAGCTCGATGGCCTTGGCAAACAAGGGCACCGAGTCAGCCTGGGCCGCCGCGATCTTCGCCAGCAAGGCCTTCTTCTGCGCCGCGGCGTTCGGGTCACCCTCCACCATCGGCGCCAGCTTGGCCAGCAGCTCGGTGTAGCTGGTGTCCATCTCGCCCATGCGCGCGACCTCGTGCGCCACCTTGACGTCGTCGCTGCCCAGCAGCACCAGGTCGCGCACCGCCATCATGCGGTTGGAGGCGCTGTCGTACATGCCGCCGACCAGCTTGGTCTGCACGTTGCTGCCCTCGACGATGCGGCCCAGCTGCGAGCGGATCTGTGCCATCTCGCTCAAGCCCAGCGCCGTCACGGCGACCAGCAGCGCCAGCACCAGCGCAAAACCCAGCCCCAGGCGGGTGCCGACCTTCATCTTCGCGATCTTCATTGAGGTTCCCTGGTGAGATACAAGCCCCGCGCAGGACACCAGCCGTGCCAGCTCGAGCGCAGACCCCCAGCTATCGGCAGCCTGGCAAGAATCTTCAGTGTGCTAGCTCTGATAGAAACCGGGATGTAACTCGCGGGCCGGTGTGCCGCCTCAGTCCGGCTCGCCCATCACCACATTCCCGGCGCCGCTGCGTCCGTCGCCGCCCCCACCGCCGCGGTTCTGGCGCTGCGGCCGCCGCGGGCCGGAGGCGGGCAGCACCAGCGTGGCGGGAATGGCCTCCAGCCCCAGCTGCACCCGCAGGTCCGTGCGCAGCGCCTCGATCAGCGGCTGGTAGCTCACCGGCTCGCCATGGATCAGCCGGTCGGCGCAGGCGGCCGCCAGCTCCACCTGCTTGAGCGAGCCGAACAGCACGATGTCGGCCAGCGTAGCCTCGATCTGCACGTTGTGCTCCTCCAGCGCCGGCGAAAACGAGCCGGCCAGCGAGCGGTAGGCCGCCACCAGCGATTTCAGCCGCTCGCTCTCCTGCCGGTTCTCGCGCTGCCGCTTCGAGAAGATCCGCTGCAGCACCAGCACCCGCACGGCCAGCACCATCACCGCCACGCCGAGCGAAGCGATCAGGGTGAGGGGCAGGGGGCCGAGGTCGATCAGGCGCATGCGTTGGTGGAAAGCCGGGCGCCCATCATCGCAGCCGCGCCAGCCCTGCCAGCACCGGCGCGAGTTGCGTCTCCAGCGCCGCCAGCAGGCCGGCTATCGCCGCATCGCCTTCGCCGGCTTCGCAGGCCCGCTCCAGCGCCTGGGCGCTGCGCTGCACGCCCAGGGCGCCGAGGCTGCCGGCGGTGGAGCCCAGCGTGTGGGCCAGACGCTGCGCCTGGCGCGCGTCGCCGGCTGCGCGGGCGGCGCGGAAGGTTGCGGCGGCGCCGACCTGGCTGTCGAGGAACATCGCCAGCAGGCGGCGCAGCAGCTTCTCGTTGCCCAGCGTGCTGGCGCGCGCCGCCGCGACGTCGATGCCGGGCAGCTCGTCCAGCGAGAGCGGGCCGGCGCCGGCGGCATCCGGCG
>DATHWJ010000069.1:0-6557 GCA_035460745.1 Ideonella sp. | reverse complement strand
AATATGCTCTGGACTGGGGATAGTCGAGATCGAAAGGTCAGCCGCGGGGTTGATAACCCGCGGTTCCGAAGAGCCGTATGTGAACAGCACAAGTACGGTTCTGTGAGAGGGGCCTGCAGCGATGCGGGTCCCTACTCGATTCGGCGACGCGGCCGACCCCCTTGCGATCCGAAGGCAGTCCGAGCGCAGCGAGGACCGCCACCACCAGGGCGCAGGCAGGGCACCCGGCAGCGGCCTCTCCGAACCAAAAAACGCCCAAACGACCCAACCAGGCGCTCCCTGTCGAACGAACGCCAACCCGCTACACCCTCTCGACCACTACCGCGATACCCTGCCCCACGCCTATGCACATCGTGCACAGCGCATACCGCCCCCGGATGGCGTGCAACTGGCTGACCGCCGTGGTCACCAGCCGCGCCCCACTCGCCCCCAACGGGTGCCCCAACGCAATCGCGCCTCCGTTCGGGTTCACCCGCGCATCGTCGTCCGCCAGCCCCAGGTCGCGCAGCACCGCCAGGCCCTGCGCGGCAAAGGCCTCGTTCAGCTCGATCACGTCCATCTGCGCCAGGCTCAGGCCGGTCAGCTCCAGCACCCGGCGCACCGCCGGCGCCGGGCCGAAACCCATGATGCGCGGCGCGACGCCCGCGGTCGCCATGCCCAGCACGCGCGCGCGCGGCGTCAGCCCATGGCGTTTGGCCCCGCTTTCGCTGGCCAGCAGCAGCGCGCAGGCGCCGTCGTTGACGCCGGAGGCGTTGCCGGCCGTCACCGTGCCGTCCGGCCGCACCACGCCCTTGAGCCTGGCCAGCGCTTCCAGGCTGGTCTCGCGCGGGTGTTCGTCCCTGGCCACCACCACCGCGTCGCCCTTCTTCTGCGGGATGCTCACCGGCACGATCTCGGCGTCGAAAAAGCCGCGCTGCTGCGCCGCCACCGCCTTCAGCTGCGAGGCCAGCGCCATGCGGTCTTGGGCTTCGCGCTCGATCCTGAAGTCGGTCGCGACGTTTTCGGCCGTCTCCGGCATCGAGTCGACGCCGTATTTCTCCTTCATCAGCCGGTTGACGAAGCGCCAGCCAATGGTGGTGTCATAGACCGCGTTGTTGCGCGAAAAGGCGCTCTCGGCCTTGGGCATCACGAACGGCGCCCGGCTCATGCTCTCCACGCCGCCGGCGATCATCAGCTCGGCCTCGCCGGCCTTGATGGCCCGCGCCGAGCTGCCCACGGCGTCCATGCCGGAGCCGCACAGGCGGTTGATCGTCACGCCCGGCAGCTCCAGCGGCAGCCCGGCCAGCAGCGCCGACATGCGGGCCACGTTGCGGTTGTCCTCGCCGGCCTGGTTGGCGCAGCCGTAGATCACGTCGGTCACGGCCTGCCAGTCGACCGTGGGGTTGCGCGCCATCAGCGCGGCCAGCGGCACGGCGCCCAGGTCGTCGGTGCGCACGGACGACAAGGCGCCGCCGTAGCGGCCAAAGGGGGTGCGCACGGCATCGCAGACAAAGGCTTCGCGGCTCACGGGAATCTCCTGGCTGGAAAGAGGGTTGCGGCGGCGCGGCAGCGGCCGCAGGGCTTGTGGGCACTCTAGGCCAGGCAGCGGCCGGCTGCATAGCACCCGCGGGACAAGCCCGCGGCATCGCCGTGCACGCCGCGCTCAAGCCGCCCGCCAAACGGCCGAAAGCTGGCGGATGACGTGCAGTTTGCCCAAGCGGATCGTGTTGTCGCCTCGGCCGGAGTCATCCGTGGGGGCGCCATGACGGCGAGCTCCGCCGAAGCCGGGCTGGCCACGGCTGCCCGCTGGGGCGGCGACATCGCCGAGTTGATCGACCAGGCCATCGACGGCGTCGTGCTGGTCGACGAGGGCGGGCGGGTGCGCCGTATCAATACCGCCGCCGAGCGGCTCTGGGGCGTGGCACGCGCCGCGGTGCTCGGCGGCAACATCGGCCGCCTGCTGCCGGCCGCGCTGCTGCAGGCGGGCGCCTGGGCCGAGCACGCCATCACGCGGCCCGACGGCCGGCGCCTGTGGCTCTCTATCAGCGTGTCGCAGGTGCATTTGCACGGCCATGTCTGCCGCGCCGTCCTCGCCCGCGACACCACCACGAGCAAGCTGCACGAGGAGCTGCAGAGCACCGTGCTGGAGGCCATGGCGCGCGAGCGGCCGCTGCTGGAGGTGATGGACCTGGTCTGCCGCGAGGTCGAGCGCATCGCACCGGAGGTGATCGCCTCCATCCTATCGGTCGACGGCGAGCAGCGCCTGCGCCCGCTGGCTGCGCCCAGCCTGCCCGAGCACTACACGCGTGCGATCGACGGGCTGGCCGCCGGCCCGCTCGCGGGCTCCTGCGGCACGGCGGCCTTCCGCGGCGAGCCGGTGCTGGTGACCGACATCGCCACCGACCCGCTCTGGGCCCCCTATGCCGCGCTGGCCTTGCCGCTGGGCCTGGCGGCCTGCTGGTCCAGCCCCATCAAGAACCCCACGGGCCAGGTGATAGGCACTTTCGCCTTCTACTACCGCACGCCGCGCGGCCCGGACGCCGTGCACTGCCGGCTGGTCGAGCTCTGCGTGCACCTCTGCGCGCTGGCGCTGGAGCGCGACGCCGCCCGCCACCAGCTGCACCGCCTGGCCTTCTTCGACACCCTGACCGGCCTGCCGAACCGGGTGCTGCTGAACACCCTCGCCGAGCCGGTCTTCGCCGACGCGGTGCGCACCGGCCAGCCGCTGGCGGCGCTCTTCATCGACCTGGACCGCTTCAAGCTGATCAACGATGCGCGCGGCCACGCGACGGGCGACACGCTGCTGCGCGAGGTGGCGCGGCGGCTGGCCGGCGAAGCGCGCGGCAGCGACATTGCGGGCCGGCTCTCGGGCGACGAGTTCGTGCTGCTGCTGCCGCGTTGCACCGGCCTGCAGGCAGCAGCCGCCGCCGAGCGCCTGTTGCAGCTGCTGGCCCGCCCGGTCGACCTGGACGGGCTGGAGATCGCACCCAGCGCCAGCATAGGCGTGGCCCTCTACCCGGAGGACGGCGGCGACCTCGAGACCCTGCTGCGCCACGCCGACATCGCGATGGTGCGGGCCAAGACCGACCGGCGCGGCAGTTTCCGCTTCTTCCGCGCCGAGATGAACGAGGCCCAGCAGGAGCGGGTCGCGCTGGAGGTGGACCTGCGCGCCGCGCTGCGCGACGGCGGCCTGCGGCTGCACTACCAGCCCCAGGTCATCGCCGGCGCGGCGCCCGCCGGGCGGCGACTGTACGGCGTCGAGGCGCTGCTGCGCTGGCCGCACCCGCAGCGCGGGCCCATCGCGCCTGACCGCGTGGTGGCGCTGGCCGAAGACTGCGGCCTGATCAACGACCTGGCGCGCTGGGTGCTGGGCGAAGCCTGCCGCCAGCTGGCCGACTGGCAGCGCCGCGGCGTGCCGGTGCCGCGGGTCTCGGTCAATCTCTCGGCGAGCAACTTCCGCGACACCGGCCTGCCCGCGCTGGTGTCCGGCCTGCTGGCGCAACTGGGCCTGACGCCAGGCTGCCTGACGCTGGAGATGACCGAGAGCGTGATGCTGGACAACGACCCGCGCGTGCTGGCCGGCGTGCACGCTTTCCACGCGATGGGGGTGGGGCTGTCGCTGGACGACTTCGGCACCGGCTATTCCAGCCTGAGCTGCCTGCACCGCCTGCCTATCGGCGAACTCAAGCTGGACAAGAGCTTCGTGCAGGACATCGAGGCCAGCGAATCGGCCCGCGCGCTGATCGGCTCGATGCTGCGCATCGGCGAGAGCCTGCGCATGCAGGTGGTGGCCGAGGGCGTCGAGACGCCGGCGCAGCGCGAGTTCCTGACCGAGCGCGGCTGCGAGGTGCTGCAGGGCTACCTGCTGGCCCGGCCCTGGCCGGCCGACGAGGTCGAGCGCTGGCTGGGCGCCAGCCCGGCAGGCGCTGGAAGCCTGCCGTGCTGAGCATGGTGCCGCCCGGCCCGGGCGCGGCCGGCGAGCCGGCCCAACCGGCCCAGCCGGCCGCCACGGCGACGCCGCACCGGCCGCACCTCGGCTTTGCCAAGCGCAACCACCTGGCCCGCAGCTTCGGCCTGCTGCTGGGCCTGCTCGGCGTGGCCACCGCGCTGCACGTGCAAGGCGCGCCGGGCTGGATGTGGATCCCGCCCATGCTGCATTGCCTGCTCTGGCCGCACCTGGCCTGGTGGCTGGCGCGCCGCGCCGACGACCCGCGCCAGGCCGAGCACCGCAACCTGCTGGTCGACCACGCCTGTGGCGGCGCCTGGACCGCGCTGATGTGCTTCAGCGTCGTGCCCGGGGCCGCCGCGCTGGGCCTGATGAGCATGAACACCATGGCCGGCGGCGGGCCGCGCCTGCTGCGCCACGGCCTGCTGGCGCATGCCGCGGGGCTGCTCGCCGGTGTGCTGGTCTTCGGCCTGCGCTGGCAGCCGGCCACCGACCTGCTGACCACGCTGGCCTGCGTGCCCATGCTGCTGCTGCAGCCCATCGCGATCGGCCACACCGCCAGCCTGGCGCTGCGCAAGCTGAACCACAAGCACACCGAGCTGGAGCGGCAGAGCCGGCAGGACGGCCTCTCCGGCCTCTACAACCGCAGCCACTGGGAGGCGCTGGTCGAGGCCGAGTTCAAGCGCTGCCGGCGCAGCGGCCAGGCCGCCACGCTGGTGCTGACCGACCTCGATCACTTCAAGCACATCAACGACGCCTACGGCCATGCCGCCGGCGACGCGGTGATACGCCGCTTCGCCGAGCTGCTCAAGAGCGGCCTGCGGCTGGCCGACGTGCCCGGCCGCTACGGCGGCGAGGAGTTCGGCATCCTGCTGCCCGGCACCGCCATCGCCGAAGCACGCGAAGTGGTGGAGCGGCTGCGCGAGCAGTTGCACCAGGCCCCGCTGATGGATGGCGTGGTCGTCACCGCCAGCTTCGGCGCCGTCGAGCTGAGCGCCGAGATCGAGCATGGCAACGCCTGGGTGCGCATGGCCGACCAGATGCTCTACCGCGCCAAGCACCTGGGGCGCGACCGCCTCGCGATGCCCGGCGAACCGGTGCCCTTCGACCCCGCCACGCTCACCGGCCAGCCGCCGGCCGCCAGCGGCCTCGCGGCGCCCGGCGGCTACAGCGCGGCCTTGTCGCAGCTGCTGCGCGGGCTGGGTGGGCTGGGCACGCCGATGGCGCTGTTCGACCCCTCGGACCGGCTCGGCCTGGCGACGCCCAGCTTCATGGCCTTGTACGCGGTGCAGCCGCAGGCCATGGCCTTCGGCGACATCATGCGGCACTGCCACGCGCAGCGCATCGGCCCACGCATCGAGACCCTGGACATCGCGGCCTGGCTGCGCGCGGCCGACAACAAGCGCCGCAGCGTGCCGCAGCGCAGTTTCGACGTCGACATGTGGGACGGCCGCTGGTTCCGCGTCACCGAGACCTCCTACAGCGACGGCTGGCTGGTGCTGGTGATGAACGAGCGCGTCGCGCCGTCGCCGGCGGGCTCCCAGGGCAGCGCCGGATCGGACCGCACACTGCTGTCGTGAGCACCGGTGGCCGCGCTGCGGCGATACTTCCTGCTGGCAACCGACGCAGGAACGTGACATGGCCGTCTACCAGATCGATGACTTCGTGCCCGACATCGCCGAATCCGCCTGGGTGGCGGACAGCGCCCAGGTGATAGGCAACGTCGTGATGGCGGCCGACAGCAGCGCCTGGTTCGGCGTGCTGGTGCGCGGCGACAACAGCGAGCCCATCCGCATCGGCCGCGGCAGCAACCTGCAGGAAGCGGCGGTGCTGCACTCCGACCCGGGCAAGCCGCTGACCATCGGCGAAGACGTCACGGTCGGCCACAAGGCCATGCTGCACGGCTGCACCATCGGCGACGGCTCGCTGATCGGCATCGGCGCGGTGGTGCTCAACAACGCCCGCATCGGCAAGAACTGCCTGGTCGGCGCCGGCGCGCTGGTCACCGAGGGCAAGGTCTTCCCCGACGGCTCGCTGATCGTCGGCAGCCCGGCCAAGGTGGCGCGCGAGCTGAGCCCGGAGCAGATCGCCGACCTGATGCGGGCGGCGAAGCACTACGTGGCCAATGCGAAGCGGTTTCGTGCCGGGTTGAAAAAAGTCAGCTGAACCGGGTGTCCTGCCGGTCCAGCAGGCCGTCCAGCTGGGCCAGGAAACTCGCCACGTCGACCGGCTTGGTGGTGTACTCGGTGGCGCCCTCGGCGAAGGCCTGCTCGATGCGGGCGGTGGTGGCGTCGGCCGAGACCACGATGACGGGGATGTCGGCGGTCGCCGGGTCGGCGCGCAGCTCGCGCAAGACCTCCAGGCCGTCCAGGTCGGGCAGGTGCATGTCGAGCAGCACCAGGCTGGGCGGGTCGCTGCGTATCGCCGACAGCCCCTCGGTGCCGGTCTCGGAGATCGTGAGCCGCACCTGCGGGCGCTGCGCCAGCACGCCGCGCATCACCTCGGCATTGGTCTCGTTGTCCTCGATGTAGTGGACTTCGCGGTAGCGGTAGGCCGGCAGCGCGCTCGGGCCGCCGCTGGCGGCCTGGGCGGCCAGCGTCTCGGGGTCGGCCTCGACCAGGGTCAAGGTGAA
>DATHWJ010000068.1:0-4286 GCA_035460745.1 Ideonella sp. | reverse complement strand
AATATGCTCTGGACTGGGGATAGTCGAGATCGAAAGGTCAGCCGCGGGGTTGATAACCCGCGGTTCCGAAGAGCCGTATGTGAACAGCACAAGTACGGTTCTGTGAGAGGGGCCTGCAGCGATGCGGGTCCCTACTCGATTTCTGCGACGGGCCGGCCGCCCGAGCACCGCCGAGCAGTCGGCGAAGCCGACCGCCGAACCCAGCCGCCGCACAGCGCAGGGCCGGCTCAGCTTGCGCAAACCTCCACACCGCGCTCACCCTCCGCGCCGCGCCGCGCCGGAAATTCACTCTGACCCCATTTCGCATTTCGGAGTTCGATTTCTCATGGGCGGACGATTTTTGCCATGCGGAGATCACATTCCGCAATGTGGAATGAATGCGTGCTGCACCGCACAAGAATTTTTCATCACGAAAAGTGCCATTCCACAATGTGGTTTGTGCTTGTTAAGTTATTGATTTATATGAAGAGAAATTTCAGTCTTATATAAGACATAAGTCTTCCCAAGCTTGTTCGCGATCGGTAGCCTTGAGTCCGTTGTCAGCCGCATTTCCGCTTCATCCCAACGACACCAGGAGCCGCCTCATGAGCACCCAAGCCACCCGCGAACAACAGATCGCCGCCCTCGAAAAAGACTGGGCCGAAAACCCCCGCTGGAAGGGCATCACCCGCAGCTACACCGCTGCCGACGTGGTCCGCCTGCGCGGCTCACTGGCCATCGAGCACACGCTGGCCCAGCGCGGCGCCGACAAGCTCTGGAACCTGATCAACACCGAGCCCTTCGTCAACACGCTGGGCGCGATGACCGGCAACCAGGCCATGCAGCAGGTCAAGGCCGGCCTGAAGGCCATCTACCTGAGCGGTTGGCAAGTGGCCGGCGACGCCAACAGCAACGGCGAGATGTACCCCGACCAGTCGCTCTACTCGGTGGACTCGGTGCCCAAGGTCGTCAAGAAGATCAACGCCACCTTCCAGCGCGCCGACCAGATCCAGTGGAGCGAAGGCAAGAACGACATCGACTTCTTCGCCCCCATCGTGGCCGACGCCGAAGCCGGCTTCGGCGGCGTGCTGAACGCCTTCGAGCTGATGAAGGCCATGATCGAAGCCGGCGCCGCCGGCGTTCACTTCGAGGACCAGCTCGCCTCGGCCAAGAAGTGCGGCCACATGGGCGGCAAGGTGCTGGTGCCCACCCGCGAAGCCGTCAACAAGCTGGTCGCCGCCCGCCTGGCCGCCGACGTGATGGGCACGCCCACCATCCTGCTGGCCCGCACCGACGCCGAAGCCGCCGACCTGGTGACCAGCGACATCGACGACAACGACAAGCCCTTCACCACCGGCGAGCGCACCGTCGAAGGCTTCTACCGCACCCGCAACGGCCTGGAGCAGTCCATCAGCCGCGGCCTGGCCTACTGCCCGCACGCCGACCTGATCTGGTGCGAGACCGGCAAGCCCGACCTGGCCTTCGCCAAGGCCTTCGCCGACGCCATCCACGCCAAGTTCCCGGGCAAGCTGCTGGCCTACAACTGCTCGCCCAGCTTCAACTGGAAGAAGAACCTCGACGATGCCACCATCGCCAAGTTCCAGCGCGAGCTGGGCGCGATGGGCTACAAGTTCCAGTTCATCACGCTGGCCGGCTTCCATGCGCTGAACTACTCGATGTTCAACCTGGCCTATGGCTACGCCCGCAACAACATGAGCGCCTTCGTCGAGCTGCAAGAGGCCGAGTTCGCCGCCGCCGACAGGGGCTTCACGGCCGTCAAGCACCAGCGCGAGGTCGGCACCGGCTACTTCGACGCGGTGACCACCACGATCGAAGCCCAGGCCTCGACCGCAGCGCTGAAGGGCTCGACCGAAGACGAGCAGTTCTTCGACCAGAAGCACGGCTGAAGAAGCACGGCTGAGCCGAGCCGCCCCTCACGGGGCGGCATTCAGCCGCACCGTGAACACTGAGCCGCGCCCCGGCTCGCTGCGCACGCCGACCTCGCCGCCCACCTGCTGCAGCGCGGTCTTGACGATGAACAGGCCCAGGCCGCTGCCGGGGATGGCGGCGTCCTTGTGGAAGCGCTTGAAGGGCTGGAAGAGAGCCGCCAGCTGGTGCGGCTCCAGGCCCAGCCCTTCGTCCTCGATCTCCACCCGGATGGCGCCGGATTCCAGGCGGTAGCGCACCTCCAGCCGTCCGCCGGGGCGGTTGTACTTGCAGCCGTTGCTCAGCAGGTTCAAGAAGACCTGGCGCAGCCGCCCGGGATCGGCCTGCACGACGATGGGGGCGGCCGGCAGGCGATGGACCAGCTCGACCTGCTGGGCCTGGCGCTGCGGCTCGATCATCGCGATGCAGCTTTCCACCAGCGCGGCGAGCTCGACCGGCTCGGGCACCGCGGCCAGCGCTTCGTCCTGCATCGAGGTCAGGTCGAGCAGCTCGTCGACCAGGCGCAGCAGGTGCTTGCTGGCGGTCTCCAGGTGCGCCAGGTAGCTGGGGTCCGGCGGCGAGTGGCGCCGGGCGGGCATCGACAGCAGCTGCACGAAGCCCAGGATGGCATGCAGCGGCGTGCGCAGCTCATGGCTGACGCGGGAGAAAAACCCCAGCCGCTCGCGCTGCAGCGACTCGGCCGCGGCCCGCTCGGCTTCGAGCCGGCTGTGCTCCACCTCGTGGCTGACGTCGCGCACGATACCCACCATGCGCTTGCGCGGCCCGTAGGCCTCGTCGAAGCTGCCGGTCACCTGCAGGTGCCTGACCGTGCGATCGGGCAGCAGCACGCGGTAGGTGTGCTTGTAGATGCCGCCGTCGAGGGCCGCGCGCTCGACCGCGTCGCGCGCGATACGGCGGTCGTCCTGGTGGATGGTCTTGCGCAGCGCGGCCCGCGCCAGCGTGGCGCGCGTGGGCGAGTCCGGGTCCAGCCCGTAGAGCTGGCAGGCGCGCCGGTCCAGCCGCATCTGGTCGCCCTCCACCCACCACTCGATCAGGCCCAGGCCGTCGCCCGCGGTGGCCAGCGACCAGCGGCGGTTGGCGGCGCGCAGGCGCTCCTCGTCGCGCCGCTGCCGAGCCATGGCGCGCCAGGCGAAGCTGCCGCCAGCCCAGGTCAGCCCCACCGCCAGCAGCACGATGCCCAGCGAGCACAGCACCAGCGCCTGCCGGCAGGCGTCGCCCAGCTGGCGGCTGAAGGCCTGCTCGGCGAGCAGGAAGCGCTCGCCCAGGGCGTCGAGCTGGGCCTGCGTGCGGGCCTGGCTGGCCGGGTCGCCGACCGCGGGGGCCGCGCGCAGCGTGGCGGCCAGGCCGGCCAGCTCGTCGCACAAGGCGTCGCCGGCCTCCCAGGCGGCGATCGCCGGGCGCATCAGCGCGCTGTGCCCGAAGGCGCGATACATCGCCAGCATCGCGGTGATGTCCGCCGGGTGCACGAGGCCCTGGAGGAAGCCCGCCCGGGCCGCCGCGTAGTCGGGCGGATCGCGCTCCAGCGCGAGGCGGGCCTGCCGGTCGCCGCGCGGCACCGACAGCGCCTGCTCGAAGCCCGCCAGCTCGCGCGCGTCGCCGCTGGCGGCGTAGCGGCGCAGGTGCTGGGTGGCGGCCTCGCGGCTCTTGGACCACTGGCTCTCGCCGCCCACGTACGCGCGGGTGGCCGAAAGCAGGTAGAAGCAGGCGATCGCCACCAGCACCAGCAGCGTCTGGCCGGCGACAAACGGGCCGATCAGCCGCAGCCCACGCCGCGGCCTGGCGGGGCGCGTCGGCGCCGGGCGAGAAGCGGCTCGGGGTCTCATCGGTACTGCAATCCGTCGAGGGTCCGTGTGCGGTTGTCGGACGCAGGGTAGCGCGCGGCGACGGCCACCGGGCCCCTTAGCCCGCGTCGGGCGCAGGGCGCTTGCCGCTATGCTGGCGGCCTCGTTTGCGCCCAGCCCCCCTGTGAACCCCACCCTCCGTCCCTCTGACGCCGCCCAGCTGCTGACGCCCCGGATGGCCGGCATCCTCGACCGCATACGGCGGGCCAACCGGCCCGCCTTCCACACCCAGACCCCGGCCGAAGCCCGCGCCGCCTACACGGCGGCCAGCGAGGTGCTGGAGCTGCCCCGCGCGCCGTTGCCGCGGGTCGAGGACTTCCAGCTCCCGGCGGCCGATGGCACGGCCTTGCCCGCCAGGCTCTACGCCGCCGCGCACGGCGAGCTCCCGGTGCTGCTCTACCTGCATGGCGGCGGCTTCGTGATCGGCAACCTGGAGACCCACGACAGCCTGTGCCGCCAGCTCGCGCTGCGCAGCGGCGGCGCGGTGGTGGCGCTGGACTACCGGTTGGCGCCTGAGCA
>DATHWJ010000067.1:0-17588 GCA_035460745.1 Ideonella sp. | reverse complement strand
GGTTCAGCAAGGCCACCACGAAGCCGTCGCGGAAGATGCGGGCGCTGCCGACGCGGGCCACGTCGGGCAGGGCCTGGGCGCTGGCGGGCGCGCTGCGGGACGACTCGCGCAGCAGCTTGATGCCCATCCAGATCAGGTAGGCCGCGCCGGCCAGCTTGACGACCGTGAAGGCCGAGGCCGAGATCGCGAACAGGGCGGCCAGGCCGAAGGCCGCGCCGAGCGCGTTGCCCATGTTGCCCAGCGCCACGCCGGCCACCGAGGCCAGGCCGCTGCTGCGGCCCTGCGACAGCGTGCGGGCGAGGATGTAGACGACGGCCGGGCCAGGCGTCATGGCGAGCGCGAGGCTGGCGCCGATGAAGGCGAGCAGCAGGGGCTGCGGGGGTAGCAGCGTCAGCAGGGGGTCCATCGTCACTCCAGTTCGGCGCGTGTCGCGCGGCCGACGGAGGTTACTTGAACTTTCGAGTCACCGCCGGGCGTGGGGGTGCGACGCGCCAGGGCCGGGCGGGCAGCACCAGTCGGCCGGGAGCGGCGAGCCCGCTGGGGCTGCTGCTGAATCAGAACAGGAAATAGCGCTGCGCCATCGGCAAGCTGGTGGCCGGCTCGCAGACCAGCAGTTGGCCGTCGGCGCGCACGCTGTAGGTCTGCGCGTCGATCTCCATCGTCGGCGCGTAGTGGTTGTGCACCATCTGCGCCTTGGTCACGCCGCGGCAGCCCTTGACGGCGCTCAGGCGCTTGTGCAGGCCGTAGCTCTCCGCCGCGCCGTTGGCCAGCGAGGCCTGGCTGACGAAGGTCAGCGAGCCGCGCGCCAGCGCGCCGCCGAAGCTGCCGAACATCGGCCGGTAGTGCACCGGCTGCGGCGTCGGGATGCTGGCGTTGGGGTCGCCCATCGCGGCCATCGCGATGAAGCCGCCCTTCAGGATCAGGCTGGGCTTGACGCCGAAGAAGGCCGGCCTCCAGAAGACCAGGTCGGCCCACTTGCCGACCTCGACGGAGCCGACCTCGTGGGCGATGCCGTGCGCGATCGCCGGGTTGATGGTGAGCTTGGCGATGTAGCGCTTGGCGCGGGTGTTGTCGTTGCGGGCCGAGTCGCCGGGCAGCGCGCCGCGCTGCTGCTTCATCTTGTGCGCCGTCTGCCAGCAGCGGATGTTGACCTCGCCGACCCGGCCCATGGCCTGGCTGTCGGAGCTGAACATGCTGATCGCGCCGAGGTCGTGCAGGATGTCTTCGGCCGCGATGGTCTCGCGCCGGATGCGGCTCTCGGCGAAGGCCAGGTCCTCGGCGATGCTGGCGTCGAGGTGGTGGCAGACCATCAGCATGTCCAGATGCTCGTCGATGGTGTTGATGGTGTAGGGCATCGTCGGGTTGGTCGACGAGGGCAGGAAGTTCTGTTCGCCGACCACGCGCAGGATGTCGGGCGCATGCCCGCCGCCCGCGCCTTCGGTGTGGAAGGCGCACAGCGTGCGGCCCTTGGTCGCGGCGATGGTGTTCTCGACGAAGCCGGATTCGTTCAGCGTGTCGCTGTGGATGGCCACCTGGATGTCGGCCTCCTCGGCCACCGTCAGGCAGCAGTCGATCGCGGCGGGCGTGGTGCCCCAGTCTTCGTGCAGCTTCAGGCCGATGGCGCCGGCCTCGGCCTGCTGGCGCAGCGCTTCGGGCCGGCTGGCGTTGCCCTTGCCGAAGAAGCCCAGGTTCATCGCGAAGCCGTCGGCCGCCTGCAGCATGCGGGCGATGTTCTCCGGGCCGGGCGTGCAGGTGGTGGCCAGCGTGCCCGTGGCGGGGCCGGTGCCGCCGCCGATCATCGTGGTGACGCCGCTGGTCAGTGCCTCCTCGATCTGCTGCGGGCAGATGAAGTGGATGTGGCTGTCGATCGCGCCGGCGGTGACGATCATGCCCTCGCCGGCGATGATCTCGGTGCCCGGGCCGATCACGATGTCGACGCCGGGCTGCACGTCGGGGTTGCCGGCCTTGCCTATGGCCGCGATGCGCTGGCCCCTGATGCCGATGTCGGCCTTGACGATGCCCCAGTGGTCGAGGATCAGCGCGTTGGTGATCACGCAGTCCATCGCTTCATGGGCGCCCGGGCCGTTGGGCACCTGGCTCTGGCCCATGCCGTCGCGTATGGTCTTGCCGCCGCCGAACTTGACCTCCTCGCCGTAGCCGCCGGCCCGCAAGGTGAGGTCTTGTTCGACCTCGATGATCAGGTCGGTGTCGGCCAGCCGCAGCCGGTCGCCGACGGTGGGGCCGAACATCTCGGCGTAGGCGCGTTTGCCGATGGTGGCCATCAGAGGTTTCCTTGCACGAGGCCGCGAAAGCCGTAGACGACGCGGGCGCCGGCGTAATCGACGAGTTCGACGGTTCGTTGCTGGCCGGGCTCGAAGCGCACGGCCGTGCCGCTGGCGATGTTCAGGCGCATGCCGTGGGCAGCGGCGCGGTCGAAGCTGAGCGCGCCGTTGGTCTCGGCGAAGTGGTAGTGCGAGCCGACCTGGATCGGCCGGTCGGCCGAGTTCTCGACCACCAGCGTCAGCGTGCGCCGGCCGGGGTTGAGGGTCAGGTCGCCTTCGTCGGTGAAGAGTTCGCCGGGGATCATCGTGAGGCTCCCGGTGTCAGGCGAAGAGCAGCGCAGTGCCCAGGCCCGCGACGGCCGCACCGGCCAGCCGCGGCAGCCAGCGGCTCAGCGCGTTGCCATGTCGGCGCAGCGCGATGCCCAGCGCCAGGCCGGCGGCGTGCAGCAGCCCGGTCGCCAGCACCATGCCCGCCAGCGCGGCGCCGCCGCTCAGCTCGCTGCCGTGCGCCGCGCCGTGGAACAGCGCAAAGCCGCCGACCAGCAGCGCCGCCACCGGCGCCGGCAGCACGCGCCGCGTTGCCAGCAGCAGCCCCAGCACCAGCAGCGAGGTGGCGATCATCGGCTCCACGGCCGGCAGGCCCAGCCCGGCGGCGGCCCCCAGCGCCCCGGCCAGCAGCAGCGCCGCAAAGGCCAGCGGCGCGACCCAGACCCGTCGGGCCGACAGGCCGCTCCACAAGCCGACCGCGAGCATCGCGGCCAGGTGGTCCAGCCCGGTGAACGGGTGCAGCAGCCCGCTGGCAAAACCGTGGTGGCCGCCGGCATCGCTGCCGGCGTGGGCCAGCGCGGTGAAGGGCAGGGCCAGCGCCACCAGGCCGCCCAGGGCGGTCAGCGCGGGCGCGAGCGAGCGGGAGCGCGGCGCGATGCAAAGCGTTTTGGGGAACATAGGGTTTCCTTGGGGATTGGGCGTGGCGCGAGCCAGAAGAGGTGGCGCCAGATTGGTGCGCAGCTCAAGCAATCGGTTGGTGCACGGTCACCAGTTTGGTGCCGTCCGGGAAGGTGGCCTCCACCTGGATCTCGGGGATCAGCTCGGCGATGCCCTCCATCACGTCGTGGCGCGACAGCACTGTCTTGCCCTCGCTCATCAGCTGCGCCACGGTCTTGCCGTCGCGCGCGCCCTCCATGATGGCGGCGGTGATCAGGGCCACCGCTTCGGGGTAGTTGAGCTTCAGGCCACGGGCCATGCGGCGCTCGGCCAGCAAGGCGGCGGTGAAGATCAGCAGCTTGTCTTTTTCACGCGGGGTCAGTTCCATCCGGCTCTCCCGCGGCCGGCGCCGGCTGCTGCCGGCGGCTGCGGCCGCGCTTGAACCTTCTCAGCAAGGCCGGTGCCACCCGGGCTGGCGGCTGGCCGGCGAGTGCGTCGACCGCAAGCGCTTTGGCTGTGGCGCAACATCCCGCCGGCACCCCAGGGCAGCCCCTGATGGTTACCTTGGGGTTACGGCCGGTTTCCGGTGCAAGATAGCGGCGCACCCACTCATGCTGCGATCGATGCCGATGAACTCCCACAAGCCCCTGCCCCCCTCGGCGGCGCGCGACACCGGCTGGTGGCGCGGCGCGGCGATCTACCAGATCTACCCCCGCAGCTTCGCCGACAGCGAGCGCGGCGGCGCCTGGGACGGCGTCGGCGACCTGCCCGGCATCACCGCCCGGCTGGAGCACGTGGCCAGGCTCGGGGCCGACGCGATCTGGATCTCGCCCTTCTTCAAGTCGCCGATGGCCGACTTCGGCTACGACGTCGCCGACTACCGGCAGGTCGATCCGCTGTTCGGCAGCCTGGCCGACTTCGACGCCATGCTGGCGCGCGCCCATCAGTTGGGCGTGCGCATCATCATCGACCAGGTGCTCTCGCACACCTCCGACCAGCACGCCTGGTTCGCCGAGAGCCGGGCCAGCCGCGACAACCCGCGCGCCGACTGGTATGTGTGGGCCGACGCCAAGCCCGACGGCAGCCCGCCGAGCAACTGGCTCAGCGTCTTCGGCGGCCCGGCCTGGCAGTGGGACGCGCGGCGGCGCCAGTACTACCTGCACAGCTTTCTCGCCAGCCAGCCGGATCTCAATTTCCACCACCCGGCGGTGCAGGACGCGCTGCTGGGCGAGGTGCGCTTCTGGTGCGAGCGCGGGGTCGACGGCTTCCGCTTCGACGCCTGCAACCACCAGTTCCACGACGCCTTGCTGCGCGACAACCCGGCCGCCTCGCACGACGAGCAGGACCACGTCAGCACCGTCCGGCCGGACAACCCCTATGCGATGCAGAAGCACCTGCACGACAAGAGCCAGCCGGAGAACCTGGTCTTCCTCGAACGGCTGCGGGCGGTGCTGGACGAGTTCGGCGCGGCCAGCGTCGGCGAGGTGGGCGACGAACACGCGCCGCCGCTGATGGCCACCTACACCGAGGCCGGCAAGCGCCTGCACATGGCCTACAGCTTCGCGCTGCTGACGCGCGAGGCGACGGCCGCCCACATCCGCGGCCAGGTCGAGGCGCTCGAGGCCGAGTTGGCCAAGACCGGCGGCTGGGGCTGCTGGGCGCTCTCCAACCACGACGTGCCGCGCATCGCGTCGCGCTGGGCGCCGGGCGGCGTGGCCGACGAGCGGCTGACCCGCACGCTGCTGGCGCTGCTGGTCTCGCTGCGCGGCAGCATAGGCATGTACCAGGGCGAAGAGCTGGGCTTGACCGAGGCCGAGATCCCGTTCGAGCGCCTGCAGGACCCCTACGGCAAGGCCTTCTGGCCCGAGTTCAAGGGCCGCGACGGCTGCCGCACGCCGATGCCCTGGCTGGCCGCCGGCACGCAAGCGGGCTTTTCGCAGGCCGAGCCCTGGCTGCCGCTGGGCCAGGGCCACGCCGAGCGCGCGGTCGATGCGCAGGAGGCCGATCCCGGCAGCACGCTGCACCACGCCCGCCGCCTGCTGGCCTGGCGGCGCGCCGAGCCGCGGCTGAAGCTGGGCGGCATCCGCTTTCACGACGCCCCCGAGCCGGTGCTGCTGCTGGAGCGCTTCGGCGCGCAGGGGCCGGCGCTGCTGGCGGCCTTCAACCTCGGGCCCGAGCCGGTGGCGGTTGCGCTGCCGGCGGCCTGGGCGCTGCCTGGTCCGCTGCCGGGTCCACTGCCGGGTGCGCCGGGCGGGCTGGGCTCGGCGGCCGCGATAGACCCGGTGGCGGCGACCTGGCTGCTGCCGCCGTATGCTGCCTTGTTCGCCGAAGGCGGGGAGGCCCGGAACGGCGGCTGAAGCTGCCGCGTTTACTCCTGTTGCCGCAGCGGCGCCAAGGCGTCATAAAACCCGATCACAAAGAGACAAGCTCGCGAGCTCACCGCCATGAACCCCATTCTTCCCCCCGGCGCGCCCGACGCCCACGCCACCGCCGCCTTGCTGCGCGCCGAGCACGGCGACCCCTTCGGTGTGCTGGGCCCGCATGCCACGCCCTCCGGCTGGGCGCTGCGGGCGCTGCTGCCGGGCGCCCGCGCGGTCTCGGCGCTGGACTTGTCGGGCCAGCGGCTGTGCGTGCTGGAGGCCTTGCCCGGCACGGCGCTGTGGTGCGGCGTGGTCCCCGGCCGGCCGGTGCCGCCCGAGGCCCCGGCCTACCGCCTGGCGATCGAGTGGGACAGCTTCGCGGCGCCGCAGGTGCTGGAGGACGCCTACCGCTTCGGCTCGCAGCTGCGCGAGGGCGACCGCTGGCTGCTGACCGAAGGCACCCACCTGCGGCCCTACGAGGCGCTGGGGGCGCACCCGCTGGACGTGGGTGGCGTCGGCGGCGTGCGCTTCGCGGTCTGGGCGCCTTCGGCCAGGCGCGTCTCGGTGGTGGGCGACTTCAACGCCTGGGACGGCCGGCGCCACATGATGCGCAAGCACCCGTCCGCCGGGGTCTGGGAGATCTTCGTGCCGCACGTGGGCGAGGGCGACCGCTACAAGTTCGAGCTGCTCGGCGCCGACGGCGTGCTGCGCCTGAAGGCCGACCCCTTCGCCAACCGGGCCGAGCTGCGGCCGCAGACCGCCTCGGTGGTGCAGCGGCTGCCGGCCGGCGTCGCCTCCAGCCCCGAGCGCCGGCGCGCCAATGCGCTCGACGCGCCGATCAGCGTCTACGAGGTGCACCTGGCCTCCTGGCGCCGCCACCACGACGGCAGCTGGCTGAGCTACGGCGAGCTGGCCGAGCAGCTCGTGCCCTATGTGCGCGAGCTGGGCTTCACCCACATCGAGCTGCTGCCGGTGCAGGAGTACCCCTTCGACGGCTCCTGGGGCTACCAGCCGACCGGCCTGTACGCGCCGACCGCGCGCCACGGCACGCCGGAGGAGTTCAAGGCCTTCGTCGAGACGGCGCATGCCGCCGGGCTGGGCGTGATACTCGACTGGGTGCCGGCCCACTTCCCGAGCGACGAACACGGCCTGACGATGTTCGACGGCACCCACCTCTACGAGCACGCCGACCCGCGCGAGGGCTTCCACCCCGACTGGAACACGTTGATCTACAACTACGGCCGCACGGAGGTGCGCAACTTCCTGGTCGGCAATGCGCTGTACTGGATAGAGCGCTTCGGCATCGACGGCCTGCGCGTCGATGCGGTGGCCTCGATGCTCTACCGCGACTACAGCCGCCGCGACGGCCAGTGGGTGCCCAACCAGCACGGCGGCCGCGAGAACCTGGAGGCGATCGACTTCCTTCGCCGCATGAACAAGGTCATCGGCGTCGAGCGGCCCGAGGCCATCATGATCGCCGAGGAGTCGACCTCCTTCCCCGGGGTCTCGCGCCCGCCGTCCGACGACGGCCAGTCCGGCGGCCTGGGCTTCCACTACAAGTGGAACATGGGCTGGATGAACGACACCCTGCGCTACATGGAGCGCGAGCCCATTCACCGCCGCTGGCACCAGGACGAGCTCCGCTTCTCGCTGATGTACGCCTTCCACGAGAACTTCGTGCTGCCGCTCTCGCACGACGAGGTGGTGCACGGCAAGGGCTCGCTGATACGCAAGATGCCGGGCGACGACTGGCAGCGCTTCGCCAACCTGCGCGCCTACTACGCCTACCTCTGGGGCCACCCCGGCAAGAAGCTGCTCTTCATGGGCTGCGAGTTCGCCCAGTGGGACGAGTGGAACGCCGACGCCCAGCTGCACTGGCACCTGCTCGGCGAGCAGCGCCACCAGGGCCTGATGCGGCTGGTGCGCGACCTCAACAACGTGCTGCGCGCCTTCCCCGCGCTGCACGAGCAGGACGTCAACAGCGGCGGCTTCGAGTGGCTGCGCCACGACGACGCGGCGAACTCGGTGCTGGCCTTCCAGCGCCGCGCGCGCGATGGCCGCTTCGTGGTGGTGGTCTGCCACTTCACCCCCGAGGTGCGCAGCGGCTACCGCCTCGGCGTGCCGGTGGCCGGCCGCTACCGCGAGCTGATCAACTCGGACCTGGCGGTCTATGGCGGCAGCGGCGTCAGCCAGCCGCTGCTGCACAGCGAGGGCGTGGCCAGCGACGGCCACGGCCATTCGCTGGTGCTGACCCTGCCGCCGCTGGCCACGCTGATGCTGGTGCTGGACGACGAGCCGGCCGCCAGCACCGCGGGCGAGGCGCTGGAGGCGAAAGGCGCTGCCGATGCGGGTTGAGCCCTCGTTGCCGGCCGGTGACCCGCACGAGCTCGGTGCCACGCCGGGCGCCGGCGGCGTGGGCTTCGCGGTCTGGGCGCCGGAGGCCGAGGCCGTGTGGCTCTGCCTGTTCGACGCCACCGGCAAGGATGAGCGCCAGCGCTGGCGGCTGGCGCACTGCAGCGACGGCGTCTGGCACGGCTTTCTCGCCGGCGCAGAGGCCGGGCTGATTTACGGCTACCGGGTGCAGGGCCGCTGGGCGCCGCAAGAGGGCCTGCGCTTCAATGCACGCCACGTGCTGCTCGACCCGTATGCGCGCGAGATCGTCGGCCAGTACGAAGGCGACCTCTCGGCCTTTGTCGGCCATGACCCGGCCGACCCCTCACACCCCCATCCGCTGGACAACTGCGCCGTGGCGCTGAAGGCCCGCGTGGTGGCGCGCGAGCCCGCGCCGCCCCAGGTGGCGCCGGCCGTCGCGCCCGCCGCGCGGGTGATCGCCGAGGTGCACGTGAAGACCGCCACCGCGCTGCACCCCGGCGTGCCCGAGGCGCTGCGCGGCAGCTACGCCGGCCTGGCCGACCCGGCCATGATCGCCCACTGGCGCGGCCTGGGCGTGACGACGCTGGAGCTGCTGCCGCTGCAGCAGCGCGCCGACGAGGCCCGGCTGCAAGGCCTGGGGCTGCCCAACCACTGGGGCTACTCGACCATAGGCTTCTTCACCGCCGAGCCGCGCTACTGGAGCGGGCGGCCCGGCACCAGCCCGGCCTCCGAGCTGCGTGACGCCATCGCGGCGCTGCGCCACGCCGGCTTCGAGGTCGTGCTCGACATGGTCTTCAACCACAGCGCCGAGACCGACGAGCTGGGCCCCACGCTGAGCTTTCGCGGCCTGGCCAACCGCCACTACTACCGCCTCGACCCCAGCAACCCGGCGCTCTACGCCAACTGGAGCGGCTGCGGCAACAGCTTCAACCTCGCGCAGCCCCAGGTGCTGCGCTTCGTGATCGAGGTGCTGCGGCACTGGGTGGAGGCCTACGGCGTCGACGGCTTCCGGCTCGACCTCGCGACCTCGCTGGGCCGCGAGGGCGGCGGCGAGTTCGGCGCTGGTGCGGCCTTCTTCGGCGCCATCCAGGCCGACCCGCTGCTGCGCCGCGCACTGTGGATCGCCGAGCCCTGGGACCTGGGCCCGAGCGGCTACCAGGCCGGTGCCTTCCCGGCCGGCTGGCTGGAGTGGAACGACCGCTCGCGCGACGCGCTGCGCGCCTACTGGCTGCAGCCGGCCGACGGCCGCGCCACGCGGGCCGAGCTGGCGCGCCGGCTGGCGGGCTCCAGCGAGCGCTACGGCAGCGACCCGCGCGTGCCGCGCAGCCCGCTGGCGGGTGTCAACTTCATCAGCGCGCACGACGGCTTCACGCTCGCCGACCTGGTCAGCTTCGACGCCCGCCACAACCAGGCCAACGGCGAAAACAACCGCGACGGCCACCACGACAACCTGAGCTGGAACTGCGGCGTCGAAGGCCCCAGCGGTGACCCGCAGGTGCAGGACACCCGCGGCCGGCTGCAGCGCGCGCTGCTGGCCACGCTGCTGCTGGCGCGCGGCACGCCCATGCTGCTGGCCGGCGACGAGATCGGCCACAGCCAGCGCGGCAACAACAACGCCTACTGCCAGGACAACCACATCACCTGGCTGGACTGGCCGCGCGCCGACCAGCCGCTCTGCGCCTTCGTCGCCCGGCTGCTGCGGCTGCGCGCCGGCGACCCCGCGCTGCACGCCGGCCGCTGGCTCAACGGCCAGACGGCGCCCGACGGCCTGGCCGACGTCAGCTGGGGCGGGCCGGACGGCGGCGCGCTCGACGGCAGCGCCTGGAACGACGCCCGCCACCGCGCGCTGCGGGTGCACCTCGCACCGCCGGAGGCCGCCAGTGAAACCGTGCTGATGTTCAACCCCAACCCCGACCCCTGCCGCTTCCAGCTGCCGCCGCCCAAGCGCGGCCCGGCCTGGGCCTGCGTGCTCGACAGCCACACGCCGCAGGGCGAGGCCGGCACCGCGCCGGTGGGCGGCCGGGTCACCGTGCCGGCACGCTGCGTGCAGGTCTGGCGCGCGATGCCCGGCGGGTGAGGGCGGTGCATCGCAGCGCCCTCGTCTTTCAGCTTCCCCGTTCCCGTTCCCAAAGCAAGAAGTACCGAATTTCCAGGAGACAAGCACCATGACCCAGATCGCTCCCAGCAGCACCCAGATCCGTTCGCTGGCCCGCCGCACCTACTCGCTGGTGCTGGCCGGCGGCCGCGGCTCGCGCCTGATGGCGCTCACCAACGAGCGCGCCAAGCCGGCGGTGCACTTCGGCGGCAAGTTCCGCATCATCGACTTCGCGCTGTCCAACTGCATCAACTCCGGCATGCGCCGCATCGGCGTGGTCACGCAGTACAAGTCGCACTCGCTGCTGCGCCACATCCAGCGCGGCTGGAGCTTCATGCGCAACGAGATGAACGAGTTCGTCGACCTGCTGCCGGCCCAGCAGCGCACCAACGAGGAGCACTGGTACCGCGGCACGGCCGACGCGATCTGGCAGAACCTGGACATCATCCGCTCCACCCCCTCGGTGGATTACGTGGTGGTGCTGGCTGGCGACCACATCTACAAGATGGACTACTCGCTGATGCTGGCCGACCACGCCGCCAGCGGCCGCGGCGTCACCGTGGGCTGCATCGAGGTGCCGCGCATGGAGGCGGTGGGCTTCGGCGTGATGGCGATCAACCCCGACCGCCACGTCACGGCCTTCGTCGAGAAGCCGGCCGACCCGCCGGCGATGCCGGGCCACCCCGACATCGCGCTGGCCAGCATGGGCATCTACATCTTCAGCGCCGAGTACATGTACCGCCTGCTCGATGAAGACGCGGCCGACGAGAAGTCCAGCCACGACTTCGGCAAGGACCTGATCCCGCGAGCGGTCGCCGAGGGCCAGGCCATCGCCCACCCGTTCTCGATGTCGGCCATCGCCAACCCGCCGTACTCGCGCGCCTACTGGCGCGACGTGGGCACGGTGGAGGCCTACTGGGCGGCCAACCTCGACCTGGCCTCGACCACGCCCGAGCTCAACATGTACGACAGCGACTGGCCGATCTGGACCTACCAGGAGCAGCTGCCGCCCGCCAAGTTCGTGCACGACGAGCCCAACGGTCGGCGCGGCATGGCCGTCAACAGCCTGGTCTCGGGCGGCTGCATCGTCTCGGGCGCCAGCATCGCGAACTCGGTGCTGTTCTCCAACGTGCTGGTGCAGTCGTTCTCGGTGATCGACCAGGCGGTCGTGCTGCCCGACGTGCAGATCAACCGCCACTGCCGCGTCAGCAAGGCGGTGATCGACCGCCGCTGCAAGCTGCCCGAGGGCCTGGTGATCGGCGAAGATCCCGAGCTCGACGCCCAGCGCTTCTACCGTTCGCCGAACGGCGTGGTCCTGGTCACCCGCGACATGTTGGCCAAGCTCTGATTTCACAACGCCGCGACGGAAAGCCCATGAAAGTCCTGCAGGTCTGCGCCGAAATCTTCCCGCTGCTCAAGACCGGCGGCCTGGCCGACGTGGCCGGTGCACTGCCGCCGGCGCTGGCGGCGGTCGGCGTGGAGCCGCGCGTGCTGCTGCCGGGCTTCAACGCCATCCTCGACGGCCTGAAGGACCCGGCGATGGTGGCCGAGCTGCCCGCGCGCGGCCAGGTGCCGTCGGCGCGGCTGCTGTATGGCGAGTTGCCGGCCTGCAATGTGCAGGCCTACGTGATCGACGCGCCCGGCCTGTACCGGCGCGACGGCGGCCCCTATGCCGACGCCAGGCAGCAGCCCTATGCCGACAACCACCTGCGCTTTGCGCGGCTCGCCTGGGCCGCCGCCGACCTGGCAAGCGGCGCCGACCCCTACTGGCGGCCGGTGCTCGCGCACGCCCACGACTGGCACGCCGGGCTGGTGCCGGCCTGCCTGAAGGCGGTGGGCGCGCCGGCGGCCAGCGTCTTCACGGTGCACAACCTGGCCTACCAGGGCGGCTTTGCACCGCAGCAGTTCTTCGAGCTCGGCCTGCCGTGGCACTTTTTCCAGGCCGAGGGCATGGAGTTCCACGGCGGGCTCAATTTCATGAAGGCCGGGCTGTTTTTTGCCGACAGGCTCAGCACCGTCAGCCCCACCTACGCGGCCGAGATCCAGCACCCCGAGCAGGGCATGGGGCTGGACGGCCTGCTGCGCAGCCGCGCGGAGGTGCTGCACGGCATCCTGAACGGTGTCGACCCGACCGTCTGGAACCCGGCTGACGACGCCCTGATCGCGTCCAACTACGACGCCAGGAAGATGGCCGGCAAGGCCCGCTGCAAGGCCGCGCTGCAGGCGCAGCTCGGGCTGGCGGCCGAGCCGCTGACGCCCCTCTTCTGCGTCATCAGCCGGCTCACCGAGCAGAAGGGCCTGCACCTGGTGCTGCGCCTGCTGCCCAGGCTGGTCGAGCGCGGCGCGCAGTTTGCTTTGCTCGGCAGCGGCGACCCCGGCATGGAAGCTGCATTCCGAGAACTGGCAGCCCAGCACCCGGCCCAGGTGGCGGTGCGCATCGGTTACGACGAGAACTTCGCCCACGGCCTGGTGGCGGGGGCCGACGTGATCATGGTGCCGTCGCGCTTCGAGCCCTGCGGGCTGACGCAGTTGTACGGGCTGCAGTACGGTACGCTGCCGCTGGTGCGGCGCGTTGGCGGCCTGGCGGATACGGTGAGCGACTCTTCCCTGGAAGCACTTGACGATGGTCTTGCGACCGGTTTTGTTTTCGACGAGTTCAGCGACGCCGGCATCGAAGCCGCGCTGCGCCGCGCGCTCGCGCTCTACCGCCGCCGCAAGGAGTGGGCGGCCGTGCAGCGCACCGCGATGGCGCAGCGCCACGATTGGGCGGTCGCCGCCCAGCACTACCTGGGCGTGTACCGCCAGGCCCTCGGCCTTTGACCCCGTCATCGGCCCGCCACCCGCCGGCGGCCGACGCAGCCGCCGAGCTCTCATCTCCCTACATTTGACCGACAGAGGGCGGGCGCTTTTCCAAGCTCCCGTGACAACACCATGGACCTGACCCAGTTCGAACACCAGTACGACCACCTGGCCCGCGACGTGCCGGCTTTCAAGCGAATCATCGCGAACAAGCTGATGTACCAGATCGGCAAGGACCCGAGCACCGCCCGGCCGGAGGACTGGATGCACGCGGCGGCCTATGCGGTGCGCGACCACCTGGTCGAGCGCTGGATGCAGACCACCCGCGCGCAGTACGCGCAGGACGTCAAGCGGGTCTACTACCTCTCGATGGAGTTCCTGATCGGCCGCACCTTCAGCAACGCGGTGCTGGCGCTGGACCTGATGCCCACGCTGAAGCAGGCGCTCGCCGAGCTGGAGGTCGATCTCGACGCGCTGTTCGACCTGGAGCCCGACGCGGCGCTGGGCAACGGCGGCCTGGGCCGCCTGGCCGCCTGTTTCCTCGACTCCATGGCCACGCTGGCGGTGCCCGGCTTCGGCTACGGCATCCGCTACGACTACGGCATGTTCCGCCAGACCATCGTCGATGGCCGCCAGGTCGAGGCGCCCGACTACTGGCTCACGCATGGCAACCCCTGGGAGTTCCCGCGGCCCGAGGTGGCCTACCGCGTGCGCTTCGGCGGCCGGCTGGAGGAGACCGGGCAGGGTGCCAAGTCGGTGATCCGCTGGGTCGATACCGACGACGTGCTGGCGATGGCCTACGACAACATCATCCCCGGCTACGGCACCATGGCCACCAACACGCTGCGGCTGTGGTCGGCCAAGGCCACCGAAGAGATCAACCTGAAGGCCTTCAACCAGGGCAACTACTTCGGCGCCGTGGAGGGCAAGAACCACTCCGAGAACGTCTCGCGCGTGCTCTACCCGGACGACTCCACGCTCTCCGGCCGCGAGCTGCGGTTGCGCCAGGAGTATTTCTTCGTCTCGGCCAGCGTGCAGGATCTGGTGCACCGCTACCTGCGCACCCACGCCAGCTTCGACAAGCTGGCCGACAAGGTCAGCATCCACCTGAACGACACCCACCCGGTGCTGGCCATCCCCGAGCTGATGCGCATCCTGCTCGACGAGCACCGCCTGCCCTGGGACACCGCCTGGGGCCTGTGCCAGAAGGTCTTCAGCTACACCAACCACACGCTGATGCACGAGGCGCTGGAGACCTGGCCGGTGGAGATGTTCGGCCGCGTGCTGCCGCGCCACTTGCGCATCGTGTTCGACATCAACGCCCGCTTCCTCGCCGCGCTGACACTCTCGCACGGCCACGACATGGAGATGGTGCGCCGCCTCTCGCTGATCGACGAGCACGGCGAGCGCCGGGTACGCATGGCCTACCTCGCGGTGGTGGCCAGCCACTCGATCAACGGGGTTTCGGCGTTGCACTCCGACCTGATGAAGCAGAGCATCTTTGCCGACTTCGCCACCCTCTGGCCGGATCGCTTCAACAACAAGACCAACGGCGTCACGCCGCGCCGCTGGCTGGCCAACGCCAACCCCGGCCTGGCCGCGCTGATCGACAGCCGCATCGGCCGCGGCTGGCGCCGCCAGCTCGAACAGCTCGCCGGGCTGCGCGCCTCTATCGAGCTGCCGGGCTTTCTCGGCGCGTTCCGCCGCGTCAAGCGCCACAACAAGGAGCGCCTGGCCGCGCTGGTGCAAAAGCAGCTCGGCGTGACGCTGAACGTGGACGCGCTGTTCGACGTGCAGGTCAAGCGCATGCACGAGTACAAGCGCCAGTTGCTCAACGTGCTGCACGTGATCACCCGCTACCAGCGCATCCTCGCCAACCCCGAGGCCTACACCGGCGCCAGCGGCGTGCCGCGGGTGGTGGTCTTCGCCGGCAAGGCGGCCTCGGCCTACCACATGGCCAAGCTGGTGATACGCCTGATCAACGACATCGGCCAGGTGGTCAACAAGGACGCCCGCATCGGCGACGCGCTGAAGGTGGTCTTCATCCCGAACTACAGCGTCAGCCTGGCCGAGATCATCATCCCGGCCGCCGATCTCTCGGAGCAGATATCGACCGCCGGCACCGAGGCCTCGGGCACCGGCAACATGAAGTTCGCGCTCAACGGCGCGCTGACCATAGGCACGCTGGACGGCGCCAACGTGGAGATGCGCGACGAGGTGGGGGCCGAGAATTTCTTCATCTTCGGCCACACCACGCCGGAGGTGGCCGAGCTGCGCGCCAAGGGCTATGCGCCGCGCGACTGGATAGAAAAGGACCCGGAGCTGGCCGGTGCGCTCGAGGCGCTGCGCGACGGCACTTTCAGCCCCGCCGAGCCGGGCCGCTACCAGGCCATCTACGACACGCTGGTGAACTGGGGCGACCACTACCTGCTGCTGGCCGACTACCGCAGCTACGTCGATACGCAGGACCAGGTCGACGCGCTCTACCGCAGCGAAGAGGAGTGGACGCGCAAGGCGGTGCTCAACGTGGCCGGCATGGGCGAGTTTTCGTCCGACCGCACGATCGCCGAGTACGCGCACGACATCTGGCGCAGCACGCCGGTCCACCTGCCGAACCCGGCGCCGGCGGCGCCGCGCCACCAAGGCTGAAGCCCAAGGGCAGGGCAGGCCGGTGTAACGGCGTAAAGCAGGCAAGCTCCTACAGCCGAATCAGCCGGATTCGAGGTCCGCAGGGCTGTCGTCCGACAGGCCGCGGCCCCGGGAGTGCCTAGGCTGTGCATGGAAGGAACCGATCTCGGTTCCAAGAAGGAGACACCATGCGCCACCCCCTGTCCCACCCCCTGCGCTCGCTGAGCGTGGCCTGCCTGGCCTCCTGGGCCGCACTGGCCGCCGCCCCGGCGCTGGCGCAAGCCGATCCGCCGCCCAGCACGCAGTCCAACCCGGCCGCCGCCGCGGTGCGCACCCCCGTGGCACCGCGCTCCGCGACCCAGGCGCCCGCCGCGCCCATGGTGGTGGCCAAGGGCGAGATGCCCACCGCCGCCAGCCGCGTCAGCATGGCCGAAGCGCGCTATCAGCGAGAGCGCGCGCTCTGCGAGAGCGGCAGGTCCAACCAGGACCGCACGACCTGCCTGAAGGAAGCAGGCGCCGCTCTCGACGAAGCGCGCCGCAACGCCCTGCAGAACGGCGACGATGCCGCGACGCGCCGGGCCAATGCGACCGAGCGCTGCAAGCCGCTGCCGGACACCGAGCGCCGCGAATGCGAAGCCCGCATGGTGGCCGGCGAAACGGCAGGTACGGCCCAGGCGGGCGGCATCATCCGCGAGCTGAAAGTGACGGAAACCAAGCCTGCGCCGGAGGCAGCCTCGGCGCCCAAGCCGTAGCAAGGGAGTGAGGGCGACTCAGCGCCGCGACGACACCACGATGCCGGCCACGATCAGCGCGAAGGCCACCGCATGAAACCACTGCGGCGCTTCGCGCAGCAATGCGGCCGACATCACCGCGGCAAAGAGCGGCGTGAGGTTGCCGAAAAACGCCGCGACCGCGGGCCCGACGGTGGCCACTCCCAGGCCCCAGCAGCGGTAGGCGATCAGCGACGGCCCGATCGCGACATAGAGCAGCAGCACGGGGATCCACGGGCTCCAGTGCCATTCGGCCTGGCCCGGGCCGGCGACCACCGCCTCCAGCCCGGCGCTGGCGCCGCACCACAGCAGCCCGAAGGCGATCTGCACCAGCAGGAAGCCGGCCCAGTCCCAATCCGGCCGCTGCTCCCCGAGCATGTCGGCCGGCGGCCGGGCCAGCAGCCAGCTGTAGAAGGCCCAGCTGATGATGGCCAGCAGCATCAGCAGGTCGCCGATCACGAAGCTGAACTCGAGCAGCCTGGCCGGCTCGCCGCGGGCGATGACCAGCGCCACGCCGAGCAGCGAGAAAGCCGCGCCGAGCAAGTCCTTGGCGCGTGGCCGCACGCCGTAAAGCAGCGCGCCGATCGCCAGCATCCACACCGGTGAGCTGGCCGAGATCAGCGTCACGTTGAGCGGCGTGGAGGTGTGCAGCGCCAGGTATTGCAGCGCGTTGTAGCTGCCCATGCCCAGCAGACCGAGCATCGAGAAGTAGCGCCAGCGCCGGCCTATGGCGCCCAGGTCGTCGAAGGCGCTGCGTGCCAGCGGGTACAGCAGCAGGAAGGCCAGCACCCAGCGGCTGAAGTTCAGCGCCACCGGCGGCACCGCACCGACGGCCAGCCGCCCCACGACCGCGTTGCCGGCCCACATCAGCGGCGGCAGTGTCAACAGCAAGGCGATGCGCGGGGTCAGGCGATGGGACGTCATGCAGGCAACGACAAAGGCTGGCACGATAACCGACCCGTAGCGATTCGACCGGAGACTCCAAGCCATGACCCTCACCACCCGCGCCGTCCAGATCTCGTCCTTTGGCGGCCCTGAAGTCCTGCAGTTCGTCGACCTGCCGGTCGGCGAGCCCGGGCCGGGCGAGATCCGCATCCGCCACGAGGCGGTGGGGCTGAACTTCATCGACGTCTACCACCGCAGCGGCCTGTATCCCAACCAGTTGCCGCTGGCGCTGGGCATGGAGGCGGCCGGCGTGGTCGAGGCGGTGGGCGAGGGCGTCAAGCACCTGGCGGTGGGCGACCGGGCCGCCTACGCCAGCCAGCCGCCCGGCAGCTACTGCGAGCGGCGCGTGATGCCGGCCAAGTGCGTGGTGCAGCTGCCCGACGCGATCCCCTTCGCCGAAGGCGCGGCGATG
>DATHWJ010000066.1:0-2234 GCA_035460745.1 Ideonella sp. | reverse complement strand
CCTGGCGCAGATCGACCGCATCGAGGTGCTGCGCGGCCCGGGCTCCAGCCTCTACGGCGCGGACGCGGTGGGCGGCGTGGTGCAGATCTTCACCAAGCGGGGCGAGGGCGCCACGCGCCTGTCGGGCCGGCTGGCGGCCGGTGAATACGGCGCCTTCGAAGGGGCCTTGTCGGCCAGCGGCGCGCAAGGCGGCTTCGACTACGCGGTCTCGCTCAGCGGCGAGGGCAACGACGGCATCTCGACGCTGCGGCCCGGCGACCTGTTCGGCAACTACAACTCCGACAAGGATGGCTACAGCCGCAAGACCGCGCAGGCCCGGCTCGGCTACGAGTTCGCGCCGGGCCACCGCGTCGGCCTGCAGCTGATGGAGAGCCGGCTCGATGCGCAGTTCGACGGGAGCGAATACCCGGCTGGAAAGGACAACACGCCCGACTTCCACAACAAGCTGGACACCCAGGTTGCCTCGATGGACTACACCGGCCGCTGGAACGCCGCCTGGACCACGCGGCTGCAGCTCTCGCACAACGACGACGACCTGCACAGCGGCGGCAACATCATCGACCGCTTCCATACCCGGCGCGACCAGTTCACCGGCCAGGCGGCCTGGAGCTTCTTGCCCGGCCAGCAGCTGATCGCGGCGCTGGAGCACATCATCGAGAAGGGCGAGTCGACCAGCTACCGCGAGGACGTCAAGCGCGACAACGACGCGCTGGTGCTGGCCTACTCTGGCCAGTTCGGGCCGGTGCAGCTGCAGGCCGACCTGCGGCGCGACGACAACTCGGTCTACGGCGGCACCACCACCGGCCGTCTCGGCGGCAACTACGAGCTGGCGCCGGGCCTGCGCCTGCGGGCCTTGTACGGCAGCACCTACCGGGCGCCCAGCTTCAACGACCTCTACTTCCCCGGCTACGGGGTCGCCACCATCACCCCGGAGCATGGCCGCAGCGCCGAGCTGGGCCTGAGCTGGCGCGATGCCCGCAGCGAAGCCTCGGCCACCGTCTACCGGAACAAGGTGCGCGACCTGATCGGCTACGAGCCGGACAGCGACTTCTGCCCCACCGAGCCGGCCTACGACTTCGGCTGCGCCCGCAACATCAGCCGCGCCAAGCTGCAGGGCGCCACCTTGGCCGCCTCGCACCGCCTGGGCAACCTGCGCCTGAGCGGCGTGATCGACTTCCTCGACGCCACCGACGAGCAGACCGGCGCCCGCCTGACGCGCCGCGCCGCCCACCAGGAGAGCTTCTCGGCCGACTACACGCTGGGCGCCTGGCGCCTGGGCGCGGCGCTGCTGAGCGTGGGCGCGCGGCCCGACGGCAGCGCGCAACTGGCCAGCTACACCACGCTGGACCTGAAGGCCGCCTGGCGCCTGACGCCGACGCTGCAGATCGAGGCCAAGCTGCTGAACGCGACCGACCGCGACTACCAGCCGGCGCGCGACTACCAGAGCCTGGGCCGCCAGGCCTGGATCGCCGTGCGCTACGACGGCCTCGGCCTGTAGGCGAAGCGGCACACGGGCATGGCGGGACTTGCATCCTGGTGGCGCCGGGCGGGCACGTGGCTGCTGCTGGCCACGGCCTGCGGCGGCGCGGCCCAGGCCGCCGGCCCGGGATCCAGCACCAGCCCGGGCTCCGGTGTCACCGACGAGCGCGGCCAGCCGGCCACGGTGGCCGCAGTGCCCAGGCGCATCGTCACGCTGCTGCCTTCGTTGACGGAGACCGTCTGCGCGCTGCAGGCCTGCGAGCGCCTGGTCGGCACCGACCGCTACTCCAACTGGCCCGACGCCGTGCTGGCCCTGCCCAAGGTCGGCGGCCTGGACGACGCGCAGCTCGAGCGCATCGTCGCGCTCAAGCCCGACCTGGTGCTGGTTTCCGGCTCGGCCCGCGTGGCCGGCCGGCTGCAGGCCCTGGGCATCCCGGTGCTGGCGCTGGAGGCCAACAGCCTGGCCGACATGCGCCGGGTGATGGAGACGGTGGCCCAGGCGCTGGGCCGGCCCGGCGCGGGCACGGCGCTGGCCGACCGCATCGACCAGCGCATCGCCGCCGCGGGCGCCCGCGTGCCGGCCGCGCTGCGCGGCCAGCGGGTCTATTTCGAGATCGACAGCGCGCCCTATGCCGCCGGCGAGAGTTCCTTCGTCGGCGAGCTGCTGGCGCGGCTGGGCCTGGCCAACATCGTGCCGGCCGCGCTGGGCCCCTTCACCAAGCTCAACCCCGAGTTCGTCGTGCGCGCCCAGCCTG
>DATHWJ010000065.1:0-12739 GCA_035460745.1 Ideonella sp. | reverse complement strand
AGCCCCTGCTCGACCGAGGCCTCGCGCATCGCGATCTGGTCGGCCAGGCCCATGCCGTAGGCGCTCAGCACGCCCGCCAGCGGGTGGGCGAAGACGCGGGTCATGCCCAGCGCGTCGGCCACGAGGCAGGCATGCTGCCCGCCCGCGCCGCCGAAGCACTGCAGCGTGTAGCCGGTGACGTCGTAGCCGCGCGCCACCGAGATGCGCTTGACGGCATTGGCCATGCTGCCCACGGCGATCTGCAGCGCACCGCTGGCGACCTCCTCCGGCGTCACCTCGCGCCCGGCCGCCCGGCTCATCGCGCCGGCCATCTCGGCGAAGCGGGCCACGGCCGCGTCGCGGTCCAGCGCCTCGTCGGCCCGCGGCCCGAAGACCCGGGGGAAAAACGCCGGCTGGATGCGGCCCAGCATCACGTTGGCATCGGTGGTGGCGAGCGGCCCGCCGCGCCGGTAGCTGGCCGGGCCGGGGTTGGCGCCGGCCGACTCGGGGCCGACGCGCAGCCGCGCGCCGTCGAAGTGGATGATGGAGCCGCCGCCGGCCGCCACCGTGTGGATGCTCATCATCGGCGCGCGCATGCGCACGCCCGCCACCTCGGTGTCGAAGCTGCGCTCGTAGGCGCCGGCGTAGTGGCTCACGTCGGTCGAGGTGCCGCCCATGTCGAAGCCGATCACCTTGGCATGGCCGGCCGCCTGCGCGGTGCGCACCATGCCGACGATGCCGCCGGCCGGGCCCGAGAGGATCGCGTCCTTGCCCTGGAAGTGGTGGGCCTCGGCCAGCCCGCCCGAGCTCTGCATGAAGAACAGCCGCACGCCCGGCATCTGCCCCGCCACCTGGTCGACATAGCGGCGCAGGATGGGCGAGAGGTAGGCATCGACCACGGTCGTGTCGCCGCGCGGCA
Source organism: Ideonella sp. (assembly GCA_035460745.1). Lineage (GTDB taxonomy): Bacteria > Pseudomonadota > Gammaproteobacteria > Burkholderiales > Burkholderiaceae_C > Ideonella. The sequence goes on along the minus strand of DATHWJ010000065.1, from coordinate 11,841 downwards.
CCAGCTTCATCAGCGGGCTGACGCGGTGCGAGACCGAGACCTGGGTGAAGCCCACCGCCAGCGCCAGCGCTTCGGCCGCCAGCTCGTGGGCCGGGCTGCGGTAGCCGTGCAGGAAGACGATGGCGCAGGCCCGCAGGCCGCTGTCGAAGGCCGCCTGCAGCTCGGTGCGCAGCGCAGCCTCGTCCAGCGGCGCGATCAGGTCGCCTTGCGCGCTGACACGCTCGCTCGCCTCGATGACACGCTCGTAGAGCAGCTCGGGCAAGACGATGTGGCGGTCGAACAGGCGCGGCCGGGCCTGGGTGGCGATGCGCAGCGCGTCGCGAAAGCCGCGGGTGGTGACCAGCAGCGTGCGGTCGCCCTTGCGCTCCAGCAGCGCGTTGGTGGCCACCGTGGTGCCCATCTTCACACACTCCACCTGGGCCGGCGTGATCGGCTCGCCGGGCGCCAGGCCCAGCAGGCGGCGTATGCCCTCGACCGCGGCGTCGGTGTACTGCTCGGGGTTTTCCGAGAGCATCTTCAGCGTGTGCAGGCGGCCGCCAGGCGCCCGGCCGACCAGGTCGGTGAAGGTGCCGCCGCGGTCTATCCAGAACTGCCAGCGTTGCGCCGGCTCGTTGTTCGTCGTGGGTGTCATTGCGGTCTCTGTGTTGCGGGGGTTCACTTGGCCACGCCCATCACGGTGTCGGGCAGCCAGGTGACGATGGCGGGGAAGGCACTGATCAGCGCGATGCACAGCACCAGGCAGCCGAAGAAGGGCAAGGCGGCCTTGGCGATGAGGTTGCTGTCCTTGCCGGTCATGTTCTGCAGCACGAAGAGGTTGAAGCCGACCGGCGGCGTGACCTCCGCGATCTCGACCAGCAGCACCACGAAGATGCCGAACCAGACCAGGTCGAAGCCGGCCTTCTGCACCATGGGCAGCACCACGGCGGCCGTCAGCACGATCATGCTGATGCCGTCCAGCGCCGTGCCCAGCACCAGGTAGACGACCACCAGCGCGGCGATCAGCGCCATCGGCGAGAGCTGCATGGACTCGACCCACTGCGCCAGCTCGCGCGGGATGCCGGTGAAGGCCATGGTCTTGGTCAGGAAGGCGGCGCCGGCCAGGATGAACATGATCATGCAGCTGGTGCGGGCCGCGCCCATCAGGCCCTCGCCGAAATTGCGCCAGGTCAGCGAGCGGCTCCACAGCGCCAGCGCCAGCGCACCCACCACGCCGTAGGCCGCGCACTCGGTGGCCGTGGCCCAGCCGGCCACCAGGGCCCAGCAGATGAAGACGATCAAGGCGCCGCAGGGGATCAGGTTCCTGGAGCGGCGCAGCTTCTCGGCGAAGCTGATGAGGGGCTCGGCCGCCGGCATGCGCTCGGGGTGGCGCAGCGCCCAGGCCATGATGTAGCCCGAGAACAAGACCATCAGCACGAAGCCCGGCAGGAAGCCCGCGAGAAAGATGCGGATGATGGAGGCATCGGCCGCCACCGCGTAGACCACCATCGTGATCGACGGCGGGATCAGGATGCCCAGCGTGCCGGCGGTGGCCAGCGAGCCCAGCGCCATCTGCTCGTCGTAGCCGCGCTTCTTGAGCTCCGGCAGCGCGACCTTGGCGATCGTGGCGCAGGTGGCGGCCGAGGAGCCCGAGACCGAGCCGAAGATGCCGCAGCCCAGGATGGTGGTGTGCATCAGCCGGCCCGGCACGCGGCCCAACCAGGGCGCGAGGCCCTCGAACATCTCCTCGCTGAGCTTGGTGCGGAACAGGATCTCGCCCATCCAGATGAACAGCGGCAGCGCCGCCAGCTCCCAGCTCGCGTTGCTCTCCCAGAAGGCCGAGAACAGGTTGAGGCCTGGCTGGGTCGTGGTGAAAAAGGCCTGCCCGACCCAGCCGCAGATGGCCAGCGTCATCGCAATCCAGACGCCGCCCGAGAGCAGCAGCAGCATCAACAGCAGCAGGATGCCGCCGACCGTCAGGATGTCCATCGTGGCACTCCGGTTCAGAGATCGGAAGAAAAATCACCCTGGGCGTGCCGCTCTTCGACCAGCCGCACAAAGGTGGGGACGCCGCCGCGCAGCACGATCACGAACTCGTCCACCACCGCGAGCAGCAGCAGCAGCGCCCCCAGCGCGAAGCTCAGCTGCGGGATCCAGATCGGCAGCGGCAGCAGGCCCTGCGCCAGCTCGTTGAACTGCCAGCTCTCGTAGGTGAAGCGGCAGGCCCACCAGGCGAGGTAGGCCGTGGCGACCGTCGCGATGGCCAGCGAGCCCAGCTCCAGCGGCCGCCGGGCCGCGGGCTTCAGCTTCTCTAGCAGCAGCGTGACACGCACGAAGTCGCCATGCTTGAAGGCATGGGCCATCGTCAGGAAGGCCGCTGCCGCGCAGAGCCAGGCCACCACGTCGGTGATCGCACCGGTGGCCACGCCGAACTGCCGGCCCAGGCTTTGCACCACCATCAGCACACAGATCAGCGCGACGCAGGCCGCGCCCAGCACGCCCGCGCCGAAGTAGAGGCCGTCGAGCAGGCGGCGCATCGGGATGCTCATTTCTTGTTGAAGGCATCGACGATGGTCTTGCCGTCGGCACCGGCAGTGCGCAGCCACTCGTCGGTCATGCGCGTGCCTATCGCCTTCAGCTCCTGCTTCAGCACCTCGCTGGTCGGATCCACCTTCATGCCCTTGGCGGCGAGCTGCTTGATGTAGTCGCCGTCTCTCTCTTCGCTGGTGCGCCAGCCGCGCTGCTCGGCCGCCGCGGCCTGCTTCAGCACGGCCTCCTGCGTGGGCTTGTCCAGCGCGTCGAAGGCCTTCTGGTTCACCACCACGGCATTGCGCGGCAGCCAGGCGTTGACGTCGTAGAAGTACCTGGCCTGCTCGTAGAGCTTGCTGTCCATGCCGCTGGCGCTGGAGGTGAGGAAGTTGTCGACCCCGCCGGTGGCCAGCGCCGCGCTGAGCTCGGCCAGCTGGATGGTTACCGGCTGCGCGCCGACCGATTGCGCGATGGCCGAGGTGGCGGGGTTGTAGGCGCGCATCTTGGTGCCCTTCAAGTCCTTGATCGAGGCCACCGGCTTGATCGAGTACAGGCCCTGCGGCGGCCACGGTACCGCGTACAGCAGCTTCAGGCCCTGGGCTGCCAGCGTCTTCGCCAGGTAGGGCTGCGAGATCTCGTGCAGGCGGCGGGCCTCGGCGTAGCTGGTGGCGAGGAAGGGAATCGAGTCGAGGCCGAACATCGGCGCCTCGTTGGCCGCGCCGGAGAGGATGAACTCGCCGATGGCCGTCTGCGATGACTGCACCGCGCGCTTGATCTCGTTGGCCTTGAACAGCGAGGCATTGGCGTGGACGGTGATCTTGAGCTTGCCGGCCGTGGTCTTGTCGACGTCATCGGCGAACAGCTGCAGGTTTTGCACCTGGTAGGTGTTGCTGCCGTAGCCCGAGGGCAGGTCCCACTTGGTCTGGGCCGTGGCGGCGGCGCTGAACAGCGTGGTGACGACGGCTGCGAGGGCGGCCGTGAAGGCGGAGTGGCTGCGAAGGCTCATGGAGGTTCTCCTGGGGGTGATGTCAGTGCCGGCCGAGCTGGCGGTTGAGAAGGTCGGTCACCAGCATGGCGCCCGGGGCGTGGGTGATGCAGAACGCGGGCCGGGCCTGGGCGACCGCGGCCTGCGGCGTGACGCCGCAGGCCCAGAAGACGGGCAGCTCGTCGGCTTGCACCTCGACCGCGTCGCCGTAGTCGGGCCGGCCGAGATCGGCGATGCCGATGGCGGCCGGGTCGCCCAGGTGCACCGGCGCGCCGTGCACCTCGGGCAGGCGGGAGGTGATCTGCACCGCGCGTATCGCGTCGGCCGCCTTCAGCGGCCGCATCGAGACCACCATCGGGCCGTGGAAGGCGCCGGCGCGGGTGGTGGCGATGCTGGTGCGGTACATCGCGACATTGCGGCCCTGGTCGACATGGCGCAGCCGCAGGCCGTCGGCCAGTAGCGCGTGTTCGAACGAGAAGGAGCAGCCGATCACGAAGCTCACCAGGTCGTCGCGCCACAGCGCGCGGATGTCGCCCGGCTGCTCGGCCAGCTCGCCCTGGCGCCAGACGCGGTAGGCCGGCACGTCGCTGCGGATGTCGAGGTCGGCGCCCAGGCCGGGCAGCGTCGGGTCGCCGGGCTCGGAGACCGCCAGCAGCGGGCAGGGCTTGGGGTTGCGCTGGCAATAGCGCAGGAAGTCGCCGGCCAGCGCCTCGGGCAGTATCACCAGGTTGCCCTGCACATGTTCGCGGGCCAGGCCGCTGGTGTGGCTGCGCAGCGCACCGCTGCGGGCGGCGCGGCGAACACTCAGCGCGTCGCTGGCGGCGTCCAGGGCGCAGAGATCGTCGGTGGGGGCTGGAGCATGGTGCATCTGGCGTCCTTGAACAAGGCCCTCGTGCATGAGGGCGGTGTGACGGAACGCATTGTGGGAATTCGCGGGCGCGCCTTCCAACGCATATTTTCTCGCTCAGCTCATCGATTTTTTCTGTGACCCAGATTTGGGCGACGCAAACAGGAGCGCCGAGGCCAGCGCTGCCTCGGTGAGGTGCGAGGTCGGGTCCTCCCGGTAGCTCGCGTGGATGGGCAGCGGGGCCAGCGCGGTGTCGCACTGCAGCACCCGCAGCGGCAGCCGCAGCGCCAGTTGCTCGGCCGCGGCGCGCGGCAACGTGGCGACGCCGAAGCCGGCCTCCACCAGCTGCGCCATCGCCGAGATCGACGAGATCGCATGCACGCGCGGGCTCTCCAGCCCGGCGCGGCGCAGCAGCTCCAGCAGCGCCACGTGCGGCTGCGAGCCGCGCTGGAAGGTCAGCAGGTCGAAGCCGAACAGGTCCAGCAGCTTGTAGCGCCGCCGCGGGTGCAGCAGCTGGTGGCCGATGAAGCTCATAGCCATCGGTGGCAGCGCATGGCTGCTGACGCCCTCGCCGCTGGCCGGCAGCGCGGCGAAGACCAGGTCCTGCTTGCCGCGCTGCAGTTGGTCGACCAGCACCGGCGTGGTTTCGACCGTGAGCTCCAGCGCGAAGTCGGTGTGCGAGGCCTGCATGTGCTTGAGCCAGTCGGTCAGCCAGGTGTGCACCACCGACTCGATCGCACCGATGCGCAGCACCCGCGCCCGCACCGCGCCCGAGCCCATCTCGGCCTTGATCTGCAGCTGCATCTCCAGCAGCCGCTGCGCGAGGGTGTGGAAGCGCTGGCCGGCCACGGTGAGGCGGAACTGCTTGTCGCGCCGGTCCAGCAGCAGCACGCCCAGCTCGGTCTCCAGCGAAGCGATGCGGCTGGACAGGGCCGACTGCGTGATGTGCAGCTTCTCGGCCGCCCGGGTCACGCTCTTGAGCGACGCGGCCCAGTGGAAGGCTTCGACGAAGCGCAGGTTCATGGGCGCCCGGGCCTCAGTGGAAGAACACGCCCACCAGCCACAGGCTCATGCCCGGGAAGAACAGCATCGCCAGCGTGCGGACCACGTCGGTCGCGAGGAAGGGCAGCACGCCCTTGTAGGTCTCGTTCATCGAGACGTCGCGCGCGATGCTGTTGACGACATAGACGTTCAAGCCCACCGGCGGTGCCGTCATGCCGATGCCCACCGTCATCAGCACCAGGATGCCGAACCAAATCGCCTTCATCTCGGGGTTCAGGCCCCACAGCTCCAGGCCCATCACGGCCGGGAAGAGCACCGGGATGGTCAGCAGCATCATCGAGAGCTCGTCCATCACGCAGCCCAGCAGCACGTAGAACAGCATGATCGCGCCGATGATGGTGAGCGGCGCCACCGGCAGGTGCGAGACCCAGTCGGCCAGCAGCTTGGGCATCTGGGTAAGCGCCAGCGAGGCGTTCATCATGTCGGCGCCGAGAAAGATCATGAAGACCATCGCCGAGGTCTCCGCGGTGCCGAGAAAGCTGCGCTGGATGCCGGCCAGGCTCAGCTCCCGCTTGGCGAGCGCGGCGACGAAGGTGCCCGCCGCGCCGACCGCCGCACCCTCGGTCGGCGAAAAGACACCGCCATAGATGCCGCCGAACACGACGAAGAAGATCACGACGATGGGCCAGACCGCCATCAGGCTGGCCCAGCGCTGCGGCCAGGGCAGCGGCTCGCTGGGCGTGGCGAGCTCGGGCTTGAGGCGGCAGATCAGCGCGATCACCACCAGGTAGCCCAGCATCGCGAGGAGGCCCGGCAGCATGGCGGCGGCAAAGAGCTTGCCGATGTTCTGCTCGGTCAGGATGGCGTAGACCACCAGCGGCACCGAGGGCGGGATCAGGATGCCCAGCGTGCCACCGCTGGCCAGCGTGGCGGTGGACAGGCGGCCGTGGTAGCCGTGCTTCTTCATTTCCGGGTAGGCGACCTGCGTGATGGTGGCCGAGGTGGCGACCGAGGAGCCGCAGACCGCCCCGAAGGCCGCCGCGCTGAGGATGGCTGCCATCGCCAGCCCGCCGCGGATGTGGCCGACGAAGGCCGCGGCGGCCTGGAACAGCGCACGCGAAAGCCCCCCCTGCGTCGCGAACTGGCCCATCAGCAGAAAGAGCGGGATCACGGACAGGTCGTAGACCGTCAGCCGCGCGACGGCGCTGCCCTTCATCAGGTTCAGCAGGGCCATGTCGTTGGTCATGGCCCAGTAGCCCAGCGCACCGGGGATGAACATCGCCGCGGCGATAGGCACCCGTATCGCCATCAGCACCAGCATGCCTGCGAACATCAGCAGGCCGACAGTCATGGCGGTCATGTCGGATCCACCATGGCCTGGCCGCGCAGCGCACGCGCCATCTGCACCAGCGCGATCAGCCCGCTCAGCGCCAGGCCCGGCGCCAGCGAGACGTAGACCCACCACATCGGCAGGCTCAGGATCATCGAGGTCTCGCCGACCTCCTGCACCGCCACCGCGCCCACTGCCGTGCGCCAGGACAGCAGGCCGCACATCAGCGCCATCAGCAGTGCGCCGAAGGCGTCGAGCACTGCGTTGGCCCGCTGCGGCAGCTTCTGGGTGAAGAAGTCGACGATGATGTTGCCGCCATGGAGCTGGCACCAGGGCAGGCACAGCGAGATGCACAGCGCGACGCCGAACTGCGTCAGCTCGACGTCACCGGACACCGGCTGCGAGATCGCCGCGCGCCGCACGATGGACCAGACCGTCATGCCGGCCACGCCGCAGGCGATCACGCCCGCGATCAGCGCGAACACGCGCGCCAGGGGCAGGAGCCAGAACTTCATCGCCACCCTCCTCGAAAGAAAAGCCGCCTTGGGCGATGCGCCCAGGCGGCTGATTGTTGTGCAGAGCCGGTCAGGGACCAGCGCCGGGCCGCTCCCAGGCGGACCCGCAACCCGCCGGGCGGGTGGTGGCGAGTACTCCCGCCACTGGTGTGCCACTCAGCGTGTTTTGTACTTCGCGATCAGATCGCGCGCGTCCTGCAGCATCTGCTTGGCGGGCAGGCCCTTGCCCTCGATGTCCGAGACCCAGCCGTCGTACAGCGGCGCCGAGGCCTTGACCCAGTTGTCCAGCTCGGTGGCGGGCACGGTATAGAAGACGTTGCCGTGGTCTTGCGCGGCCTTGCGGCCTGCCGCCTGGCTGTTGTCCCAGATTTTGCCGATGGACTGCGAGAGCGCCGCGCCGCTGTTGTTGTCTATCACCTTCTTCAGCTCGGCCGGCAGGCTGTCGTACCTGGCCTGGTTCATCGCGAAGACGAACACCGCGCTGTAGAGCGCCGGGCGGCTGGGGTCGGTCTCGGTATCGTACTTGACCATCTCCTGCAGCTTCAGCGAGGGCATCACCTCCCAGGGCAGCAGGAAGCCGTCGATCGTGCCCTTGCTGACGGCGTCAGGGATGGCCGGCAGCGGCATGCCCACCGGCGAGGCGCCGAGCACGGCGAGCAGCTTGTTGGTCTGCCGCGTGGGGGCGCGCATCTTCAGGCCCTTGAAGTCGGCCAGCACCTTGACCTGCTTGTCGCGGGTGTGGATGTAGCCCTCGTCGTGCACCCAGCTCGCCAGCACCTTGGTGCCGGGGAACTCCTTCAAGGCGTACTTCTGCAGGTAATCCCAGGTCGCGCGGCCGCCGGCCTCGGCGGAATTGCACATGAAGGGCAGCTCGAAGACCTCCATCGCCGGGAAGCGGCCTGCCGTATAGCCCGGCAGCGTGATGACCACGTCATCGACACCGTCCTTCACGCGATCGACCAGCTGCGGCGGCGTGCCGCCGCCGGACATCGCCGGCAGCACCTGGCACTTGAGCTTGTTGGCCGACTCCTTGGCGATCTTTTCGCACCATGGCGCGATCACGTTCACCGAAGCCATCGCCTGAGGGTTCCAGATGTGGTGGAACTTGAGCGTCACCTCCTGTGCAGCGGCAGGGCCGGCGAGCATGACGGCGGCAAGCGCGGCAGCGAGTGCAGCCCCCGGGCGGCGGTGGGTGAAGTGCTGGTTCATGGCGAGGGTCCTGCGATGGCTATCCCGAAACGGGCCGCCGAGGATATCGCCGAGGCCCGGGTGTTACCTATCGGTACATCCACTCAAAGCCAGCAAGGCTGGCCCATAGCAGCTATATCAGATCGGCATGTGCCAGACGGCACCAGCATGCGTCGGTCAGACCGGCACGGCACTGCCGAGCCGGCGCTCGAGCAGCCAGCGCATGTTGCCTAGCGAGATCTGGTGCAGGTGCAGCACGGCGAACAGGCCGCGCTTGTGCAGCGTCAGCACCTCGGCATCCGTCAGCTCGGCGTAGCGCTTTTCGTCCAGGGCCATGAAACCCTCCACCGCCAGCGGCGAGCCGTCCGGCAGCGTGGCATCGAAGCGGCGGTCCTGCAGCAGGCCCATCTCCATCAGGGTCTGGCCGGCCAGGCGGGTGCGCTCGATCTCGATCTCGATCTGCTCGGTGAACTTGCGCAGCTCCTCCAGGAAGGGCGTGGCTTCGCCCTTCTCGTCGAACAGGGCGCGGCCTTGCTCCTGCGACCAACCGGCCCAGGACTCGTCGATGCACATCGCCAGCTGGGTCTCGTCGACCTTGGCCATCGTGAACGGGTAGGCGCGCAAGGCGGCCGGCACGTAGCGGCCCTGCCAGCGCGTGCTGGCGGGCAAGGCACCAGTGGCGTCCTTGGGCAGGAAGAGGTTCTCGCCCTGCGACAGGCCGAACACCGCCACCGGCGCCACCTGCGGCTTGCCCTGCGCATCGGTGCCGGCGCGCAGGAACAGGATGGGGTACTCGCGGCAGGCGTCGCCGAACTCGGCCACGGTGACGAAGAAGGAGTTGAGGCCGGCGGCGGCGTGAAGCGTGTTGAGGTCTTCGCGCAGCTTGAGGTTGCGGTGGCTCACGCGGTCCAGCGTGGCGGGCTTCTTGTGCAGATCGGGGTTGATCAAGTAGGTTCTCCAGGGTCGGTCAAACGGCTGGCAAGCACTTTGTCGACGCGCTTGCCGTCGAGGTCCACGACCTCGAATCGCCAGCCTTCCCACTCTACCGTGTCGGTCGTGCGCGGCAGCCGGCCCAGCAGCAGCATCACCATGCCGGCCAGCGTGTTGTAGCGGCCGCGGTCCTCTTCGGGCAGCTCCTTCAGGTCCAGCCTGTCCTTCAGCTCGGGCACCGGGATGAGGCCGTCCACCAGCCAGCTGCCGTCGTCGCGCTGCACCGCCCAGGCGTCTTCGTCGGCCATGTTGCCGAACTCGCCGGTGATGGCCTCCAGCACGTCGCGCACCGTGATCACGCCCTGCACCGAACCGTACTCGTCGACCACGAAGACCAACTGCGCCCCCGAGCTGCGGAAGTGCTCCAGCAGCTCCATGCCCGACAAGGTCTCGGGCACGAAGACCGGCGGCTGCAGGTGGTCTGCCAGCGAGGGCACCCGCCCCTCGGAGACGGGCTTGAGCAGGCTGTGGGCAGAGATCACGCCGATCACGTCGTCCAGCCCGCCGCGGCAGACCGGGTAGCGCGAGTGCTCCTCGTCGGCGATCACGCTGAGCACGTCGCTGATCGAAGCGTTCGCGTCCAGCCAGCGGATCTCGGCGCGGGTGATCATCATCGAGCCGATCTGGCGGTCATCCAGGCGGAACACGTTGCGCACCATCTGGTGCTCCTGCGCCTCGATGATGCCGGCGTCCAGGCCCTCTTCGAGGCTGGCGGCGATCTCCTCCTCCGTCACGCTGCGGCTGGGGCCGCCGCGTATGCCCAGCAGCCGCAGGATGCCCTCGGTGCAGAAGGCCAGCACGAAGACCAGCGGCCGGGTCGCGAACGAGAGCCACTCCATGGGCTGCGCCACCAGGCGCGCCACCGTCTCGGGGTAGAGCTGGCCGATGCGCTTGGGCACCAGCTCCCCGAAGATGATGCTGACGATGGTGATGATCATCACCACCAGCCCGGTGGCCGTCAGCTCGGAGGCCTTCTCGGAGAGCGGCAGCATCTCGCGCAGCCAGAGCGACAAGGGGCCCGAGAACGCCGCGTCGCCGACGATGCCGTTCATCACGCCGATCGACGTGATGCCGATCTGGACAGTCGAGAGAAACTTGGTCGGGTGATCGTGCAGGTCGATCGCCTCCTGGGCCCCTCGCTCGCCTGCCTCCACCATCACCTGCAGCCTGGCCTTGCGGCTCGCAGACAGCGCCATTTCGGACATCGCGAACAGCGCGTTGAGAAAAACCAGGAAAACGAGTAAGGCGACGTCCATGAGAGGCCACGCGGGTTGCCGGCGCGGCGCAGAAGATTAAACGGGGCCGAGCGTAGCAGAATCCCTGCCATGCACTACCTCCTCGGCGACCTGCAAGGCTGCTGCGATCCGCTCGACCGGCTGCTCGCGCGGATCGGCTTCTCGGCCTCGCGCGACCACCTCCACGTGCTCGGCGACCTGGTCAACCGCGGCCCCGGCTCGCTGCGCGTGCTGCAGCGCCTGCACGAACTCGGCGACAGCGCCACCTGCCTGCTCGGCAACCACGACCTGCACCTGCTGGCGATCGCAGCCGGCGTGCGCAAGCCGCACCGCAACGACACGCTCGGCGTCATCCTCGAGCACCCGCAGCGCGAGGCCTGGCTGGCCTGGCTGCGCCACCAGAAGCTGGCCGACCTGGCCGAGGGCTGGCTCACCGTGCACGCCGGCGTGCCGCCCCAGTGGAGCGTGCAGCAGACGCTGAGCCTCGCCCACGAGGTCCAGACCATGCTGCGCAGCGACGGCCTGCAAGATTTCTTGCCGCTGATGTACGGCAACGAGCCGCGCCGCTGGGACGACACGCTCGAAGGCCCGGGCCGCTGGCGCTTCGTCATCAACGCGCTGACACGCATGCGCTTTTGCGCCGCCGACGGTACGATGGACTTCGACAGCAAGGACGGCAGCGAAACCGCCCCGCCCGGCTTCAAGGCCTGGTTCGACCACCCCCATCGCCTGACCGCCGGCCACCCCGTGGCCTTTGGCCACTGGTCCACCCTCGGCCTGATCAACCGGCCCGACCTGCTGGCGACCGACACCGGCTGCGTCTGGGGCGGCTCGCTGACGGCCGTGCGGGTCGATGGCGGCCGCCGCGAGGTGATCCAGGTGCCCTGCGAACAGGCGGCCGCGCCGTTCTGACAAAATACGATGCTCTGCGGAGACGTGGCCGAGTGGTTTAAGGCTGCAGTCTTGAAAACTGCCGATGGGGTAACCCATCCGTGAGTTCGAATCTCACCGTCTCCGCCAGGGAGCTAGCATTTCCGGGGCTCTCAACGGTTTCACGACCGCCTACCCACGTTTTTACCCACGAGCCACTCTTGCGCCGATCAGCCGCCGCTTGGCGCAGCTCGTAGACGGATTGACGGGAGCCGCCGCACGATGTGCACCGAGCCAGCGAGCGGCACGGCAGGCATGGTGAAGCGACCTCGCGGTCAGTTTTATGGCCGCCCCGCGCTTGGGGGCCAGCTAGC
>DATHWJ010000064.1:0-7384 GCA_035460745.1 Ideonella sp. | reverse complement strand
GCATCCAGGTCTACCTGCTCTGGAACCCCCTGCTGCATCTGGTGGAGCTCACGCGCTGGGCCTATTTCCCGAGTTACCAGCCACTTTGGGAGGTCAATGCCGGATACCCCTTGGCAGTGGCTTTCGCGGTCATGGGTATCGGCGTGATGATGTACCGCCAGCGTCGCCTCCAACTGCAAACCCGTGCTGCTTGAGGACTGGCGATGATAGAGATACGCAACCTCACCAAGTCCTACCCCAACCGCAACGGGCGCAGGTATGTTTTCCGCAATCTCAACCTGAGCCTGCCGGATGGCGCAGGCATCGGCCTGATCGGGCGCAACGGCGCCGGCAAGACCACGCTGCTGCGCATCCTGGGCGGCATCGAGGCCCCCGACAGCGGTGAAGTGATCACCACCCAGAGCATTTCATGGCCTATCGGGCTGGCCGGCGGCTTCCAGACCACGCTGAGCGCCCGTGAAAACGTGCGCTTCGTCTGCCGCGTCTTTGGCGCGCGAGGCGACGAGTTGCGCGAAAAGGTCGCCTATGTCGAAAACTTTGCCGACATCGGCGAGTATTTCGACCTGCCGATGCGCACTTATTCGCCCGGCATGCGTTCGCGTGTCACCTTCGGCTGCAGCATGGCCTTCGACTTCGACTATTACCTGATCGACGAGGTCATGGCGGTAGGCGACCCTATTTTCAGAGGCAACGCGGCGAGGGTATTCCGGGAAAAGCTTGAAAAAGCCGGCGCCATTCTCGTTTCGAACAATCACAAGGATATCCAGGACATGTGCAGCGCAGTGATCTTCATCCACAACGGTGAAGCCAAGGTTTACGAAGACGTCGAAAAGGGCCTCGCGGCCTTCCGAGAAATGGCCGAGGCACTCCGCAAATGAAAGCAGCATCATTCACTCCACGCCGGCTGCAGCTGGCATTGATCGCCCTGCCGATGGCGCTGGGCATCATCTACTACACGCTGATCGCCGCCGATCGGTATGTCAGCGAGTCCATCGTCGCGGTGAACGCGGCCACGGTCGCGCCGCTGTCCGGCGGCGTGACGCTGGGCGGCGGCTCCGGCCTGCTCTCCTGGCAGGACACGCTCTACCTGATCGACTACGTGCACACCGACAACGTGCTGCGCGAGCTCGACGCCAAGCTCAAGCTGCGCACCCACTACGAGCAGCCGCGCATCGACTTCCTGTTCCGCGCCTGGAGCAGCTTCACGCACGAGCGCTTCCACCAGTACTTCCAGGACCGGGTCGAGCTGGAGTTCAACGATCTCTCGGGCCTGCTGACGATACGCACCCAGGGCTTCGACTCCAAGACCGCGACGGCTGTCAACCAGACGCTGCTGGAGTCGTCCGAGCGCTTCGTCAACAACTTCTCGCAGCGCGTGGCGCGCGAGCAGATGGCGTTTTCGCAGACGCAGGCCGACATCGCCCAGGCGCGGCTGCAAGGCGCCAAGGCCAAGGTCGTGCAGTTCCAGACCACCAACAAGATCCTCGACCCGAACGCACAGTCGGTCGCGGCCAACGCGCTGACCTCCGAGCTGCTGGCCACCATCGCCCGGCTCGAGGCCGACTTGAAGAACAGGCTCTCGTTCATGCAGGCCGATGCGCCGGCGGTGCAGACCGTGCGCGACCAGATCGCGGCCAACCGGGCGCAGCTGGAGGTCGAGCGCACCCGCACCACCAGCAGCGAGAGCGGCGACCGCCTGGGCACACTCAGCGTGCAGTACCAGGCCCTGCAGCTGGAGGCCTTGTTTGCCGAAGACGCCTACAAGTCGGCCACCGCCGCCCTGGACACCGCCCGCGTCGATGCGGCCAAGAAGCTCAAGAGCCTGGTGATCGTCGCCACCCCCTCCACGCCCGAGTCCGCCGAGTATCCGCGCCGCATCTACAACCTGCTGACGCTGCTGGCCGCCTGCATCATCATCTATTCGGTGATCAGGCTCATCGTCGCCACCATTCAAGAACATCAGGATTGAGCACCATGGTTCAGCACACAACCCGCCGCGCCCTTGCCGCCCTGGCATTGCTGGTCGCGTCGTCGCTGGGCATCGCCCAGACCACGTACGACCCGATGACCGGCATGCCCCGGACCGCCTCGCCGACCTCGCCGACCGGCGCCCCGACCACCACGACCACTACCGCGACGCCGACCACGGCCTCCACTGCGACCACGACCACCGGCACGGCGGTCGCACCGGCCAGCACGACGGGTTCGCTGACCGCGCAGCCCGGCGTAGCCCAGCCGGTTGGCGTTCCGCCGACGACGCAATACCTGCTGCCGTTCCCGCCCACGCCGGTGCTCGGTGGCAAGCCCATCATGTTCGGCTCGCAGATGTTCAGCGGCCGCTTCGGCGCCGTCACCTTCAACGGCTTCAACCCCAACTACCAGGTGGCCATCGGCGACCAGGTGCTGACGCGCCTGTGGGGCGCGGTGGCCTACGAGGCGGTGCAGACGGTGGATGCCCAGGGCAATATCTTCATCCCCAACGTCGGTCCGGTGAAGGTGCTGGGCGTGCGCAACGGCGACCTGAACCAGGCCGTCGAGACCAGCGTCAAGCGGGTCTACCGCGCCAACGTCGGCGTCTACGCCACGCTGGCGGCCGCCCAGCCGGTCAAGGTCTACGTGACCGGCTTCGTGCGCGCGCCCGGCCTGTACGGCGGGCTCTCGTCCGACTCGGTGCTCTACTACCTCGACAAGGCCGGCGGCATCGACCCCGACCGCGGCAGCTACCTCGCGGTGGACGTGCTGCGCGGCGGCAAGATGCGCGCCCGCATCGACCTCTACAAGTTCCTGATGCAGGGCGAGATCGACACCCTGCAGTTGCAGGACGGCGACACCATCGTGGTGCCGGCCCGCCGCAACACCGTGGTCGTCAGTGGCGAAGCGCTCAACCCCTACCAGTTCGAGCTGCCCCAGTCGCAGATCAAGGCCACCGAGTTGATGGCGCTGGCTTCGCCCAAGCCCAACGCCACCCACCTCAGCATCGTGCGCGAGATCGGCCCGGAGCGCCGCAGCGAGTACCACCCGCTGGCCTCCGCCGGTGACGTCGTGATCCAGGCCGGCGACCTGGTGACGCTGATGGCCGACAAGTTCCCGGCCACGATCCTGGTGCGCGTCGACGGCGCGCAGCAAGGCGAACGCACGCTGGTGATGCCCTACGGCTCCCGCCTGAAGGACGTGATCCCGCGCCTCAACCCGGCGCCGCACGCCAACATGGACGCGCTGCAGCTCTTCCGCCTCTCGGTCGCCGCGCGTCAGAAAGAGACGCTGGAGATCACGCTGAACGGCTTGCAGACCGCCGCCCTGACCGGCCGCTCGGCGACCAGCGAAGAAGCCGCGCTGCGCAAGACCGAGTCGGAAATGATCTTGCAGTTCATCGACCGGGCCCGCGGCATCGTGCCCAAGGGCCAGGTGGTGCTGACCGGCAAGGCAGCCGCCGGCGAGACGCTGATGGAAGACGGCGACGTCGTGCGCATTCCCGAGCGCAGCAACCTGGTGGCGGTCAGCGGCGAGGTGCAGTTCCCCAACTCGCTGGTCTTCAACCCCAACTCCAACACCGACGCCTACGTCTCGCTGGTCGGCGGCTACACCCAGCGTGCCGACCGCGACAAGGTCATGCTGCTGCGCCCGGACGGCAGCCTCATCAGCGGCGACGACAACAAGCCCCAGCCGGGCGACGAGATTCTGGTCATGCCGAAGGTCGAGACCAAGTACATCGAAGTCGCTCGCGGCATCACCTCGATCCTGTATCAGATGGCGGTGGCTGCGGGCGTCCTGACAGGGCTTTGACACGGGTGAGACGCGGGCCGGCCCCGTACATGGGCCTGTCCGCTGGCTCGCCTGATTCGCATGTGGTGAAAGGTGTGCCGTCTTGATTGCCGTACCGAAGAGGGCGCTGGATGCCCAGGTGATGCTGCAAAGCATTCGCCTGGTGCGTGCATGCGGCCGCCTCGTCGGCAAGCGCCAGTCGCTGCTCTCGTTCGAGATCGAGCTGACCCGCCACCTCGGCCTGTTCGACCGCGAGCACTACCTCTCGCAGATCAAGGCCACCGAGCTGCACGGCGTTTCGCCGCTGCGCCACTACGTGCAGTACGGCGACGCCGCCGGCCTCTCGCCGACGCCCCTGTTCGACCTGCGCCACTACGACGCCCACTGCGGCCCGCGCCATGGCGTCAACCGCCTGCTGCACTACGGCCTGGTGACACGCTTCCGCGGCCTCTCGCCGACCCCCTGGTTCGACGCCGAGTACTACCTCCAGACCAACCCTGACGTGCAGCAGTCCGGCCTGGATGCGCTGGAGCACTTCCAGCGCTGGGGCTGGCGCGAGGGCCGCAGCCCGCTGCCGGGGCTGGACATCCGCCGCCTCTTCAGTGCCCAGCCGGCGCTGCGGGTCTCCAAGGGCAATCCGCTGGCGCTGTTCGCGTCCGGCGAGCTGGCCAAGCACGTGCACGCGGCCACCCATCGCAGCACGGTGCTGCCGTCCGGGCCCATGCCCGAGGCCCTGCCCGACGTCGACCTGCTCGACCCGGCCCGCTGGGTCGATGTGCAGCCGCTGCGCTTCGACAGCCCGCCGCTGGTGGACGTCATCATCCCGGTCTTCGGCGGCGTGCAGGAGACGCTGCGCTGCATCTGGAACGTGCTGACCTCGCCGGTCAAGACCCCCTTCGAGCTGGTCGTCATCAACGATGCCGGCCCGGTGCCCGAGCTCAACGCGATGATACGCAGCCTGGCGGCGCGCGACCTCTTCACGCTGGAGCAGCACCGGCTCAACCAGGGCTTCGTCAAGACCGTCAACCAGGGCCTGCGCCTGCACCGCGACCGCGACGTCGTGATTCTCAACAGCGACACCGAGGTCTACAACGACTGGCTGGACCGCCTGCTGCACCACGCCAGCGAGCATCCGCGCCTGGCCACCATCACGCCGCTGTCCAACAACGCCACCATCTGCAGCTACCCCGAGACGCTGAGCGACAACCGGCTCGCGCTCGAGTTGCCGCCGGCCGAGATCGACAGCCTGGCCGCCAAGGTCAACCGCGCCCAGCACATCAAGGCGCCCACCGGCGTCGGCTTTTGCATGTACATCCGGCGCGAGGCGCTGCGCGACATCGGCCTGCTCGACGAGCGCCGCTTCGGCCGCGGCTACGGCGAGGAAAACGACCTCTGCCAGCGCGCCATCCGGCGCGGCTGGTCCAACGCCATCGCCTGCGACGTCTACGTGCGCCACGTCGGCTCGGTCAGCTTCAAGGGCGAGGCCGCCGAGCGCACCGCGCGCGCCGTCAAGATCCTGGGCAAGCTCTACCCCGACTACGAAGCCGACGTCGCCAGCCACATTGCCGACGACCCCGGCTGGGTCCACCGCGCCCGGCTCGACCTCGCCCGTCTGAAACGCCTGCGCGCCGACCGCAACGTGCTGCTGGTCTGCCACAACCGCGGCGGCGGCACCGAGCGCCACCTGCTGGAGCAGTCGCAGCACCTGCTGGCCCAGGGCGCCGGCGTCTTCGAGCTGCGGCCCTCGCACCAGGCCGGCTGCGTGGCCCTGCTGCACCCCGGGCTCTACGGCCTGCACAACCTGGCCGCCCTGCCGCTGCGGCCCTCCGATCTGCTGGACGAAACGCTCACCGAGCTCGGCATCTCCGAGCTGCACATCCACCACCTGATCGACTTCCCGGCCCACACCGCCGACCACCTGATCGAAGCCGCCCGCCGCCTCGGCATCATGGTGCGGCTCGCATTGCACGACTACTACGCCGTCTGCCCACGCGTCAACCTCGTGACGCCGGAAGGCCGGCACTGCGGCGAGCCCAGCGCGCAGGACTGCAACCGCTGCCTGCGCGAGGACCAGTTGATCGAGCAGAGCGGCACCATCGAGGTCTGGCGCACCGCCTCGATGCGCCTGCTCAAGGGCGCGGCCCAGGTCATCGTGCCCTCCGCCGACGTGGCCCGCCGCCTGGCCCCGCTCGCCCCCGACGTGCCCATCATCGTCGAGCCGCACGACGAAGACCCGGCGCCGCAGGTCTCGGCGCCGCTGCAGGTGCCGCCCGGCGAGGCCGTGCGCGTGCTGGTGGTCGGCGCCATCAGCCGCATCAAGGGCTATGACGTGGTGCACGGCATCGCCAGCTCGGCCAGGCAGCGCCAGCTGCCGCTCAAGCTCTCGCTGCTCGGCTACTCGATGGACGACACACGCCTGGCCGAGGTCGACGTGACGCTGCTGGGCCGCTACTTCGACAACGAGCTGCTGGAGCGCATCAACGCCAGCGACCCACACATCATCCTGATCCCCTCCATCTGGCCCGAGACCTACTGCTACGTGCTGTCCGGCGCGCTGCGCAGCGGCCGCCGCATCGCCGTCTTCGACCTCGGCGCCCAGGCCCAGCGCACCCGCGAACACGACCCGCAGCACCTGTGCCTGCCGCTCGAACTGGCCGACCGGCCGGACGAGTTGGCTGACCGCTTGCTGGCCAGCAGCCGCACCCCAGACAAGGTAGCCCTCCGAGTGGCCGCCTGATTCCCCTGCAATGATCTTTCAGAAACTCAAACTCAAGCCGCCCCCCCCTCCGATACCCAGCGCCCAAGCCGGGGCCGAACGTGCGACGCGGCTGGTGGTCGAGCGCGTCGAACAGATGACTGTGGTGGGATGGGCGGCCGCCAACGGCCGCGGAGCGGAGGTCGAGCTGTTGCTGCACGGCTCGGTCGTGCCCGCCCATGTGGAACGCGGTCCGCGCCATGACGTCGCGGCGGCACTGGGCCTGCCGGCCGAGGAGGCCTACGGATTCCGCGTCGAGCTGCCGCCGGGCTCCTGGTCGAACGCCGACGCCACGCCAGCAGCGTTCCAGGTCCGCTGCGGGAACGAGCTGTCGCCGGTCCCGCTAGAGCACAGCTTCGGCGCGCTGCTGCAGGAATGGGCCCTGCATCTGCAAGCCATGCCGGCCGGCGGCGAGCGCGAACGCCAACTGTATGCGTTGATGGCGCAGGTCGCGCACAACGGCGGCATGGGTCAGCTCGCCAATGACCAGCAGGCATGGCTGCGGGCCCAGGCGCGCGAGCGCCAGGCCGAAGCCGCGCTGAGCGATGTGAGCTGGACGCCACCCGCCGCTCGCCAACTGCACGGCGCGATCGAACGCTTCGACGGCCTGACGCTGCAGGGTTGGGCGATGGGCAGCGAGAACGCGCACGAGCAACTGCAACTGCTCTGCAATGGCCAGACCGTGCCGTGCTCGGTGGTACGCCTCGAACGCAGGGACGTTCAGCAGGCGCTGGAGACGACCCGGCTGCAACTCGGTTTCGAGATCGAACTGCCCAGCGCGATCTGGGCCCTCGCCGATAGCTCCGGGGCCTGCGTACTGCAGGTGCAGGCCGACTTCCTGCCGCTGTCCGATCCGCTGCGCGTCGA
>DATHWJ010000063.1:0-13766 GCA_035460745.1 Ideonella sp. | reverse complement strand
GCCGCAACCCAAGCCGATGTTCGAGATCTTCGTCTACTCGCCGCGCTTCGAGGGCGTGCACCTGCGCGGCGGCAAGGTCGCGCGCGGCGGGCTGCGCTGGTCGGACCGGCCGGAGGACTTCCGCACCGAAGTGCTGGGCCTCGTGAAGGCGCAGATGGTGAAGAACACCGTGATCGTGCCGGTGGGCTCCAAGGGCGGCTTCGTGCTCAAGCGCGCACCCGCGGCCAGCGACCGCGATGCCTTCATGAAGGAAGGCGTGGCCTGCTACCAGGACTACCTGCGCGGCCTGCTCGACATCACCGACAACCGCGTCGGCGACGCCATCGTGCCGCCGCCGCAGGTGCGCCGCCACGACCCCGAGGATCCCTACCTGGTGGTCGCGGCCGACAAGGGCACGGCCACCTTCTCCGACTATGCCAACGGCATCAGCAAGGAATACGGCTTCTGGCTGGGCGACGCCTTCGCCTCCGGCGGCTCGGTGGGCTACGACCACAAGGTCATGGGCATCACCGCGCGCGGCGCCTGGGAGTCCGTCAAGCGCCACTTCCGCGAGATGGGGCACGACACGCAGACGACGCCCTTCACCGTGGCGGGGGTCGGCGACATGTCGGGCGACGTGTTCGGCAACGGCATGCTGCTGTCGCCGCACATCCAGCTGGTGGCGGCCTTCGACCACCGCCACATCTTCCTCGACCCCACGCCCGACACGGCGGCCAGCTTCGCCGAGCGCCAGCGCCTCTTCGCGCTGCCGCGCTCGTCGTGGGCCGAGTACAACGCCGCGTTGATCTCTGCGGGTGGCGGCATCCACGCCCGCAGCGCGAAGTCCATCGCCCTCACGCCCGAGGTCAAGCGCGTGCTGGGCATCACGGCCGATGCACTAACGCCGACCGAGCTGGTCAACGCCATCCTGAAGGCGCCGGTCGACCTGATCTACAACGGCGGCATCGGCACCTACGTGAAGGCGACCAGCGAGAGCCACGCCCAGGTGGGCGACCGCGCCAACGACGCCTTGCGCGTCAACGGCCGCGAACTGCGCTGCAAGGTCTTCGCCGAGGGCGGCAACCTCGGCTGCACCCAGCTGGGCCGCATCGAGTTCGCACATGCCGGCGGCCGCATCAACACCGACGCGATCGACAACTCGGCCGGTGTCGATACCTCGGACCACGAGGTCAACATCAAGATCCTGCTGGGCTTGGCCCAAGGCGACGGCGAGCTGACCGACAAGCAGCGCAACAGCCTGCTGCCCGAGATGACCGACGAGGTGGCGCAACTGGTGCTGCGCGACAACGTCTTCCAGACCCAGGTGCTGTCGGTCACCGGCCGCATCGCGCCGCAGCTGCTCGACGCACAGATCCGCTTCATGCAGTTCCTCGAGAAAGGTGGCCGCCTGAACCGGACCATCGAGTACCTGCCGCCCGACGAAGAGCTGGCCGAGCGCCGCGCCGCCGGCCAGGGCCTGACCAGCCCCGAGCGCGCGGTGCTGCTGGCCTACAGCAAGATCTGGCTCTACGACGAGCTGCTCGCCTCACCGCTACCCGACGACCCGTGGGTGGCCACCGCGCTGCAGCGCTACTTCCCCACCGCGCTGCAGACCCGCTTCGCCGGCTACATGCCGCGCCACCCGCTGAAGCGCGAGATCATCGCCACGCACGTCACCAACAGCATGATCAACCGCGTCGGCAGCACCTTCGTGCACCGGCTGGTCGAGACCACCGGTGCCCGTGCTTTCGAGGTCGTGCGCGCCTACCTGATGAGCCGCGAGATCTTCGGCATGGTGCCGCTCTGGCTGGCCATCGAGGCGCTCGACAACCAGGTCGCCGACGAGGTGCAATCGAGCATGCTGATCGACACCAGCCGGCAGCTGGAGCGCGGCACCAAATGGTTTCTTCGCTCACGCCGCCTGACTGAGGACATGGCGGCCACCATCGAGCATTTCACCCCCAACGTGATCGCGCTCTCGGCCCGCCTGCCCACGCTGCTCGACGCCGACGAACACACGCGCGTCGAGGCGTCCGTGGCCCACTACGTTGCCAGCGGCGTGCCGCGCGAGCTGGCCGCCCGCGTGGTCACCTTCGGCACGCTCTACGCCACGCTGGACATCGCCGAAGTGGCCGGCAGCGCCCGCTGGCCGGTGGAGCTGGTGGCCGCCATCTACTTCGACCTCGCCAACCGCCTCGGCATGCCCTGGCTGCGCGACAAGATCGCCGCGCTGCCCGGCGACCAGCACTGGCAGATGCTGGCCAAGGACGCGATGCTGGACGACCTCTCGGGCCTGCAGCGCGCGATCACCGGCGCGGTGCTGATCGGCGGCGATGGCGAAGAACACGAGTCGCCGGCAGCGCTGGTCGAAGCCTGGCAGGCGCGCAATACCCGCACCCTGGAGCGTGCGGCGCAATTGCTGGTCGAGCTGCGCGCAGCGCCGGCACCGGACGCGGCGATGCTGGCGGTGGCGTTGCGGGAGATGCGGGCGCTGGGGTAGCTCCTCGGCGGTTGTTCGCGGTCAGGGTGTGGGTTGGTGCGGAAGGGCTGCCGCCACGCGCGCACCGCCTCCGCACGAACTCGCCCCCTCGGATCCCTCAAGCCGCCTCTTCCGCAATCTGCCTCAAGGCCCGCTCGAACACCTCCGGCGGCTGACCGCCCGAGATCAGGTGCTTGTCGTTGATGATCACCGCCGGCACCGAGCTGATGCCGTGCGACTGGTAGAAGCGCTCGCGCTCGCGCACCTCGTCGGCGAACAAGCCGGACTCCAGCACCTCGCGCGCCTTGCCCACGTCGAGCCCCACTTCGCCGGCCAGCCGCAGCAGCACCTCCTGCGAGCCCGGGTTCTCGCCCAGCGTGAAGTAGGCGCCGAACAAGGCCTGCTTGAGCTCGAGCTGCCGGCCCTCGATCTGTGCCCAGTGCAGCAGGCGATGGGCGTCGAAGGTGTTGTAGATGCGGCTGCGGGCGCCGGTGCGGAACTCGAAGCCCAGGGCCTCGCCGCGCTGGCGGATGGCTTCGGCGTTGCGCTCGCGCTGCTCGGGCGTCGAGCCGTATTTCTGGGCCAGGTGCTCGCCGATGTCCTGCCCCTCGGGCGCCATGTCCGGGTTCAGCTCGAAGGGCTGGAAGTGCAGCTCGGTGTCGATGGCGCCGTCCAGGTTGTCTATCGCCTTTTGCAGCGATTGCAGGCCGATGGCGCACCAGGGGCAGGAGACGTCGGAGACGAAGTCGATTTTCATGGGAGGTTCCGGGGCTCTTTTGACGGCCGCCAGTCTATGGAATCGCCGCCGGCTTGGCATCGGCAGGGATTAACGGCCGCCCCGGCGCTTGGGGCACACTGCGGTGCCATGGAGAACGACGACCGCGAATTTGCCAGGATGTTCGAGCTGGCGCCCGTCTCGCTCTGGCTGGAGGATTTCAGCGGCCTGGCTGAGCTGTTTGCCGAGTGGCGCGGCCAGGGGGTGCGCGACCTGCGGGTCTATCTCGGGGCCGACCGCGCCCGCATCCAGCTGTGCACCGCGCGCCTGAAGGTGCTGCAGGTCAACCAGCGCACGCTGGAGCTCTTCGGTGCGCCGGATGCCGACACCTTGCTGTCGCAGCTCCACCACGTGTTCCGCGACGACATGCTGGACAAGCACATCGACGAGCTCGTCAACCTCTGGGAGGGCCGGCTCGAGTACAGCAGCCAGACCGTCAACTACAGCCTCACGGGCCAGCGCCTGGACGTGAAGCTGCAGGTGCGCGTGCTGCCCGGCCACGAGCGGGACTGGGCGCGGGTGCTGCTGTCGCTGGAGGATGTCAGCGCGCAGCTGCAGGCCGAGCGTGCACAGGCGCGCGCGCAAGCGTATGCCCATGGCCTGTTCGAGCACTCGCCGGTGTCGCTGTGGGTGGAAGACTTCAGCGCCGTCAAGCGCCTGATGGACGAGGTGCGCCAGCAGGGCATCAGCGACTTTCGCGTCTTCACCGACGTGCACCCCGAGTTCGTCGAGCGCTGCATGGCCGAGATCCGCGTGATCGATGTGAACCGGCAGACGCTGACGATGTTTCGCGCGCCCGACAAGCCGACGCTGCTCAAGCGCCTGCTCGATGTCTTCCGCGGCGAGATGACGCGGCCCTTCACCGAGCAGCTGATCGACCTCTGGAACGGCGTGCTGTTCCAGAAGCGCGAGACCGTCAACTATGCGCTGGACGGCGAGACGCTGCACGTGCACATGCAGTTTTCGGTACTGCCGGGTTGCGAGGCCGACTGGTCGCTGGTGCAGGTCTCGCTGACCGACATCACCGCACGCAAGAAGGCCGAGGCCTACCTCGAGTTTCTCGGCAAGCACGACGCGCTGACCAAGCTGCGCAACCGCTCCTTCTTCGCCGAGGAGCTGAACCGCCTGGAGCGGCGCGGCCCGCACCCGGTGGGCGTGCTGGTGATCGACCTGAACGGCCTGAAGTCGGCCAACGACCAGCGCGGCCACGCGGCCGGCGACGCGCTGCTGCGGCGCGCCGGCGAGGTGCTGTCCAAGCTGGTCGAGCCGCCGTTGACGGCCTCGCGCATCGGCGGCGACGAGTTCGCGATCCTGATCCCGGGCGGCGACGAGGCCGGTGCGCGCCAGCGCGTGGCGCAGCTCGCCGAGCTGGTGGAGGTCAACAACCAGTTCTACCTCGGCGAAGCGCTCAGCCTGGCCACGGGCTGGGCCTTGTCCACCCCCGGCGAACGGCTGGAGGCCACCGTGCACCGCGCCGACGCGATGATGTACGCGCAGAAGAAGGCCTTCCACGAAGCAGCCGAACACGACCGGCGGCGCGCCGCCGGCGAGGTCGCGGCCTGACCGTCGCCGCAGCCACCCCCTCCAGCGCCATGCAGCACACCGAAGTCGATCACCTGGTGGTCGTGGCCCACGACCTCGCGCAGGGCGCCGCCTGGTGCCAGGAAACGCTCGGCGTGGCGCCGCAAGCCGGCGGCCGGCATGCGCTGATGGGCACCCACAACCTGCTGCTGGCCGTGGGCTCGCCGGCTTACCCCAAGAGCTATCTCGAGATCATCGCGATCGACCCGCAAGCCCCGGCGCCGGGCCGCAAGCGCTGGTTCGGCATGGACGACGCGGCACTGCAGGCGCGTGTGCGCGAGGTGCCCGAGCTGGTCGGCTTCGTCGCCCGCTCGGGCATGGTGGACATGCACCGCTGGGGCCTGATCCATTGCGGCTACGTGCCCGGCCCCATCCTCAAGGCCAGCCGCGAGACCCCGGCCGGGCTGCTGCAATGGCAGATCGTGGTGCCCGACGACGGCGCGATGCTGGCGGGCGGCGCGCTGCCGCTGCTCATCCAGTGGCAGGGGCCGCACCCCAGCGATGCACTGGCCGACAGCGGCGTGCAGCTCACCGGCCTGGGCGTGCGGGGCCTGCCGGACAAGGCCGCGCAGGTGCTGCGGCTGCGCCCGCTGGAGCGCCTCGCGCCACCCGGGCCGGCGTTGTCCGTGCGGCTGCAGACGCCGCGCGGCGAGCGGGCGCTGGCGACTACGCCGCCAGCTTGAAGACCGCCACCGCCTGCACCAGTTGCTGAGCCTGCCCGCGCAGGCTCTCTGCCGAAGCGGCACTCTGCTCCACCAGCGCGGCGTTCTGCTGCGTCGCCTGGTCCATCTGGTTGACGGCCTCGCCGACCTGCGCCACGCCGCTGCTCTGCTCGCTGCTGGCCGCGCTGATCTCGGCCATGATGTCGGTGACGCGCTTGATCGAGCCGACGATCTCGCCCATGGTCTGGCCGGCCTGGTCCACCAGCGTGGTGCCGCGCTCGACGGTCTCGACGCTGGCTGCGATCAGGCCCTTGATGCCCTTGGCAGCCTCGGCGCTGCGCTGGGCCAGGCTGCGCACCTCGGAAGCCACCACCGCGAAGCCGCGCCCTTGTTCGCCGGCCCGCGCCGCTTCCACGGCGGCGTTGAGCGCGAGGATGTTGGTCTGGAACGCGATGCCGTCGATCACGCCGATGATGTCGGCGATCTTCCTGGAGCTGTCGTTGATGCCCTTCATCGTGCTGACGACCTGGGCCACCACGTCGCCGCCGCGCGTGGCCACGCTGCTGGCGCCGAGCGCGAGCTGGTTGGCCTGCCTGGCGTTGTCGGCGTTCTGCCGCACGGTGGAGCCGAGCTGCTCCATCGAGGCCGCCGTCTCCTCCAGCGCACTGGCCTGCTGCTCGGTGCGGCTGGAGAGGTCGCTGTTGCCCTGCGCGATCTCGGCCGAGTAGGTGGCCACGCTGTCGGCATTGCTGCGCACGGTGGAGAGCGACGCGGCGAGCTGGCTGCGGAAGGCCTCCATCGAGCGTGTCAGCTGGCCGAGCTCGTCGTCGCTGCGCGCCACCAGCGGCTGGCTCAGGTCGCCTTGCGCCAGGCGGCCCAGCGAGGCGGCGAGCGCCTGCACCGGCCGGCTGATCAAACGGCGCGAGACCCAGATCATCGCCAGCGCCAGCGTGACGATGGCCGCGCCGCCCGCCGCCCACAGCGCGGTGAGCGTGCGGCGGCCGGCGGCCTGCATCTCGGCCCGGGGCGCCTCGGCCACCAGCGCCCAGTTCCAGGCGGGGTACTTCGCGAAGGCGGTCTGCTGCGCGCCCTCGTCGCCGGCCTTCATCGTGCTCACCGACCAGCCGCTGGCCAGCGAGCCTTCGTTGCCGGCGGCCTTCAGCGAGGCCAGCAGCGCAGCGGCAGCGGGGTCTTTCGTGTCCAGCTTGCGCGGCTGGTCGAAGCCGAAGACCGTGCCCTGCGCGGGGCCGTCGCGCAGGTCGACGGCGTAGACCGCCCCGCTGTCGAACAGCTTGTGCGCCTGCATCGAGTGGCGCAGCGTGGCGAGGGCCGCGGTCATGTCCGAGCCGATGAACAGGATGCCTATCGTGCGGTCGCCTTCGCGCACCGGTTCGTACTGGGTCATGTAGGTCTTGCCGAACAGCGTCGCGCGGCCGACATAGGTCTTGCCGTCCAGCAACGCCTGGTAGGCCGGGTGCTGCTTGCCCAGCAAGGTGCCGAAGGCGCGACTGCCATCTTCCTTCTTCAGCGAGGTGGTCACGCGCAGGAAGTCGTCGCCGGCGCGTGCAAACACGGTGGCCACGGCACCGGTGGTGGCGGTGAACGAATCGACCCGGTCGAAGGCGCCGTTGAGCGGCTCGCCGCCGTTGGCCAGCACGGGGGCGGGCTTGCCGTCCGGGCCGGCCTGCTCGGTCAAGACGAAGGCGGGCGAGAAGCTGCGCTTGAAGAAACTGAAGTCGCGCTGCGCGGACTTGTGCGCGGCTTCGTCGTAGGCCTGCACCAGGCTGGCGGTGGCTGCGGCAGCGCCCTGCAAGGTGCTGCCGCTCTGGGCCTGCTGGTCGTGCCAGATCATCACGCTGACGGCCGCCAGCGCTGCGACGAGCACTGCGGTGGTCGCCACCGTGGCGCTGGCCGAAAGCTTCCAGCCCAGCGACAAGTGCTGCAGTTTCTTCATGGGGATCACTCCGAGGTTGGCTGGCTGGCAGTACGCGAAAGTGCGCGCCGCATAGCTGGCCTGTGCATATCGGTGCCCCCCGAAAAGCCTTGAGATGCAGATCCGCCATTCTTTCTGCTTCTGCCGTTATCTTTCTTTAAAACTCCGCAAACGCATCAAATAACACATTTATGATATGTGAGTTGCCATATATGCCATATTGGTTCATATTTTTCATTTTCTCGGCATCGACCCCCGTGCCGGCGACTGTGCGGGTCCGCCGTCCCGGCAGCTAGACTGGGCCCGATTCCACTACGCCCCCTACTGGCGATGGACACCCCCGAGATACAGCTGCTGACCCCCGAATCCCCCGACGCGCTGGACGCCACGCGGGTGATCTTCCGCGAGTACGCCGCCGCGCTGGGCGTGGATCTGTGCTTCCAGAACTTCGAGGCCGAACTGGCCGCGCTACCGGGCGACTACGCGGGCCCGTCCGGCGCGCTGCTGCTGGCTTACGTCGATGGCGCGCTGGCGGGCTGCGGCGCCTACCGGCCGCTGCCCGAGTGCGACTACCCCAATGCCTGCGAGATGAAGCGGCTCTACGTGCGGCGCGCGTTCCGCCGCTTCGGCCTGGGCCGCACGCTGGCCGAGGCGCTGATCGACAGCGCCCGCCGCACCGGCTACTCCTGCATGCTGCTGGACACGCTGGACGACATGGAAGCGGCGCGCGGGCTCTACGGCGAACTGGGCTTTGCGGAGATCCCGCCCTACTATTTCAATCCCATCCCTGGCGCCCACTACCTCAAGGTCGAGCTGGACTGATCTGTCAAAACCGCCCGGCCCCTGGACTCAGCGGCCGGCCGGCTGGAACAGCGCAGCCGAACCCGGATACAGCCGGCAGAGCAAGGCGGCGCAGGCCTGGGTGAACCAGCCCTGCAGCCGCGCGGCGAGCGCGGGCATCTCGTCTGCCTGCAAGCTGGCGGTCTCCGACAAGGCGTCCTGCCCCTGCTCGATCAGCGCCCGCAGCGCGGCGCCATGCTCGGCCATCACGGCATCGACAGCGGCGAGCCAGAAGGCCGGGTGCTCGGAGGCCACCCAATCGCCGCGGCCGCGGCCGTAATGGGCCACCGCGAGGTAGCCGAGCAAGGCGGTCGAGGCCAGCTCGGCGAGTGCGCTCTCGGCCCAGGTCACCACCGGCTCTTCGACCCCGCGCACGATGTTGTAGCCGCGCGCCAGTCCGGCCGCGCTGAGCGCGCCCAGCAGGCCGCCGGCCAGCAGGCCGCCGCCCAGGGTCAGGCCGCCGGTCAGGATGTCGGCCTTCAGGCCCGCCAGCGCGCCGGTCACCGCGCCGCCCCACAGCGCGGCCTTGCCCTCGTTGAGCGGCTGCTGCATCGTGTAGTGGGTGGCCAGCCGGCTCAGCACCTCGTCGGTGGCGCGCCCGCTCAGGCCGTGCAGGCCGATCAGCCGGTCGGTGGAGGTGCGCACGTCGTCGGCCAGGCGCTGGGCGAGCTGCTTCATCGCGGCGTCGCGCGGGCCGCTGCCGGCCTCGCGGCGCAGGCCGACCTGCGAGCCGAGCTCCTTCAGCCGGTCGCCCCAGCCCGCCGCGGGCACGGCCTGGTGGTCCAGCGTGGCGCGGGCCAGCCGCTCGGCCAGCACCGCCATCGCGGCCGACCAGGTGGCGAGGTCGCGCTCGGCCCAGCGCGCCCGCAACCGGATGAGCAGCTCGCGCCGCCCAGCCGGCAGCGCCTCGCCGACCGCCTGCAGCAGCGTGCCCTCCTGCACCCAGCAGCGCGCAAACGCATCGAGCGCGAGCACCGCGCGCACGCAAGGCGAGTGCCGCATGCGCTCGCGCCAGCGCTCGATCTCGGCCGCCTCCTGCGCCGGCGGCAGCGGCGGGCCCAGTTGATTCAGCAGCACCACCACCGGCTTGGCGATCAGCGTCAGCACCTGCAGCTCGGCATCGAGGTAGCCGGCGTCCGCCGGCGCCTCGGCGGCGTTGACGAGGTAGAGCACCACGTCGGCCTGGCCGACGATGTTGCGCACCGCCCGCTGGCTGGACCAGAACGCCCGGTCGCGGAAGCGGTCCCAGACCTCGCTCATGAACCAGCCTATCGGGTTGCCGGCCAGCGCCAGGCGCTTGGCCAGCCGCAGGCTGTCGCCAAAGCCGGGCGTGTCCCACAACTCCAGCCGGTCGCCCTCGGCCGACTCGATGATGGTGTGGACCTCGGCCTCCAGCGTCACGTGGGCTTCGTCGCGCACCTCGCCGATGTCGCGCCGCAGCAGCGTGCGGGCCAGCGTGGTCTTGCCGACGTTGGTGTGGGAGACCAGGCTCAAGGCCAGGGTCTGCGCGGCGCTCACTGCACCCTCTCCGGCTGCCGCAGATCGACGAACAGCGCCGTCTGGCCACTCTCGTCGAGCAGGCGTTGCCACGCCGCGCGGCGTTGGCCGAGGCGGCTCTCGGCGTCAGCACCGGACAAGCGCTGGCGGAAGCCCGACTCGTCGATGACGACCACCAGCCGGGCCGCCTGCACCTGCGCGGCGAGCTGGCGCAAGAAGACCCCGTGGGTTTCGCGCTCCGGCGTGGCGGTGAGCGACAGCAGGGCCACCAGCAGGCCGTCGCTCGGCACGGTCGCCAGGTTCAGCTCGTCTTCGCCGCCCAGCGGCACGTTGGCCGCCAGGCTCACCACCACGCCGGGGCCGAAGCGCCGGTCCAGCCAGCTCGCCAGCGCGGGCCGCAAGGCCTCAGGCAACTGGTAGTTGTAGGGCCAGACCTGCACGGCCACCCGCTCGCCCGACTGGGCGCGCTGCAGGCGCAGGAAATAGGCGTCGCTGAGCGGCAGCGGGAACTGGCGGGCCAGGCTGCGCGCGCGCCAGGCCGCGAACGCCGCCAGCAGCAGGCGGGGCAGCACGACGGCGGCGCCCAGCGTGAGGGCGTAGAGGTGGATCCAGCGCGCGGCGTTTTCACCCGGACCGGCGGAGAAGCGCAGCGCGGCGAGCTCGGCCACGCCCGGCAGCGGGATGCCGCTGAGCTGCGAAGCAGGGCCCAGCACGGTGGCCAGCAGGCCGTGCACCGCGGGGGCGCTCAGGAAGGTGCTGGTCCAGCCGGCCAGGTACTCGAAGGCCAGGCCGCGCAGGTAGAGCGAGAGCAGCGCGCCTACCGCGAGCGCGGCGGCGGCGGCGTGCAGCACGGCCGCCAGCCTGGCCGCCTGCAGCGGCGTGCTGGCGCTGGCCCAGGCGAGCGCGAAGCGCGCCCAGGCGGGCGAGCTGCCGGGCTCGGTGCGCTGGCCCAGCCAGCCGGCGACGCGCGCGGCAGCTCGTGAGAGCGCACGCCGCAGCGGGCCCATTCCGACGCCCGCCGCGGCGCCGCCGGGCCGCAGCGCCGCCATGGCCAGCACCAGGTAGACCGCCAGGTTCCACAGCAGCAGGCCCAGCAAGGGCGGCGCGAGGATGTTGATGCGCTGGCCGGCACCGATCGCGTCGCTCGCCAGGCCGATCACCCCGCCCAGCAGCACCACCACCCAGCCCCAGGCCGCGTGGCCGCCGCTGGCTTGCAGCAAGCCTGCGACCGCGGCGTCACGCTCGGCCAGGCGCACGCTGCCGAGGGCGGCGCGCGCGATGACGAACTGCTCCGCGCTGGCCCGCTCGCCCACCTGGCGCTGCGCCTCGCCGCTCGCCCAGGCCGCGTCGGCCTCGCTCCACGATGCCGTTGGGCCACTCTCGAAAGCGCGCAACAACAACACGCGGCGGGCGTCGGCTTCGTTCATCCGTCTGCGGTCTCCGGCGCGGACAGGCTCAGGCCTCGGGCACCGCGGCGGCCGTCGCCGCGGCGGCCTTGGCGCCCATTTCGGCGCGCATGCGCTTGAGCCGCTCGCGCGGGTCTTCCTTGACGCCGGCTTCGTGCAGCTTCATCTCCAGGATGAATCGGCTGGGGATGCCGGCCACCGTCTCGCGGCCCTTCTTGCGCCGCCGCAGCGTGCTCACCACCAGCGAGCGCTGCGCCCGCGTGATGCCCACGTACATCAGCCGGCGCTCTTCCTCGAGCCGCTCTGGCGTCATGTCCTCGTCGCCGGCCTTGAAGGGCAGGATGCCTTCGTTGACGCCCACCAGCACCACATGCGGCCACTCCAGGCCCTTGGAGGCATGCAGGGTGGAGAGCGTCACCACCTCCTGGTCGTCGCCGCGCTCGGCCAGGCTGAGGATCACGCTGATGGTCTGGGCCACGTCGAGCACGCTCTTCTTCTCCGACTCGAAAGTGCCGCCCTCCTGCGTGATCTCACCGCCGCAGCGCTTGGCCACCCAGTCGACGAAGTCCAGCACATTGGTCCAGCGCGCGGCCGAGACTTTTTCGCTGTCGCCGCCGTCGTAGAGGTGCTTTTCGTAGTCCAGGTCCTTGAGCCAGCCCAGCAGCAGGGCCTTGGCGTCTTCGGCGCCGCTCGTATGGCGGGCGCGGTATTCCAGGTCGTTCACATAGCGGCCGAACTCGTGCAGCGAGCCTATCGCCTTCTGGCTCAGCGCGGTCGAGAGGCTCTCGGCGAAGAGGGCCTCGAACAGGCTCACCTTCCACTTGCCGGCGAATTCGCCCAAGGCACCCAGCGTCTGGTGGCCGATGCCGCGCTTGGGCGTGGTGACGGCGCGCAGGAAGGCCGGGTCGTCGTTCTGGTTGACCAGCAGGCGCAGCCAGCTGCAGAGGTCCTTGATCTCGGCGCGGTCGAAAAAGCTCTGGCCGCCCGAGACCTTGTAGGGGATCTGCGCGGCGCGCAGCTTCTGCTCGAAGACGCGCGCCTGGTGGTTGGCGCGGTAGAGGATGGCGAAGTCGTTGAACTTGACCCGGCCGTCATCGCCGCGCAGCGCCTGGATGCGGGCCACGGCCCTTTCGGCCTCGTGCTCTTCGCCGTCGCACTCGGCCACGCGCACCGGCTCGCCGTCGCCCAGGTCGCTCCACAGCTTTTTGGGGAAGATCTTGGGGTTGCCGGAGATCACCGCATTGGCGGCCGCCAGGATGGCGCCGGTGGAGCGGTAGTTCTGCTCCAGCGGGATCACCTTGAGCGTGGGGAACTCCTGCGGCAGGCGCTTGAGGTTTTCGATGGTGGCGCCGCGCCAGCCGTAGATGCTCTGGTCATCGTCGCCCACCGCCGTGAACATGCCGCGCTTGCGGTCGTCGGGGTGGTCGACCAGCGCCTTCAGCAGCTCGTACTGCACCGCGTTGGTGTCCTGGTACTCGTCGACCAGCACGTGGCCGAACAGGCTTTGCCAGTGGGCGCGCACCTCGTCGTGCTGCTGCAGCATCTTCAGCGGCAGGCTGATCAGGTCGTCGAAGTCGACCGCCTGGTAGGCCGTGAGCCGCTCCTCGTAGAGCTTCATCACGCGGGCGATGACGCGCTCGTCGTCGTCCTTGGCTATCGCCGCGGCACCCTCGCTGTTCAGCCCCTGGTTTTTCCAGAGGCTGATGGTCCATTGCCAGTGGCGGGCCTGCTTGTTGTCGTTGGAGGCGCCGGCGTCCTTGATCACGCCGAGCACGTCGTCGGAGTCGAGGATGGAAAACTGCGGCTTCAGGCCCATCGCCGCGCCGCTCTCGCGCAGCATGCGCACGCCCAGCGAGTGGAAGGTGCTGATGGCCAGGTCCTTGGCGGCGCGCGCGCCGACCAGCGACTTGGCGCGCTCGCGCATTTCCAGCGAGGCCTTGTTGGTGAAGGTGATGGCCGCGATCTGCTTGGGCGCCAGGCCGGCCTGCAGCAGCCGCGCGATCTTGTGCGTGATGACCCGCGTCTTGCCCGAGCCGGCACCCGCCAGCACCAGGCAAGGGCCGCGCAGGTAGTGCACGGCCTCCATCTGGGCGTCGTTCAGGGTGGCGGGGGCTTTGGCGTCGGACATGGGGGAGAAAGCGTTCGGGAGCGCCGCAGGTCAGCGGCGGCGGATGATGCCAGAGGGAGGCCTGGGCGGCGGATTGTGCACAAACGGGCTGCCGAGCCGGGGAGCGCCGGCCGAATGCCCCGAGTCTAGAGCGCTGCCCCCACCCGCCAGCCGCGCCAGCCCCCAGCATCGGGGCCGGCCGCCGTGGCCGCCCCCCCAGCCCTATCGCCCAGCCGCCCCATGCCCAAACGCCCTTCGCTGCCCATCTCCGACCTGCGTGGCCTCGCCCGCCTGGCCGTCAGCGGCACCCGCGGCCTGGCCGACGTGGTCGAAGCCGTCCACCATACCGTGTTGCAGGTGCCCGGCCCGCTCGGCAAGGTGGCGCCGGGCCGCACCCGCGGCATCACCGGCCTGGTCTACCGCAGCGTGCACGGCGTGGCGGGGCTGGTGGGCGGCGGCCTGGACCTGGCGTTGCAGGTCTTCTCCTCCCTCGACAAGGGCGCCAGC
>DATHWJ010000062.1:0-17704 GCA_035460745.1 Ideonella sp. | reverse complement strand
CTCGGCCGCTGCGGTGGCGCCTGCGGCGGCAGCCGCCTGCGGCAGAGAGGCGGCCGGCGCCGACGGCGTGGCGGAGACGCCGGCGAACGAGCGAGCTGCGTGGCCCGGTGCACGGGCGGCGGGCGCGGTGGTGATGGCGCTCGCTGCGGCTGGCACGGTCGCCGCGATGGCTGCCGCAGCGGTGGTGGCGGCGGCGGCAGTGGTTGCCGCGGTAGCGACGGCGGTGGCGGCTGCGGCAATGGCGGCGGCTGTGGCGTCGCTTGCAGCGGCCTCGGCCGGCACCGTGGGGTTGGCGTTCGCTGCCGGGGCGGAGGAGGCAGCAGCGGCGGGGTCCGGCAGCGGCACCGGGGCCGTGGGGGGCACCAGCGCAAAGGTGGCCTCGGGTGTCGCGGGCGCCGGCAGGCGGTCGGCGGCGTCGATGTCGTCGCCAGCCGCGGCGGCGCCTTGGCCGTCGGACGTGCCGGTCGTCGCGGCCTGGTCGGCCAGGCCGAGCGCGCGCAGCAGGTCGGAGAAGCGGGGCAGCGCGGCCGCATCGGCGGCAGGCTGGTTGGCTGCTTGCGTGGCGGCCTGGGCGGTGGGTGCGCCCGCCTGGGGCGTCGAGGGTGGCGTGGCTGCGGCCGCCAGCGGCAGTGCAGCGGCCGCGCCGGCGGCCGGCGGGGACAGGGTGGGCAGGGTCAGCAGCGGCATGTCAATGGGCTCCGTTCGCGGCGTCGGGCCAGCCGCCCGTCTCGGCATAGGCCAGCCAGCCGTCCTTGCGGCCCCGCATGGCGGCCAGCAGCTCGCCCATCTCGGCGAGTGCCAGGTCGCAGTCGCGGCGCGCCGCGGCGTGGCGCTCGCGCAGGTGGGCCAGCGCGCTGCGCTCGGCGGTGCTCCACGGCCCCAGCGCAGCCAGGCGCGGCAGCGCGGTGGCGAGCGCCTGGTCGGCGCGGGCGAGCGCGGTCCAGTCGGCAGCGCCGGCGGCCGAGTCGAGGTGAGCCGCCAGTGCAGCGAGCGTGGCTTGCCTAGCCATGGTGGGCCTGCATGCCTTGCCAGCCCTTGCGCAGCGTCGCCAGCAGGCCGCTGACCTCATCGACCAGGGCGGTATCGAGCTGGTAGCCGGCCTGGTAGAGGCGCTCGGCGCAGTAGTCGTAGAGCCGGCCGAGGTTGTCCACGACCTCGCCGCCGGCGTCCACGTCGAGCGCGCTCGACAGGCCGTTGAGGATGGCCACGCACTTGTCGAGGCTGCGCGCCTTGAGCTCGTAGCGGCGCGCCTCGATGTGGGCACGCGCCCGGGCCAGCTCCTCGAGCAGCCCGTCGGTCAGGATCAGCACGAGCTGCACCGGCGAGGCCTTCGCGGTGCGGGCGCTCAGGTTGACGTCGTGGTAACTGCGGTAGGCGGCGTAGTCCAAGGGCGTGTCTCGTGTGGTGTGGGTGTCGGCGCGCGGCGGGTGCCGCTCAGCCGAGGTTGTCGAAGATGCTGCCGGTCTGGCTCATGCTTTCCTGCAGGGTCTGCAGTTGCGTGAACTGGGCGAGGTAGCGCTTGTAGAGGCTGTTGTATTGGTCGTCGAGGCGGGTCTGGCGGGTCACGAAGCTCTTCTGCGTGATCTGCACCGAGTCCTGCCGGTGCTTGATCTGGCCGTTGCTGCCGTTGGTCCACATCTCGAGATAGGTGTCGAAGGCACCGAACACGCCGGTCGGGGCCGTGACGCTGGTGCTGCCGAAGACCGTGTCCAGCCCGCCCGGGTGGGCCGCCAGGCCGGCGGTCATCTTGGTCTGGTCGAGCGCCATCTTGCCGTTGCGGTCGATGCTGACGCCGAAGTCGGCCAGCCGCAGGCCGCCCACTTCCATGCGGGCGATCTCGCCGAGCCGGTTCTTCAGCGCGCGCACGCTGGCGTCGCTGGCAAAGGCGCCAGCGCTGGTGCCGGCGTCGCTGTTGGCAGCCTTGGTCAGGTCGTCGAGCGTGGTGCGCAGCGTGTTGTAGGCATCGATGAACTTCTGCACGTTGGCGGCCGTGCCGCTGTCGTTGCCACTCACCGTCAGCGTGGTCGGCGTGTCGCCGGGGGCCATGGCCTTGGTGAAGTTGATCGTGACGCCGGCCACCGCGGTGAAGGTGTTGGAGGCCTGCTCCAGCCGCACGCCGCTGCCCTGGTCGCCCATCCAGACGATGGCGTTCTGGCCGGTCTTCAGCACATTGCCGCCGCCCGACAAGGCGGCCTGCATTGCGCCGGTGACGTTGCTGGTGTCCAGCGAGATCTGGCTGTCGGCACCGCTCTTGCCGGCCGTGAGCACCAGCTTGGAGACGCCCCCGGAGCTGACCACGCTGGCGCTGACCTGGTTGGCGTTGCCCGAGGCGTTGTTGATGGCGAGGGCCGTTTCGGTGGCGCTGAGCTGGCCGTCGTTGTCCTGGTCGGCGCTGCCGAGGTTCACCGTGAAGCTGCCGCCGCCGGCCAGGTCCACCTTCAGCGTGCCGCCGCCGGCCGCGGGCAGGCTCTCGTAGGCCACCTGGTGGGTGGTCGCGAGCTGCTCGACGAAGAAGCTGTAGGTGCCGGGCTGGGCCGTGGCCGAGGCGGTGGCCGTGCCGTAGGTGGCGGTGTCGAAGGCGGCCGTGCGCGCCAGCACGCTCTTGCTGGCCGACAAGGTGGTGAGCGTGGTGTTGAAGCTGGACAGCGCCGACTGCAGCTTGCTCAGCGCGCTGGCGGTGGCGTCGGCCTGCGCGCTCTGCGTCGTGATCAGGTTCTGGGCGTTCTGGGTATAGGCCGTGGCGAGCTGGCTGGCCAGGGTGGAGGGGTCGAAGCTGGTGGTGGCCATGTCAGGCTCCTGTGGGGCTCAATAGCGGGATTGCCCTGGAGAAGGCGACCGGAAAGGCGCTGGACTGAAATCGGCGGGGCGGCGTCATGGCTGCGCCCTCCACCAGACCTGCGAGGCCATGTCGTCCTGGCGCTTCTGATCGCGGCTGTTTTCCACCCGCTGCCAGGCCGCCTGCTGGCGCGTGACCAGCTGGTCCAGCGCCTCGTGCTCGCGCGCGGCGCTGTGCAGCGCACGCTCGGCCACGGCCATGTCGGCCTCATGCAGTTGCAGGTCGACGCGGTGCGACTCGGCCATCAGCATCACCGACTGCTTGTAGGCCGCGCAGTTCAGCGACAGCGCCGGCGGCAGCGCGCCGCTGGCACCGGTGCTCTCGCACAGGCGCTGCATGCGCTCGATGTTGGCCACATAGCGGGCCTGCAGCGCCTGCTTGGCGCCGAGGTCGGACTTCAGGCGGTCGACCGTGCGCTCGCGCAAGTCGGCCAGGCGGTGCAGCGGGGATCGGGCGCTCGTCATGCCATCAGCTCCTCGAGGCGGGTCAGGGTCTCGGCCAGCGGCGCGGCTTCGCGCACGCCTTGCTGCAGGAAGGCCTCGATGCGCGGATGACGGGCGACCGCGCGGTCGGTGGCCGGATCGGCGCCGGGCACGTAGGCCCCCAGCGGCAGCAGGTCGCGCACCTGGGCGTGGCGGGCCACCATCGCCTTCAGCTCGCGGGCCGCGCGCTGGTGCGGGTGAGTGGCCACCAGCGCCATGCAGCGGCTGATCGAGGCACCGATGTCGATGGCCGGGTAGTGGCCTTGTTCGGCCAGCGCGCGCGAGAGCACGATGTGGCCGTCCAGGATGGCGCGGGCGGTATCGACGACCGGGTCCTGCTGGTCGTCGCCCTCGGCCAGCACGGTGTAGATCGCGCTCATGCTGCCTTGCTGGTTTTCGCCGTTGCCGGCGCTCTCCACCAGTTGTGGCAGCAGGCTGAAGACCGACGGCGGGTAACCGCGCGTGGCCGGCGGCTCGCCGAGCGCCAGCGCGACCTCGCGGCGCGCCATCGCGTAGCGGGTCAGCGAGTCCACCAGCAGCAGCACGTCCTGGCCCTGGTCGCGGTAGTGAGCGGCGATGGCGTGGCAGAGCTCGGTCGCACGCAGCCGCATCAGCGGCGACTCGTCGGCCGGCGCGATCACCACCACCGCGCGCTTCAGGCCCTCTTCGCCGAGCGAGAGGTCGATGAACTCGCGCACCTCGCGGCCGCGCTCGCCGATCAGCCCGACCACGACCACGTCGGCCACGGTCTGGCGCGTGATCAGGCCCAGCAGCACGCTCTTGCCGACGCCGCTGCCGGCCATCAGGCCGACGCGCTGGCCCTTGCCCAGCGTCAGCATCGCGTTGATGGCGCGCACGCCGACGTCCAGCGGCTCGTGCACCGGGCGCTTCTTGAGCGGGTTGACCTTGGGTGGCTGGGTGTCGAGAAAGTGCTCGCCGCCCAGGCGGCCGCGGCCGTCGATGGGCTCGCCGACGCCGTTGACGATGCGGCCCAGCCACGAGGGGCCGATCATCAGGCCGGCGCGGTCGTGGATGGGCAGCACGCGGGCGCCGGTGAACAGCCCTTCGGGCTTCTTGAACGGCATCAGGAAGGACACGTCTTCACGGAAGCCGACGACCTGCGCCTCCATCCACTGCCCGTCGGCGCACTCGACGCGGCAGCGCTGGCCGGTGTGCAGCAGGCAGCCGCTGGCTTCGAGCAGCAGGCCGGAGGCGCCGATCAGGCGGCCGGTGGCGGTGGCCACCGGCACGGTGTTGAGCTCGACCTTGCGCAGGGCGGCGCCGATCATGCGGTCTGCTCCTCGCTGCGGGCCGGCTTCTTCGCGGCGCGCTTGCGCGGCGCGGGCTTGTCTGCGGCCGCGGGTGCCGGTGCCGATGCCGGTGCCGGTGCCGGCGTGGGTGCGGCCTGCACGGCGGGCTCTTGCGCCGCGGGCTCCTGAACGGCGGGTTCCTGCGGGCCTGGCGAGGTCTGCAGCTGGCTGCCGATCTGCTCCATGCAGGCGGCCAGGCGCTGGCGGCAGCCGGCGTCGGCTTCGCGGGTGCCGGCCTTGACGCGGCATTCGCCCGGCTCCAGCGCGGCATCGGCCAGCAGGCTCCAGCGGCTGGCACGCTCGGGTGCCAGCTCCTGGATGCGCTGCAGGTCTTCGGGGTTCAGGTAGACCTCGACGCCTTTGGGCGTCGGCGGCATCGTGGCCAGCGTCTCATCGACCAGGCTGAGCAGTTGCACCGGCTGCAGCGCGAGCTCGCAGCGGATCACTTGCCGAGCCACCTTGGCGACCAGGTCCACGACTTCCTTGCGCAGGGCCGACTGGTAGTCGTCCTGCAATTGCTGCAGCTCGCCGAACAGCGCTTCCAGCGGCTGCGAGAGCGAGTCGAAGCGCGCCATCGCGGCCTGCCTGGCCTCGGCCACGCCCTCGCGCCGGCCCAGCGCCAGGCCCTCGCGCTGCCCGTTGGCCAGGCCTTCCTGGCGGCCGCTCTCGAAGCCTTCGCGGTAGCCGGTGTCCTGCCCCGCCTGGAAGCCCTCGGCGTACGACACCTGTGCGCTCACCGCGCCGGCCGCATCGGCCGGCGCCGTATCGCGCAACTGCGACAACGGCGGAAAGCGGTGTACCCGAGTGATCATGACGACACTCCGGCGCCGGCAGGGAGCTGCGGCTTGGTCATTCGACAACCGCCTCCGCGAACAACTGGATGTCTATCTCGCCCGCGTCGACCAGCGCCTTGACCTGGGCCATGATCTCCTTGCGGGTCTGCTCGACGCGGCTGATCGGCACCGGGCCGCTGCGCCGCATCGTGTCCTCGAAGGACTGGGCCTGGCGGCGCGGCATCGAGCGCATGATGGCTTCGCGCACGGCGGGCTCGGCGCCCTTCAGCGCGATCGCCCACTGCTCCAGCGGCACGGCCTCGATCAGGCGCGTGATGTTGGCCTCGCTCTGGCGCGAGAGGATGAAGAAGTCGTACATGCTGACCTCCATCTCCGACACCACCTCGGGGTCGCGCGCCCGCAGCAGCTCGACCATCTGCTGGCTGCCCGACAGGCGGTTCAGGATCTCGGCCGCCTGGCGCTTGCCCTCGACGCTGGCGCTCTGCTGGCCCAGGCTGGCCACGCAGCGTGCGACCAGCTCCTCCAGCTCGATCAGCAGCTCGCTGTCGATCTCGCTCAGGCGGGCCACGTTGATCAGCACCAGGTCGCGGCTCTCGATCGGCATCTGCTCGATCACGTCGCCGGCCAGCGCGGGCGGCAGGAAGGCCAGGAAGACGGCCTGCATGCGCACGTGCTCGTGGGCGATGTGGTCGGCCAGCCACTTGGGCGTGGCCCATTGCAGGCGCGCCATCTTGGGCCGGATCGCGTCGCCGTAGATGTTGTTCAGCACGCTGCCGGCGATGTCGCTGCCCAGCGCCAGGTCCAGCGAGCGCTTCAGGTAGGAGCGCGAGGCGCCGTGCACGCCGCTCTGCTCGCGGTAGTCTTCGAAGAAGTGCTGGATCGAGTTCTTGACCGACTCGACCTTGATGCCGCTGATGCGCGACATCACCTGCGTCACCTCGAGCAACTCTTCGCGCGAGAGGCAGCGCAGCACCGCGGCGGCCGGCTCCTCGCCCATGCTGAGCAGCACGATGGCGGCCTGCTCGATGGGGCTGGGTACCGCGCCGGGGCTGGAGAGGCCCTCGGCCAGCTTATTCAGATCGGCCATGCTTTTGCACCCACTGTTTGACGACTTCGGCAACACGCTCGGGCTCTTTCGCCGCGAGGACCTTGAGGTGATCGACCATCACGTCGACCGGCGATCCGGGCGGCGGCAGGTCGTAGTTCTCCAGCAGCTCGGGCATCGCGGCGCTGGCGTTCGCGCCCTGTGCGGCGGCCGCTTCAGGGGCCGGCAGCGCGGCCGAGGCGGGGTTGCCCGCCACTGCGGCGGGGCCTGCCAGCGCCGCGGCCGGTGCGGCCAGCGCGGCGGGCTGGGCGCCTGAAGAGGCGGCGGACGGGTTCTCCAGCGCGGTCAGCTCGGCCAGCGGTGCGGCCGGCGAGAGTCGCTGGCGCGCCAGCTGCATCAGCGGCCGTGCGATCAGCAGGTAGCCCAGCAGCGCGGCCAGCGCGTAGCCCAGCCAGCCGACGCTATCGACCACGTTGTCGCGCTGCTGCCACCAGGGCTCGGGCACCGGGCGGGTCGGGAAGGCCATCGCCGAGACGGTGAGCTTGTCGCCGCGCGCGGTGTCTATGCCCAGGCCGCTGCGCAGCAGGTTCTCGACGCCGGCCAGCTCCTGCGTGGTCCAGGTCTTCTTGTCGCCGGGCGCGGCGGCGCTGTTCAGCACCACGGCCACGCTCTGGCGGTTCAGGCGGCCGCGGCTGCGCTTGATCTGCGTGATGCTGCGGTCGTAGGCGAACTGGCGCGAGGTGGCGCTCTTTTGCGCGCTGCTGCCGTCGCCAGCGCCCGAGGCCGCGTTGGCCACCGCCACCGGCCGGTTGCTCAGCGAGCCGGGCACGCCGAGCGCCATGCGGTCGCGGTCCATCTCTTCGCGCATCGCCTCGGTGGTGACCTTGGGGTCGCCGCCGTATTTCTCGTGCGTCTCCTGCACCCGGTCGTTGTCGACCTCGGCCGTCACGCTGAGCTTGTAGTTGTCCTCGCCGAGCACGGGGGCCAGCAGGTCGCGCACGTTGCGGCGCGCTTCGTCCTGGAAGCGGCCGGCGGCGTCGTTGCTGCTGCCGGCGCCGGCTTCGAACTCTTCACCGAGCTCGATGCGCGACGACAGCAGGTTGCCGGCCTGGTCGACCAGGCTGATGCGCTGGGGGTCCAGGCTGGCGACGCTGCCGGCCACCAGTTTGATCGCCGCGGCGATCTGCTCGTGGCTGAGGCTGCGGCCCGGCTTCAGCGCCACGACCACCGAGGCCGAGCTCTTCTCGCCGTCGCTGACCACGAAGGAAGACGACTTCGCGATCGACAGATGCACCCGCGCGGAGTCCACCGCGTCGAAGGTCATGATGCTTTGCGCCAGCTCGCCCTCCAGGCCGCGGCGGAAGCGCACGTCCTGCACGAACTGGCTGACGCCCAGCGGATCGTTGCGGTCCATCAGCTCCAGCCCGGCCGGCAGCTGCGCCACCACGCCCTTGGAGGCGAGCAGCATGCGCACCTTGCCCAGCGCCGCTTCCGGCACCAGCACCTGGCCGCTGTCGGGGTGGATGCGGTAGGCCACGCCCTCGGCGTCGAGCACGGCCATCATGTCGGCGGCGCGCACCTTCTCGCGGGCACCGAAGACGGCCTTGTAGCCGGACTGGTCGCGCCAGAGGAACATCAGCACCAGCGCGGTGACGCCGATCGCCAGCAGCAGCAGCGGCCCCAGGCTTTTCAGCAGGGTGGGCGAGAGCAGCGCACCGCCGGCAGGGCGCAGGCGGGCGAGGGCGGGTTTGAGTGTGGCGATCACGATGGCGTGGGGCGGGGGTTACAGCTGCAGCTTGATGACGTCGTCGAGCGCGCCCATCACCTTGTTGCGCACTTGCATGAGCATCGAGAAGGACAGGCTCGCTTCCTGGCTGGCGAGCATCGCGCCCACCAGGTCGTCGCTGCTGCCGTTGTCCACCGCGGCGACCTTCTCGCCGGCCTGCACGTCCTGCTGGTTGACGGCGTAGAGCGCGTTCTTGAAGCTGTCGGCGAAGCCGGCGGTGCCGGGCTCCCCAGCCAGCGCGGCGGCCGGCGCGATGGCCTCGGCAGCGCCGCTGGCATCGCCCAATGCACGTGCATCGGACTGGATTCTGGACAACTCGGCGCCGATCTGGGCGCCCCATTCCTGTGCCATATTGATCCCTGTATTGAGGCGGCGCGGTGGCTATATTGGTGCAGCGCCGGCAAATTGGGAGCCGGCCAATGCAGCAGCCACGACCCCCTTTTGGGGAGCCTGCGACAATGGTTTCT
Organism: Ideonella sp.; assembly: GCA_035460745.1. Classification (GTDB taxonomy): domain Bacteria; phylum Pseudomonadota; class Gammaproteobacteria; order Burkholderiales; family Burkholderiaceae_C; genus Ideonella. The sequence goes on along the minus strand of DATHWJ010000062.1, from coordinate 8,984 downwards.
ACTGAGTGCCGGCTTGGTTTCGACAAGGCCGGCGCAGACTTGAGTACTGGTTTCCTGAAAGCTTCGAATCAATATCCGAACAGGCTGCCAATTCATATTGGCGTAACCCTGTCGTCATGATCTTGTCATTCTGGGCCGCGGCGCACCGGGCGCCTGGCGCTTGCTCTGTGGAAACCGGGCGGCCGGCTCAGGGCCCGCCGATGGTCGTCTGTCGGCTGACCGTGGCACTGCCGCATGCAGCGGCTCGGCGGGAGGCCGCGAAGCGCGAGGAGTGGGGTGTGTGCATGGCGCCTTCCTGCTGATGAGCGAGCCTGACAGCGGCAAACCTGCGGGAAGAGAGGGTCGCTGCCCCGGCTGACGCCGCGGCAGGCAGGGTCGTCACGGTGCTGCGCTGCTGCCGGGCGAGGCCCGACGAGCACCGTGCACCGCAGGTGACGACACTGGCAACCCCGCTATCGTGGCGGCGCCACGGTGTGGCGCTGCGGTAGACCGGAGGCTTTGCGACCCCGACTTTCGTACGGGTATGCCCTGAGGGATCGCATGCTAGCGGGGACTTCCAGATGCTGCAAGAGGTAACCGCAGCAACATGTGGAAAAAATGTAACGGAACGCTCCTGGCCCGGTGTGCAGGTGTTGAAGCGGTATCGAGGGTGGGCGGCGTGGGTTGGGTATATCACGGAGCTGGTGGCCGTTCTGTGCGGCTTGTGGGTACTGCAAAACTGGGACGGATGATGCCACCGAAACTGGCGCCGGGGGGCTGTGCGAATCGCCCATAAACAGGGGTGAAGCGCGCCAATTGAGGCGATCGCGCAAACGGTTGCGTGGAAGAATTCGGCGCAGTCGGCCATCGATGGAAACCGAGTAATGAATATCCATCCTTGTGCAGGAGTGCCGATTTGAGGGGCTGCCATGAAGGGCTCCCGCAGAAACGCTTCATGAATCTTTCCAGCCGCCGAAGAGGCGCGCTCGAAACGCTTTAAACACCGCCCATGACCCTCGCCGCACGGAACCTCGCTCGATCGAACCCCACCGTGCTCGACCCCCGCACGCTGGGCCGTCCGACCCATTTGCTCGACCGTTTTGCCGCTGGCGTGAAGGAGGACCTGAGCGACCTCTTCCGCAGCTGGCTGAACCGCCGCTACCGGGCCGATTTCCAGGTCGGCGAACTCACGCTGGGCCGGGCCGGCGACGCGCCGCCCGAGACACGCTGGCTGGCCTGCGCCGGCGAGCATGGCGTGATCGGCTGTGCGATAGACCGCAGCCTGGTGCTGGGCGTGCTGGCCTACCGCTACGGGCTGCCGCCGGCGCCCGGCCAGGGCGCCCAGGGCGATGCCCCCGCCGAGCCCACCCCCGAGACCGCCACCGAGGAGCGCCTGGCCGCCGTGCTGCACCAGCGCCTGGTGAACGCGTTGGCGCAGCGCATCGACGTGGGCCTGAGCGGCCTGCCCAAGGGGACGCCGCCGACGCTGGACTACGGCATCGACGCGATCGCACCCGCCGCCGGCGCCTGGTGCCTGAGCGCCGAGGTCAGCGAGCGCAGCCAGGGGATCGTCAGTGCGATCCGGTTTGCACTCGACGAGGGCTGGATGGCTCATCTGCTGCGCCGCCTGGCGCCGCGCAAGGCGGCGCCGGCTGCGCTGCCTGAAACCCCGTTCGAGCCCCTGGCGGCCCGGCTGCAACTGCGCCTGGTGGCGCGGCTGCTGCAAAAGGACCTGCTGCTGGGCGACGTGATGGACCTGCGCGTGGGCGACGTGATCCCCGTCAGCCTGGGCGCCACCGACGTGCTGGTGGACGAGGCCGCGCTGTTCACCGCCACCGTGGCCGAGCACCGCGGCAAGCTTTGCCTGACCGGATTCGAAGACCTGGAGTGACCTGATGGACATGAACGACAAGATTGCGATCGACAGCCTGCTGGCCGAACTGCCCGGCGTGGAAGAGGTGGCGCAAGACCTCGCCTCCGCGCCGGCCGCGCCGCCGCGCAAGCAGCGCGACATCCCGCGCATGATGCGCAAGATCCCGGTCACGCTGACGCTGGAGGTCGGCGAGGCCAAGGTGCTGCTGCAGGACCTGATGGCGATCGGCACCGACAGCGTGGTCGAGCTGGACACGCTGGCCGGCGAGCCGCTGATACTGAAGGTCAACGGCACGCCGATAGGCCGCGCCGAGGTGGTCGTCACCGGCGACAAGTACGGCCTGAAGGTGGTCGAGATGTCCGAGCTGGATCTCGACGCGCTGTGAGCCGGAGCCGCCGCATCCTGCCGCCCATGACGGCGCGCCGCCTGGCGATGGCGGGCGCCGGCCTGGGCCTGGCGCTGCTGGCCCTGCCGGGCTGGGCGGCCGAGACGGTGCCGCTGTTCGGCGCCACGACGGGTGCCGCGAGCACCGAGTTCACCGTCAAGACCCAGGTGCTGGTGATCATGACGCTGCTCGGGCTGCTGCCCGTGCTGGTGTTGATGATGACCAGCTTCACCCGCTTCGTGATCGTGCTCTCGCTGCTGCGCCAGGCGCTGGGCCTGCAGCAGGGCCTGCCCAACCGCATCATCACCGGCATCGCGCTGATACTCACCTTCCTGGTGATGCGGCCGGTCGGCGACCAGATCTGGACCCAGGCCTTCCAGCCCTACGACCAGGACAAGATCGGCCTGCAGGAGGCGCTGCGGGTGGCCGAGGTGCCGCTTTCGCGCTTCATGCTGGCGCAGACCAGCAAGAGCGCGCTGGCCCAGGTGGCGAGCCTGGCGGGCGAGGCCAAGGTGGCCGATCCCAAGGACCACGCTTTCACCGTCAAGCTCGCGGCCTTCGTGCTGAGCGAGCTGAAGACGGCGTTCCAGATCGGCTGCATGCTGTTCATCCCCTTCCTGGTGATCGACCTGGTGGTGTCGTCGGTGCTGATGGCGATGGGCATGATGATGCTGTCGCCGCTGGTGATCTCGCTGCCGTTCAAGCTGCTGCTGTTCGTGCTGGTGGACGGCTGGACGCTGACCGTCAACACGCTGGTGCGCAGCGTGCAGGCGTATTGAGGCGGGGCCGTCATGACACCTGAAGTTGCGGTCGACCTCGTCACCGAATGCCTGCAGCTCGTGATGCTGCTGGTCACCCTGCTGGTCGGGCCCGGCCTGGTGGTCGGCCTGGTGGTGGCGCTGTTCCAGGCCGCCACGCAGATCAACGAGCAGACCATGAGCTTCCTGCCGCGCCTGCTGATCACGCTGCTGGTGGTCACCGTGATGGGCCGCTGGATGGTCGGCACGCTGATGGACTACTGCGTGTCCATCTTCCAGCGTGCCGCGACGCTGGTCGCCTGAGCGTGGAAGCCGTCTACGGCCAGCTGCTGGACATGCTGGGCGCCTTCTGGTGGCCCTTCTGCCGCGTGATGGCGATGCTGACGGCCGCGCCGGTGCTGGGCGAGAACATGGTGCCGGTGACGCTGCGCGTGATGCTGGCGATGGTGCTGGCCGTGATCCTGATGCCGAGCGCGCCGGCCGCGATGGCGATAGACCCGATCTCGCTGCACGGCATCTACGCCACGCTGGAGCAGGCGCTGATCGGCTTTGCGCTCGGGCTGGCCTTTCACCTGACGATGGCGGCCATCCTGATGCTGGGCTTCCTGGTCTCGTCGCAGATGGGCCTGTCGATGGCGGTGATGAACGACCCGATGAACGGCTCGTCCTCCGACGTGATCTCCAGCCTGCTGTACATGATGTGCGTGCTGGTGTTCTTCTCGGTCGACGGCCACCTGGTGCTGGCCGGCGTGCTGGGCGCGAGCTTCAAGATCTGGCCGGTCGGCCAGGGCCTGGCGGGCCTGTCGCTGCAGACGCTGGCCTTGAATGTCTCGTGGGCCTTCGCGGCGGCGCTGCTGCTGGCGTTGCCGGTGATCTTCTCGACCCTGGTGGTGCAGGTCGGCTTCGGCCTGCTGAACCGGGTCGCGCCCACGCTGAACCTCTTCTCGCTGGGCTTTTCGGTCGTCACCGTGTTCGGCCTGTTCATGCTGGTGCAGATCGTGCGCTTCGTACCCGGCCACTACCTGCGCATGACCGACAAGGTGCTGCAGATGATCCACGGCCAGTTGAGAGCCTGAGCGCATGTCCGACAGCTCCACCGGCGACAAGACCGAAAAGCCCTCGCAGCAGAAGCTGCGCAAGGTGCGCGAGCAAGGCCAGGTGCCGCGCTCGCGCGACTGGGCCACGGCGGTCGGCCTGCTGGTCAGCCTCAAGCTGTTCATCTGGCTGATGCCGGGCTACCTGGAAGACTTCCGTACCATGTTCGCGCTGATCTTCGTGCCGCTGGACGGCGACGGCGCCTACGACAATGCCTGGAGCGATCTCTTCGGCACGACCATGCTGCTGCTGCTGAAGATGATGGCGCCGCTGCTGGTCGTGCCGGTGCTGGTCTCGCTGGCCACGCTCTACCCGGGCGGCTGGATCTTCAACGGCGGCAACCTGCTGCCCAAGCTGGAGCGCATGAGCCCGGCCAAGAACCTGGGCCGGCTGGTCAGCGGCAAGCACTGGTCGGAGTTCGCGACCTCGTTGCTGAAGGCCGTCGCCCTGGGCCTGGTGCTGTGGCACGTGGCCACCAGCTCGGTGGCCGACTACCTCGACCTGCAGGCGCAGACGCTGGACCAGGCCCTGCTCGCCGGCGCCGAGCTGATGCAGGCGGGCGTGATGGCGCTGCTGCTGGTGTTCGTGGTCTTCGCCTTCATCGACGTGCCGCTGCAGGCCTTCTTCTTCATGCGCCAGCAGCGCATGAGCAAGCAGGACCTGAAGGAGGAGCACAAGAGCGCCGAGGGCCGGCCCGAGGTGCGCGCGCGCGTGCGCCAGCTGCAGCGCCAGATGGCCCAGCGCACGGTGCGCAAGACGGTGCCCACGGCCGACGTGGTGATCGTCAACCCCGAGCACTACGCGGTCGCGCTGAAGTACGACGACGCCCGCGCCGAGGCGCCCTTCGTGGTCGCCAAGGGCATCGACGAGATGGCGCTCTACATCCGCCAGGTGGCGCAGGAACACAAGATAGAGATCGTGCCGCTGCCGCCGCTGGCGCGGGCGATCTACAACACCTCCCAGGTCCAGCAGCAGATCCCCGCGCCGCTCTACAAGGCGGTCGCGCTGGTGCTGGGCTACGTGCTGCAGATCAGGGCCTTCCAGGCCGGCAAGCGCAGCAGTGCGCCGCCGCTGCCCGGCGACCTGGGCGTGCCCGCCCATTTGAGTGAAGCTGTAAACCCATGAACCTGCTGAACCGCTGGACGGCCGAGCTGCGCCGCCACAAGATCGTCACGCCGCTGTTCCTGATGGCGCTGCTGGCGATGATCATCCTGCCGCTCTCGCCGCTGGTGTTGGACGTGCTGTTCACGTTCAACATCGTGCTGGCGCTGATCGTCATCCTGGTCAGCGTCTCGGCGAAGCGGCCGCTGGACTTCTCCGTCTTCCCGACCATCATCCTGACCACCACGCTGATGCGGCTGGCGCTCAACGTGGCCTCGACCCGCGTCGTGCTGCTGCACGGCCACGAGGGCACGCACGCGGCCGGCCAGGTGATCGAGTCCTTCGGCAACGTGGTGATAGGCGGCAACTTCGTCGTCGGCCTGGTGGTGTTCATCATCCTGATGATCGTCAACTTCGTCGTCGTCACCAAGGGCGCCGAGCGCATCTCCGAGGTCTCGGCGCGCTTCACGCTGGACGCCTTGCCCGGCAAGCAGATGGCGATCGATGCCGACCTGAACGCCGGCGTGATCAACCAGGAGAAGGCCCAGGCCCGGCGGCGCGACGTCGCGATGGAAGCCGACTTCTACGGCGCGATGGACGGCGCCTCGAAGTTCGTGCGCGGCGACGCGGTGGCCAGCATCCTGATCCTGGCGATCAACATGATAGGCGGCGTCGCGATCGGCGCGCTGATGCACGACCTGTCGCTGGGCGACGCCTTCCGCCAGTACGCGCTGCTGACCATAGGCGACGGCCTGGTGGCGCAGATCCCGGCGCTGCTGCTGTCGTCGGCCGCCGCCATCATCGTCACCCGCATCAGCGACTCGGGCGACTTCGAGGAGCAGATCAGCTCGCAGATGCTGGCGCAGCCGCAGGTGCTGTTCAGCGCCGCCGGCGTGATGGTGCTGCTGGCCATCATCCCGGGCATGCCGTGGCTGCCGTTCCTGTCGTTCGCCGCGGTGCTGGCCTTCGTGGCCAGGCGCATGGGGCAGCGCATGGAGAAGCCGGCGCCGCCGGACACCGGCGCGGTGCAGGCCGCGCTGCTGGCCGAGCCGACACCCGACGTGGAGTGGCGCAGCCTGCCCTTCGTCGAGCCGCTCTCGATCTCGGTGGGCTACAAGCTGGTGGGCATGCTGGACGCCGCGCGCGGTGCGCCGCTGGCCCTGCGCGTCAAGGGCGTGCGCCAGTCGCTGAGCGAGAACATGGGCCTGCTGCTGCCCAGCATCGGGCTGCGCGACGACCTGGCCCTGAAGCCCTCGCAATACTCGGTGCTGCTGAGCGGCACGCCGATCGCGCAGGCCGAGATCTTTGCCGACAAGCTGATGGCGATCCCGTCGCCGCAGGTCTACGGCGACCTCGACGGCATCCCCGGCATCGAGCCGGCCTACGGCCTGCCGGTGACCTGGATCGCGCCGGATCAGAAGGCCGACGCGCTGGGCCTGGGCTACCAGGTGGTCGATGGCCCGAGCGTGATCGCCACCCACCTGGCCAAGGTGGTGCGCGACCACCTGCCCGAGCTGCTGCGCCATGAAGACGTGCCGGCGCTGATCGAGCGCCTCGCCGCCCAGGCGCCCAAGCTCGCGGCCGCGCTGGAGAAGGCGCTCACCCACAGCCAGCTGCTCAAGGTCTTCCGCACCCTGCTGGCCGAGAACGTCTCGCTGAAGGACATCGTGCCCATCGCCACCACGCTGCTGGAGAGCGCCGAGACCACCAAGGACAACATCCTGCTGGCGGCCGAGGTGCGCTGCACGCTGCGGCGCCAGATCGTCAGCGGCCTGATCGGGCCGGCGCCCAGCATGAAAGCCTTCAACCTCAGCGGCGAGCTGGAGAACATGCTGCTCGGCTCGCTGAACCAGGCCCGCCAGGGCGGCAACAAGATCGCACTGGACAACTACCCGGTGGACCCGCAGCTGCTGTCGCAATTGCAGTCCCACATGCCGCTGGCGCGCGAGCAGATGAAGCAGCTCGCCACCGCGCCGCTGCTGCTGGTGATGCCGCAGATACGGCCGCTGCTGGCGCGCTATGCGCGGCTGTTCGCGCCGGGGCTGCATGTGCTGTCGTACAACGAGATCCCCGAGCAGCGCGAAGTCAGCATCGTCGGCTCGCTGGGCTGAGATCGGGTTCGCGGCCCGGGCGCTACGGGCCGGCGGCTTCGTCGGCCGCGACCAGTGCCAGCACGGTCTCGGCCGCTGCGCGGAACAGCGCCGGCGGCAGCGAGGCCGCGACGCGCGGGTGGGCCGGGTTCAGGTCGGCCGGCGGCACCCGGTCTCCGGAGAGCGCCGGCTCGCGCAGCAGCCTGCAGCTGCGCAGCCGGATCTGCGCGCGCACCAGTGCCAGTGCCAGGCCCGGCAGGGTCTCGCGCACGGCCGCGACCGCGCTGTCGCGCGCCAGCACCAGGATCAGCGCGACACCGCCGTGCAGGCTGCGCAGGCGCAGCGTGATGCGGCCGAGCCGGGGCAGCGTGAGGGTCAGGCGCAGCGCCATCGCGCCGGCGCTGAGGTCCGCCTGCGGCGCCGCGCCGGCTTCGGGCTCGTCTTCCTCGGCCTCGACCAGGCGCAGCTGCACCGGCAGGCCGAGGCCCGTGTGGGTGTGGAAGAGCCAGCGCTCGGTGCCGGGCGGCGGCAGCAGCGGCAAGGCGGGCAGCGATGGACCGGGCGACTGGGGATCGCGCGCGACGACGGCGCTGCCGGTGTGGTTGTTGCGGGTGGGTGCCGGCAGCAGGCGTCGCGGGCCGGGGGCTTCATGCGCCGCAGCGCCGGGGCCGAGCAGCAGGGACAGCACTTGTGCACGCCAAGTGGCGGCCAGCGGTATCGCAGGCGGGTTGGCGTCCGGGCCCGAACCCACCGAGCCGGCCATGCGGCGCATCGCGAGCTGGTCGAACTGCATCGCCGGCGGTTCGGCCCACTTCGATGCGGGCAGGCCGCCGCCGAGGCCGGCGCGGGTCCGCCCCAGCGCCTCGATCAGGGCCAGCTCCAGTTGGGGGGCGACGCTGACGACCCGCATCATCAGCGTGTCGCCGACCGCCAGTTCGTCGGCCAGGTGGGCCAGCCCCGGCAGGCGCAGCGCCAGGCCGTCGGTGCCCACCGCGAGCAGGTCCTTGCCGGCGGCTTGTTGCAGCGAGAGCTGCAGTGTCGAGCCGGGTTCCGGCGGGAGCAGCGGGGTGCTCTCGCGCGGGTGGGTCGGCTGCACCGGGCTGCTGCGCAGCACGGCGTCGATGCGGGGCAGGGCCATCGTGTGTCATCCCGCCAGGGGGCCGGGCCGGCGCGTGCTGCGGGGCCCGGCGGGCGCGCCGCTCGAGGCGGCGCGGGGCTGCTTAGTTGAGCAGCGAGAGGGCGAGCTGGCTCATGCTGGAGCTTTGCTTGAGCATGGAGGTGCCGGCCTGGAGCAGGAGCTGCTTGGAGGTCATGTTGGCGGTTTCGCTGGCGAAGTCGACATCGGTGATGCGGCTCTTGGCGGCAGCGGTGTTGTTGCTCATGTTGGCCAGGTTGTTGTAGACATGGTCCAGGCGGTTGGAGGCAGCACCCAGGGCCGAGCGCACGGTACCGACGTCCTTCAGCGCGGTGTCGATGTTGGCGATCATGGTGTTGGCCGAGCCGGCAGCGGTCAGCTCGGTGCCCACGCTGGTGGCGGTGGCGGTGGTGTCGTAGGTAGCGCTGATGGCGCCCAGCGAGCCGGCGTCGCTGGTCAGCGTGGCGAGCTTGTCCGAGATGTTGACGAGCATCTTCTCGCTGCTGCTGGCGCCGATCTGGAAGTTCACGCCGGCGCCTGCGCCCAGCTTGCTGGTGCCGGCGGTGAC
>DATHWJ010000061.1:0-3404 GCA_035460745.1 Ideonella sp. | reverse complement strand
GCCAGCGCGTCCGGCGCAGCGGGCCCGCAGCCCAGGGCCTCGCGCGCAACGGCCAGGTCGGGCACCTGCCTGGCCGAGAACGCGGGGGCGGCGCTCACCAGGGGCAGCGCGAGGTTCAACACCCTCGCGCCGCGCCGCCCGAAGTGGTTGCCATGCGCGTGGAAGGGCGGGTGCATCACCAGGCTGCCGGGCCCGCAGCGCACTGGCCCGTCGGGGCCGAACTCGAGGTACTCGCCGGCCAGCACCAGCGCCGCATAGGGCTGGCCGTGGCGGTGCAGCGGCAAGGCCGTGTCACTGCCGTGGCGGGTTTCGAAGAGGCTGGGGTTCATCGCGGAAGGGCCGGCACTACGAGCCGGCAAGCGTACCGCGACCGGCCGCCCGCTGCCGCATCGGCCCGCGAGAGCCCCGCACTGATGCGGCGGCCCGGCGCTGAAAGGCGGCTGAGCGCTATGCTCGGCCGATGCAAGATCCCCGCAGCCCGCCCGAAGCGGGCGACACCACCGTCACCCCGCTGCCCAACGGCGCGCGCGTCGTCACCCTTCGCCTGCCTCACCTGGCCACCGCCAGCGTCAGCATCTTCGTGCGCAGCGGCAGCCAGCACGAGAGCCGGCGGCTGAACGGCATCAGCCACTTCGCTGAGCACATGGCCTTCAAGGGCACGCTGGAGCGCGACTGCCAGCGCATCAACCTCGACGCCGAGCGCCTGGGCGCCGAGGTCAACGCCCACACCGACAAGGATCACACGGCCTACCACATGGCCGGCCGCGCCGAGCATGCCGAGCGCTTCCTGCAGATGCTGGCCGACATCGTGCTGCAGGGCAGCTACCCCGAGGCCGAGCTGGAGCGCGAGCGCGAGGTCATCCTGCAGGAGTACCTGGAGGACGAGGACGACGCGCTGGCCACCGCCTTCAAGCTCTTCGACAAGAGCTGCTACGGCGAGCATGCGATCGCCCAGCCGGTGATAGGCACGCGGCGCAACATCGAGCGCTTCAGCCGCGACGAGCTGCTGGGCTACGTGCAGCGCCAGTACACGGCGGCCAACCTGGTGGTAGGCGTGGCCGGCAACATCGACCCCGAGCGCATCGTGCGGGCCGCGCAAGCCCTCTTCGGCGCGATGCCGGCGGGCACGGCCAACCTGGTCGAGGCGCCGGCCTACGCGGGCGGCTGGAAGACGCGCCGCATGGCGGGCTCGGGCCAGTCGCACGTGGTGCTGGGCTACCCCATCCCGACGGCCCGGCAGGACTACGTGCCGGCGATGGTCGCCGCCGCGCTGTTCGGCGAGGGCATGAGCTCGCCGCTGCTCGACCAGATCCGCGAGCGGCGCGGCCTGGTCTATTACGCCGCCTGCTCGGCCGACGTGATGGAGCTCAGCGGCCAGTTCGTCATCGAGGCCTCGACCACGCCCGAGCACCTGGACGAGTTTTTCGTCGAGGCGATGCGGCTGCTGGCCGAGCACACCGAGCGCATCGACCCCGTGGGCCTGGAGCGGGCGCGCAACCAGATCGCCGTGCGCAGCTTGCGCGCGCAGGAGCGGCCCTCGCGGCGGCTGGAGGCCGCGGCGCTCGATCTCTTCATCCACGGCCGTGTGCGTGCGCCGGAGGAGCTGATGGCGCGGGTCGATGCGGTCTCGGCCGACCAGGTGCGGGGCGCTTTTGCGCAGATGCTGGCCGCGCCCGCCGCGGTGGCGGTGGCCGGCAAGCTGGGCAAGGGCTCGGCCGAGCGGGTGCAGGCCCTGGTCGCGGCGCCGCTCTCGTCGCTGGGCGCGGGCGTGCCGGCGGCACGCGAGCTGCCGGCGCCGGCAGGCTGACGGGCAGCCCCATGCTGATCGCGGCCATGCTGCTGGTGGGCGCGGTGCTGGTGGGCGTGGCGCTGCTGGAGTCGCCGGTGCGGCGGCTGCCGCTCTCGTCGGCCCTGGTCTACCTGGTGGTGGGCTGGGCGGCGGCGGCGCTGGCGCCGGGTTGGATCGCGATCGACCTGGCGGCCCAGGGGCCGGTGCTGCTGGTGCTGGCCGAGTGGACGGTGCTGATCTCGCTGTTTTCCATCGGCCTCAAGCTGGGCAAGCCCTCGCGGCAGCGTGCCTGGCGGGTGGCCACCCTGCTGGCCAGCACCGGCATGCTGGCCACGGTGGTGCTGGCCACGCTGGCGGCTCAATGGCTGCTGGGCCTGGAGTGGGCGGCGGCGCTGCTGCTGGCCGCCATCCTCGCGCCGACCGACCCGGTGCTGGCCTCCGACGTGCAGATCCAGTCCGACACCGACCGCGACGCGGTGCGACTCACGCTGACCGCCGAGGGCGCGCTGAACGACGGCACCGCCTTCCCGCTGGTGATGTTGGCCCTGGCCGCGCTGGGCCTGCACGGCATGGGCGTGCTGGGCCGCGACTGGCTGCTGTGGGACCTGCTGTGGCCGATTGGCGGCGGCGTCGCCATCGGCCTGGCCAGCGGGCGGGCCATAGGCTGGGCCGTGCGCCACCGCCACAGCGAAGACCGGCCCCTGAGCTGGGACGAGCTGCTCTACATCGGCTGCATCGCCGTCACCTACGGCGTCGCCACCAGCCTGCACGCGTCGGCCTTCCTCGCGGTCTTCTTCGCCGGCGTGAGCCTCTTCAGCGCGGGGCGGCAAGCGAGGGCGGCCGAGCCGGCGGACGCCGAGCCGCCGAGCGAGGCCGCCGACCTGCCGCACCGCATGATGGCCTTCGGCGAACGCTGCGAGCGGCTGGTCGAGGTCTTGATGGTGCTGGTGATGGGCGCGGCGCTGACCACCGTGCACGTCACTCCGCAGGCGCTCGCCTTCGCGGCGCTGTTCATGCTGGGCATACGGCCGCTGGCGGCCTGGCTGGGCGTCTGGCCCAAGCACCTGCCGGGCCGGCAGCGGCTGCTGATCGCCTGGTTCGGCATCCGCGGCGTGGGCTCGCTCTTCTACCTGGTCTACGCGCTGCAGCACGGGCTGCGCGGCGAGGTGGCGCAAGACATCGTCTCGGCCACCCTGATCTGCATCGCGATGTCCATCCTGATGCACGGCGTCTCGGCGACGCCGCTGATGAACCGCTATCGGCGGCAGCGGGGGCGGCGGTGAGGGGCGGTTGATCCGGAGCCTGGATCCGTGACCTCGACGCGCAGTCGTTTGAACTCCGGCTGAAAGGTCTTCCCTTGCCAAAAACTCAATCACCTCAACAAGTTGCAAGAGGATTTCGCATCGTGATCACGGGGTGAGGGTATATTTAATCAAACCGATTGCCGGATGGGTCCTGGTACGGGTGCCATCCATTGGAGGATGGCTTCCCATATCCAAGCGGAAGACGGCTGTGATCAAGAACTTTGGTGAGCGACTGACGCAACTGAAGCAGCGCGTGAACGCGCAGGAGGCCTGACGATGACGACGATTCAGATCGAATTGCCCGAGGCCAC
>DATHWJ010000060.1:0-5764 GCA_035460745.1 Ideonella sp. | reverse complement strand
CCATCCACACACTCAGCGACCGCGAGGCCTGCCGCCCGGCAGCCGGCCCCGGCCCCCGCACATGTCCGGCAGCACCCTTGGCACTCTCTTTCGCGTCACCAACTTCGGCGAGAGCCACGGCCCTGCCATAGGCTGCGTGATCGACGGCTGCCCGCCCGGCATGCCCTTGTCCGAGGCCGACATCCAGCCCGACCTGGACCGCCGCCGCCCCGGCACCTCGCGCCACGTGACGCAGCGCAACGAGGCCGACACCGTCGAGATCCTCTCAGGCACCTACGAGGGCCGCACCACCGGCACGCCGATCTGCCTGCTGATACGCAACACCGACCAGCGCAGCAAGGACTACGGCAACATCGCCCAGACCTTCCGCCCCGGCCACGCCGACTACACCTACTGGCACAAGTACGGCATCCGCGACCCGCGCGGTGGCGGCCGCAGCTCGGCCCGGCTGACTGCGCCGACGGTGGGCGCCGGCGCCGTGGCGCGCAAATGGCTGCAGCAGCAGTACGGCACCGTGCTGCGCGGCTGCATGACGGCGATCGGCGAGATCGAGATCCCTATCGAAGACTGGTCGCAGGTCCATTTCAACCCCTTCTTTGCCGCCGGCAGCAGCCGCCTGGCCGAGCTGGAGGCCTACATGGACGCGCTGCGCAAGGCCGGCGATTCGGTCGGCGCGCGGCTGCATGTCCAGGCACAGAACGTGCCGGTCGGCCTGGGCTCCCCGCTGTTCGACAAGCTGGACGCCGACATCGCCCACGCGATGATGGGCATCAACGCCGTCAAGGGTGTCGAGATCGGCGCCGGCTTCGCCTGCGTGGGCCAGAAGGGCACCGAGCACGGCGACGAGCTCAGCCCCGGCGGCTTCCGCTCCAACAACGCCGGCGGCGTGCTGGGCGGCATCTCGACCGGCCAGGACGTGACGGTCAACATCGCCGTCAAGCCCACCAGCTCGATACGCACGCCGCGCCAGTCCATCGACCTGGCCGGCCACCCCGCCACGGTCGAGACCTTCGGCCGCCACGACCCCTGCGTCGGCATCCGCGCGACACCCATCGCCGAGGCCATGCTGGCGCTGGTGCTGATGGACCACGCGCTGCTGCACCGGGCGCAGTGCGGGGATGTGCGGGTGGAGACGCCGGATATCGGCTGAGTTTCTCCGCCGCCGGGGCTCTCCGCCTATATGGAGGGAGGGCCAGACGCCCGCCTCCGCGGCACCGGCCTGTCGCCGCCAACTGCACTTCGTCACCGCTTGACTGCGCTTCGTCGCGCTGGCACCGTGCTGGTGTGTTCGGGAACCTACACTGCGGTCCGCTCCACGAGGGCGGCAACAACGTGAATGGGTGAGCGATATGCGCAAGGTCTGGCTGATCGGCGGTTTGGTGGTGCTTCTGGCCGCGGGCGGGGGGGCTGGCTGGGTGCTGACGCAGGGCAGCGCCAAGGCGGCTGTTTCGGCTGACGGCAAGAAGGCCGACAAGGCGCTGGAGTTCACCAGCCGCGAAGTCGTGCGACCCCAGCTCACGCCGATGGCCACCGCGCTCGAGTTCTCTGGCTCGCTGGTGGCGCCGCAGACCGCGATCGTGCGGGCCAAATCCTCCGGCACGCTGCTGACGCTGGATGTGGCCGAGGGCAGCCGGGTGAGCGCCGGCGCCCGGCTCGGCACGCTGGACCTGGCCGACCTGAACGCCCGCGTCAGCGAGCGCGGCGCCATGCTCGAAGCCGCCCGCGCGATGCTGGTGCAGGCCGAAAAGGTGCACGCCAACAACCAGCGCCTGGCCGAGGCGCAGTTCATCTCGCCCACCGCGCTCGATTCCTCCAAGGCCACGCTGGACAGCGCCCGCGCCCAGCTGAACGCCGCCCAGGCCCAGGTCGACACCGTGCGCATCTCGCTGCGCGAGGCGGCGCTGGTCGCGCCCATCTCCGGCATCGTCGCCAAGCGCTTCGTCGTGCCCGGCGAGAAGGTCTCGGCCGAGCAGCAGTTGCTCAGCATCGTCGATCTGCGCAACCTGGAGATGATGGGCAGCGTCGGCACCCACGAGGTCTCGCAGCTCTCGCCCGGCATGGCGGTGCAGGTCAAGGTCGAAGGCGTGGAGACGCCGGTGCAGGGCACGCTGGCGCGCATCGCGCCGGCGGCCGAGGCCGGCACCCGCTCGATCGGCGTCACGGTGAACATCGCCAACCCGAAAGAAGTCTTCCGTGCCGGCCAGTTCGCGCTGGCCCGCGTCAGCCTGCGGCACGAGACGCCGCGCCTGACGGTGCCGGCCGGCGCCATCGCCGCGGCCTCCGGCCAGGAGTACGTCTGGACGCTGGAGCAGGACAAGCTGCTGCGCCGCAGCGTCACCACGGGCCGGCGCGACACCTCGCGCGGCCTGATCGAGATACTCGACGGTGTGAAGCCCGACACCCAGGTGCTCGCCGCCCGCTTCGACAACCTGCGCGAAGGCGCGCCCGCCAAAGTCGTGACCGCGGTCGCGCAGGCCACGATGGCCGCCTCCGCGCCGGCCTCCAACTGAATCCGTCCACCGCCCACGAGCTGAAGGCACTGCCATGTGGATGACCCGCGTCGCGATCAAGAACCCCGTCTTCGCCACCATGGTGATGGTGGCCCTGTGTGTGCTGGGCCTGTTCGCCTACAACCGGCTGGGCGTCGAGCAGCTGCCCGACATCAGCCCGCCCATCGTCTTCGTCTCCATCGCCTACCCGGGCGCCTCGCCGGCCGCCGTCGAGACCGAGATCACCAAGCCGCTGGAGTCGGCGCTGAACAGCATCGCCGGCGTCAAGATGATCCGCTCGAACAGCTTCGAGGGGCGCAGCGAGACGGTGGTGGAGTTCAACCTGGCGGCTGACATGAGCCGCGCCACGCAGGACGTGCGCGACAAGGTGGCCACCGTGCAGGCAGGGCTGCCGGACGAGGCCAAGCCGCCCTTCGTCGGCCGCTTCGACGGCGACAACCAGCAGCCCACCGTGGTGCTGGCGCTGCTGGCCAACGACCGCAGCCCGCGCGAGCTCTCGCTGATCGCCGACCAGACCGTGCTCAAGCGCCTGGAGCGCTCGGACGGCGTCGCCCGGGTGCTGGCCAACGGCCTGGTGATACGCCAGGTGCGCATCGACCTCGACCCGCAGCGCCTGCGGGCTTTCGGCCTGACGCCGGCCGACGTGGCCGCCGCGCTCAAGCGCGCCAATGCCGACCAGCCGGTCGGCCTGCTGACCAACGCCAGCAGCGACGCCATCGTGCGCGTCGAGGGCCGGGTGCGCGACCCCAAGGAGTTCACCAACACGGTGATCTCCCACTCGGGCGGCGCCGCGGTGACGCTGGGCGACCTGGGCCAGCTGGTCGAGCGCGAGCAGGAGCCGGAGTCGCTCTCGCGCATCAACGGCAAGGTGGCGGTCAGCTTCCAGGTCTTCAAGCAGCAGGACGCCAACATCGTCACCACCGGCGAGGCCATCAAGGCGGGCGTCGAGGAGCTGAAGAAGACCCTGCCGCCCGGCGTCGAGCTGCGCGTCATCTACGCCAGCAGCGACTGGGTGAAAAACTCGCTCGACGGCGTCAAGCGCACGCTGGTCGAGGGCGCGCTGCTGACGGTGGCCATCGTCTTCCTGTTCCTGCACAGCTGGCGCTCGACCGTGATCACCGGGCTGACCCTGCCGATCTCGGTGATCGCCAGCTTCATCGCGGTCTACATGTTCGGCTTCACGCTGAACTTCATGACCATGATGGCGCTCAGCCTGTGCATAGGCCTGCTGATCGACGATGCCATCGTGGTGCGGGAGAACATCGTGCGCCACGTCGCGATGGGCAAGGACCACCACACCGCGTCGCTCGTGGGCACCGACGAGATCGGCACGGCCGTGATGGCGACCACCTTCGCGATCTGCGCGGTCTTCGTGCCGGTGGCCTTCATGGAGGGCATCGTCGGCAAGTTCTTCTTCCCGTTCGGCATCACGGTGACGGTCGCGGTGATGGTCAGCCTGTTCGTCAGCTTCACGCTGGACCCGATGCTGTCGTCGATCTGGAAAGACCCGGAGGACGATCCCATCCGCAAGCTGCCGGTGGTGCGCCACCTGATACGCGCGGTCGACTTCGGCATGGACGTGCTGCACGGCGTCTACGAGAAGTTGATACGCTGGGCTTTCAGCGGCCGGCGCTACCGCTTCTTCGTGCCGCCCATCCCCGTCTACGGCCGCCCGTTCGACGCCGAGGGCAAGCGCGACAAGCAGCAGCCGCGGCGCCTGCGCCTGGCCACGCTGACGCCGCGCGGCGTCGTGATCGGCGTGGCCATCCTGAGCTTCATCGGCGCCATCGCGCTGGTGCCCTTCATCGGGGCCGAGGCGATGCCGCAGACCGACCAGGGCTACACCCAGATCGCCGTCAAGATGCCGGTCGGCACCAGCCTGGCCCGCTCGGACGAGAAGCTGCGCCAGGTCGAAGCCATCATCGCCACCTTCCCCGAGGTGGAGAGCATGAGCACCAACATCGGCGGCGAGGTTGGCCGCAACGCCGCCTCCATCGGCCTGGGCCTGACGCCGCGCCATGCCCGCAAGCGCAGCCAGGTGCAGGTCGAGGACGCGATCCGCGAGGCGCTGCGCACGGTGCCCGGCATCGACATCGCGCTGGGCTTCAACCGGCCGATCTACGTGGCTGTGCTGGGCCCGGACCCGACCGTGCTGGACCAGATCACGACCGACCTGAGCGCCAAGATCGCCAAGATCAAGGGCATCACCGACCTCGAGACCTCGGTCAAGCCCGGCGTGCCGGCCTATGCCGTGCGGCTGCGGCCCGACGCGGTGCGCGAGCTCGGCCTGTCGTCGGCCCAACTGGCCTCGGCGCTGCGGGCCTACGTGAACGGCGACGTCGCCACCTACTGGACCACGCCGGACGGCGAGCAGGTGGAGGTGCAACTGCGGCTCAACCAGGGCGCCCGCGAGAACATCGGCCAGCTGCGCCTGCTGCCGGTGGCCTACGCCAAGGACGGCACGCCGATCGCGCTGGAGCGCGTGGCCACCGTCGAGCCGGTGATGAACCCCGAGGTGATCAAGCGCCAGAACCTGCAGCGCCGCCAGGGCATCTACGCCGGCGTCGACAGCGGCTCGGGCCGGGCCACGGGCGACGTGGGCTCCGACGTGCAGAAGCTCGTCAAATCCACCGTGCTGCCGCCGGGCTACAGCTTCGATGTCGGCGGCCAGAGCAAGGAGCAGGACGAGATCTTCGGCGCCATCTTCGCGGCCCTGGGCCTGGCGGTGATCTTCATCTACATCGTGCTGGCCAGCCAGTTCGGCAGCTTCCTGCAGCCCATCGCGATCATGGCCTCGCTGCCGCTGTCGCTGATCGGGGTGATGCTGGCGCTGCTGGTCTTCGGCTCCACCATCAACCTGTTCTCGATGATCGGCCTGATCATGCTGATGGGGCTGGTGACCAAGAACGCCATCCTGCTGGTCGACTTCGCCAACCACGCCCGGGCGGCGGGCGCCTCGGTGGCCGACGCGGTGCTGCAGGCCGGCCTGATACGCATGCGGCCCATCATCATGACCACCGCGGCGATGGTCTTCGGCATGCTGCCGCTGGCGCTGGCGCTGAACGAAGGCGGCGAGATCCAGGCGCCGATGGGGCGCGCGATCATCGGCGGGGTCATCACCTCGACCCTGCTGACGCTGGTCGTGGTGCCGGTGCTGTACAGCTACCTGGTGAGGCCCAGGAGGCGACCGGCGGCGGAGCCGGCTGCCGCGGCGGTGGTTTCGGCCGGAGGCTTGGCGCCGTCCGTCAGCGACC
>DATHWJ010000059.1:0-6446 GCA_035460745.1 Ideonella sp. | reverse complement strand
AGGCCGGTGCCGGGGACGCCAACTACCAGGCCGCGCTGCAGGCGCTGTGCCTGCGGGTGGCCACCGCCTATTTCGGCGTGCTCGGTGCCGAGGATGCACTGGCCTACGCCCAGGCCAACGAAGACGCCTACCGCCAGCAGGTCCAGCAGTCCGACCAGCGCTACCGCACCGGGCTGGCCGCCCTGGTCGACCTCGACCAGGCGCGGGCCTACCACGCCGCCGCGCGCGGCAACACCATCGCCGCCCGCAGCGCGCTGGCCGACGCGCGCGAAGCGCTGGCCGAGATCACCGGCCAGCCGGTGGCCACGCTGCAGCCGCTGCGCAGCGTGCTGCCCATGGACCCTCCGTCGCCGGCCGACCCGCAGGCCTGGGTCGAGGCCTCGCTGCAGCACAACCCGCTGCTGGGCGCCCAGCGCCTGGGGCTGGACGCCGCCGAACACGCCATCGCGGCGGCCCAGGGCCAGCACCTGCCGACGCTCACCGCCGGCCTGGACGTCGGCCGCCAAGCCACCTGGCCGGGCGCCGCCGGCACCGTGCAGGACGGCCGCACGCCCACCACCGCCACCGTCGGCTTGACGCTGCGCGTGCCGCTGTTCGCCGGCGGCGCCACGCAATCGCTGGTGCGGCAAGCCGTCTGGCAGCGCGACGCCACGCGCGACGGGCTGGAGAGCCGGCGCCGCCAGCTGGCCCGCGAGACGCTCGCGCAGTACCGCAACGTGCTGGCCGGCATCGAGCAGATGCGCGCCGCCAGCGAGGCTGTCGAGGCGGCGGGCAAGGCGCTCGCCGCCACCCGCAGCGGCCAGGAGCTCGGCACCCGCAGCATGACCGACCTGCTGCTCGCGATCCAGACCCTGACGGCCGCGCAAGGCGCCCATTCGCAATCCCGCATCCAGTTCGTGCTGAGCCGCCTGGCGCTCAAGCAGGCCGCCGGCGCACTCGGCGAAGACGACCTCGCGGCCGTCAACGCGCTGCTGCAGTAACCCTCACCGACCCACCCCGAGGACCACCCAGATGTTTGCCTATTACATCGATCTCGCGCTGCGCAGCCTGCAGCGCAGCAAGGCGCTCACCGTGCTGATGGTGCTGGCGATGGCGCTGGGCATAGGCGCCAGCATGACCACGCTGACGGTGTTCCACGCGCTCTCCGGCGACCCGATGCCCGGGCGCAGCGACAAGCTCTACTACGTGCAGCTCGATGCGGCGGACCTGAGCGGCTTCGTGCCCGGCGCGGAGCCCTACGACCAGATGACCCGCTTCGACGCCGAGACCTTGCTGCGCGAAAAGCGCGCCGACCGCCAGGCCATGATGAGCGGCGGCAGCGTCGCGCTGCAGCCCGCCGCGTCGGGCCAGGCCGCGCTGGAGCCCTTCTACGCCGCGGCGCGCTACACCTCGGCCGACTTCTTTCCGATGTTCGACACGCCCTTCGCCCATGGCCGGGCCTGGGGCGCGGCGGACGACGACAGCCGCGCCCGCGTGGTGGTGATCTCGCAGGAGCTCAACCAGAAGCTCTTTGGCGGGGCCGACAGCACCGGCAAGCCCCTGCGGCTGGACGACGCCGAGTTCCGCATCGTCGGCGTGCTGAAGGCCTGGCGGCCGGTGCCGCACTTCTACGACCTCAACACCGGCCGCTACACGCAGGCCGAGCAGGTCTACCTGCCGTTCTCGACTGCGCGCGACCTGAAGCTGGGCCACGACGGCTCGATGCGCTGCTGGGGCCAGGGCGAGGCTGACGCCACTGCGCTGAACCGCAGCTGCGCCTGGATCCAATACTGGGCCGAGCTGGACACGCCCGCCAAGGCTGCGGCCTACCGCGAGGACCTGGTGCGCTATGCCGAGCAGCAGAAGGCGGCGGGCCGCTTCCAGCGCCCGCCCAACGAACGCCTGCGGCCGCTGATGGCGTGGCTGGACTTCAAGAAGGTGGTGCCCAGCGACGTGCGGCTGCAGCTCTGGCTGGCCTTCGGCTTCCTGCTGGTCTGCCTGGTGAACACCGTCGGGCTGCTGCTGGCCAAGTGCCTGCGCCGCTCGGCCGAGATCGGCGTGCGGCGGGCGCTGGGCGCTTCGCGGCTGGCGATCTTCACGCAGTTCCTCGTCGAGGCCGGCATGATCGGCCTGGCCGGCGGCCTGCTCGGGCTGGTGCTGGCGATGGGCGGGCTCTGGCTGGTGCGGCAGAACCCGGCGGCCTATGCCCAGCTCGCGCGCCTGGACGGCGCGATGCTGCTGCTCACCTTCGTGCTCGCGCTGGCCGCCAGCGTGATCGCCGGGCTGCTGCCGGCCTGGCGCGCCTGCCAGGTCACGCCCGCGCTGCAGCTCAAGTCGCAATAAACGATCTTCCCGGAACCGAGGCCCGCCATGGACATCGCCCCCATCTTCTCGACCCTGCGCCGCCACAAGACCGCCGCCGCGCTGATCGTGCTGGAGGTCGCGCTGAGCTGCGCGATCCTGTGCAACGCCGTGCACCTGATCGCCGGCCGCATCGAGCGCATGCAGCAGCCCAGCGGCGTCGCCGAGACCGAGCTGCTGCGCATACAGCTCGCCAGCCTGGGCAAGCAGAACAACGCCGACGTGCAGACCCGCGAAGACCTCTCGCTGCTGCGCCAGCTCGCCGGCGTCAAGGCCGCCACCGTCACCAACCAGGTGCCGTTCGGCAACTCGGGCTGGCAGAGCGGCATCAGCCTCAAGCCCGACCAGGAGGAGCCCACGCTCACCGCCTCGATGTACACCGGCGGCGAGAGCTTCCTCGCCACCACCGGCCTGCGCCTGGTGGCCGGGCGCGACTTCACGGCCGACGAGTACCGCAGCGGCAGCGAGGTGCTGGATGCGCCGGGCGAACCTGCCGTGCCGGTGGCCATCATCACCCGCGCGATGGCCGAGCGGCTGTTCCCCGCGGGCGGCGCGCTGGGCAAGTCCATCTACCCCTGGAACCGGCCGACGCAGGTGATAGGCATCGTCGAGGAGCTGGCGCCCATCTCGACACGCGGCGACCCCTATGCACTGATACTGCCGCTGCGCACCGCCTACAGCGACAACGGCAGCTACCTGCTGCGCGTGGAGCCCGGCCAGCGGGCCGCGGTGCTGAAGTCCGCGGTGGCCGCGCTGGAGCAGGCCAATCGCCAGCGCATCCTGCTCAAGCACGAGAGCTTCGAGGAGATCCGCGATGCGTTTTTCCAGCAGGACCGCGCGATGGCCTGGCTGCTGGTGGCGATGTGCCTGGCGCTGCTGGTGGTGACGGCGCTGGGCATCGTCGGCCTGGCCAGCTTCTGGGTCCAGCAGCGCACCCGCATGATAGGCACCCGGCGCGCGCTGGGCGCCACGCGGGGCCAGATCCTGCGCTACTTCCAGACCGAGAACCTGCTGCTCACCAGCATGGGCATCGCACTCGGCATGGCGGGCGCCTATGCGATCAACCAGTTGCTGATGATCCACTACGAGCTGCCGCGCCTGCCGCCGCCCTACCTGCCGCTGGGCGCGCTAGTACTCTGGGCTCTCGGCCAGATCGCCGTGCTCGGGCCGGCCATGAGAGCGGCGGCGCTGCCGCCCGTCGTGGTGATGCGCGGCGCGTGACATGACCACCCCTACGCGATCACAGATCGCGCCCCTCCAGGGGCACCGCTGGCGGACCGGCAGAGCCGGATCCGCGGCGGTCGCTTGGATGGGCGGCGTGGGCGCGCTACCGGGTTGACGTAACCTCACCGCCATGCGCACCGTCCTGATCATCGACGACAACCCCGCCGTGGGCGAGGCGCTGGCGCTGCTGCTCTCGCTGAGAGAGATCCAGCCCCTCGTGGCGAGCGACCCGCAGCAGGGCCTGGCGCTGCTGGAGCGCGAGCGGATCGACGTGGTCATCCAGGACATGAACTTCAGCGCGGACACCACCTCGGGCGAAGAGGGCGTCGCGCTGTTCCGCGCGATCCGCGCGCGCCAGCCCGACCTGCCGGTGATCTTGCTGACCGCCTGGACGCGGCTGGAGAGCGCGGTCGAGCTGGTCAAGGCCGGCGCGGCCGACTACCTCGCCAAGCCCTGGGACGACGCCAAGCTGCTGGCCACGGTGGAGAACCTGCTGGAGCTGGCCGAATCGACCCGCGCGCTGAGCCAGGCCCGCCACGAGCGCCGCCAGCGCCACGAGGCGCTGGAGCTCAGCTACGAGCTCGGCGGCATCGTCTTCCAGTCCGAGGCGATGGCACGCACGCTGGAGCTGGCCTGCCAGGTCGCGCGCGCCAACGTGCCGGTGCTGGTCACCGGCCCCAACGGTGCCGGCAAGGAGCGCATCGCGGCCATCGTGCATGGCAACTCCGGGGTCAGGCGCGGGCCCTTCGTCGCGGTCAACTGCGGCGCCTTGCCGGCCGACCTGATCGAGGCCGAGCTCTTCGGCGCCGAGAGCGGCGCCTACACCGGCGCGCACAAGGCGCGCGAGGGCCGCTTCGAGGCGGCCGACGGCGGCAGCCTGTTTCTCGACGAGATCGCCAACCTGCCGCTGGCCGGCCAGGTCAAGCTGCTGCGCGTGCTGGAGACCGGCCGCTTCGAGCGCCTGGGCTCCAGCCGCACCCGCCAGAGCACGGCGCGTGTCATCAGCGCGACCAATGCCGACCTGAAGGCCATGGTGCGCGCCGGCAGCTTCCGCGAAGACCTCTACTACCGGCTCAACGTGATCGAGGTCCACCTGCCGCCGCTGGCCGAGCGCAGCGACGACGTGCTGCCGCTGGCCGAGCACTTCCTCGCCGGCCGCGCCGTGCTGGACGAGCCGGCCCGCGAGGCGCTGCTGGCCTACCCCTGGCCGGGCAACGTGCGCGAGCTGAAAAACGCCATCGAGCGCGCCGCGCTGCTGGCGCGCGACGGCCGCGTCACGCCGGAGGGCCTAGGTTTGCCGGCGTTCGCGGCCGCCGCCACCCGCAACCTCGACGAGCCCAGCCGCGACGCCGTGCTGGCCGCGCTGGCCCGCGCCGACGGCGTGGTCAGCCGCGCGGCCCAGTCGCTGGGCCTGTCGCGCCAGGCGCTGTACCGGCGCATGGAGCGCTACGGCCTCCCCGCCTGACGCGCCCGCCGTGCGCCTGAACACGCTGCAAAACCGCCTGCTGCTGCTGCTGGCCGCT
This sequence comes from Ideonella sp., assembly GCA_035460745.1. Lineage (GTDB taxonomy): Bacteria > Pseudomonadota > Gammaproteobacteria > Burkholderiales > Burkholderiaceae_C > Ideonella. The sequence goes on along the minus strand of DATHWJ010000059.1, from coordinate 1,359 downwards.
GCCGGCCTGCTCGGCGCGCTGGTGCACACGGGCCTCACCGACTGGCCGCTGCCGGCGCTGCTGGCCTGGCTGCGCCGGGAAGCGGGCTGGACGCTGGCCGCGCCCTCACCCCGGAGCTGGCAGGCCGCGGCGCTCTCGCTGGCATTGCTGCTGCCCCTCTTCTGGTGGGCCGCCGCGCTGACCATGGCGCCGCTGCGCTCGCTGCTGCGAGCGCTGGAAGGCGCGGTGCTGAGCTACCGCGACGGCGACTTCAGCAGCTCGATCGCCGCGGGCCGCAGCGACGAGCTGGGCGATCTGATCAGCCAGCACAACGCGCTGGGCCATGCACTGCGCGAGCAGCGCCAGCACCTGGCCCAGCGCGAGCTGCTGCTGGACACGGTGGTGCAGAACACGCCCGTCGCGCTGGTGCTCACCGACACCGCCGGCCGCGTCGCCTACGCCAACATCGCGGCGCGCCAGCTGCTGGGCGAGGGCCGCAGCCTGCACGGCGCCAGCTTCGGCGAGCTGCTGCAGCGCTCGCCCGCCGCGCTGCAGCAGGCGGTCGAGGCGGGCGAGGATGCCCTGTTCAGCGTCACGCTGGAGGGCCAGGACGAAACCTTCCACCTCGGGGTGCGCGGCTTCCGGCTGCAGGGCCGGCCGCACCGGCTGCACCTGTTCCGCCGCATGACGCGCGAACTCTCGCGCCAGGAGGTGAGCACCTGGAAGCGCGTGATCCGCGTCATCAGCCACGAGCTGAACAACTCGCTGGCGCCGATCTCGTCGATGGCGCACTCGGGCGCCGAGCTGGCGCGGCGCGGCGACCTGGGGCGGCTGCCCGGCGTGTTCGCCACCATCGCCGAGCGGGTGAAACACCTGCACGGCTTCCTCGACGGTTATGCGCGCTTCGCCAAGCTGCCGGCGCCGCGGCTCGCGGACGTCGAGTGGAGCCCCTTCTTCGATGCGCTGGCCCTGCAGGCGAGCTTCGTGCGCGAGGGCCGGCTGCCCGACGAGCCCGGCTGCTTCGACGCGGCGCAGATCGAGCAGGCCTTGATCAACCTGCTGAAAAACGCCCACGAGGCGGGCGGCGCGGCCGAGGCCGTCAGCCTGGCCTTCAGCGCCACTTTGCACGAGTGGCGCTTCGAGGTCGCCGACCGCGGCCCCGGCATGAGCGAGACGGTGCTGGCGCAGGCGCTGCTGCCCTTCTACTCGACCAAGCGGGCCGGCACCGGCCTGGGGCTGGCGCTGGCGCGCGAGATCGCGGAGGCCCACGGCGGGCGGATCGCGCTCAACAACCGCGAGGGAGGCGGCTTGTCGGTGGTCCTGTTCCTGCCGGGCTGATCAGCCCGCGGGGGCGGATTCGCCGAACCAGGCCGTGAACAC
>DATHWJ010000058.1:0-5989 GCA_035460745.1 Ideonella sp. | reverse complement strand
CCATCTTCCCGTTCTGCGCCAACAACCTGGACTTCAGCACCAGCGGCACCGGCAGCTACACCCGCCCGTCGGGCCGGGTCTTCGCCAGCGACTACCGCGGCTCGGAGCTGGCCGGCGCCACCTTCCACGAAGAATGGCTGTTCTTCAACATCCAGACCCCGGGCATCACCTTCGCGGTGACCGGGCCGTGGCAGAACGGCGCGCTGTAACCTCGGCGTCAGCCCAAAGGGCCGCTCGCGGGGCGGCCCTTTTTGCCCTTTTTCTTGGCTACTTCTGCGACAGCGCGTTGCCCACCAGCCGCGAGGTGATGTCGACGATCTGGATCATGCGGTCGTAGGCCATGCGGGTCGGGCCGATGACGCCCAGCGTGCCGACCACGCGGCCATCCACCTCGTAGGGCGCCGAGACCACCGAGAGCTCCTCAAACGGCACGATCAGGCTCTCGCCGCCGATGAAGATGCGCACGCCCTCGGCGCGGCTGGAGGTGTCGAGCAGGCGCATCAGCTGGGTCTTCTGCTCGAAGAGGTCGAACATCTTGCGCAGGCTGCCCATGTCGTTGCCGAAGGCCTGCGGGCCGATCAGGTTGCGCTCGCCGCTGATGACCACCTGGTCTTCGTTTTCGGCGATCGCGTCGGAGCCGGCCTGCACCGCCGCGTGCATCAGCGTGGCGATGTCGCCGCGCAGCGCGTCGATCTCGCTCTTCAGCCGCTCGCGCACGTCTTCGATCGTCAGGCCGGCGTAGTGGGCGTTGACGTAGTTGGTGGCCTCCACCAGCTCGCCCTGGGTGTAGTCGTGGGCGGTGAAGATGACGCGGTTCTGCACGTCGCCGTCGGGCGCCACCAGGATCACCAGCACCCGCTTGTCGCCCAGCCGCAGGAACTCGATGTGGCGGAAGACGCTGGCCTTCTTGGGCGCGGTGACCACGCCGACGAAGCTGGAGAGGTTGGACAGCAGCTGCGCCGCCTGCGCGATCACGCGCTGCGGCTGGTCGGGGTGCAGGTGGCCGCTGGCGGCGGCCATGTCGGCCGGCATGTGCTCGGCGCCTATGGGCCGCGCGGTCAGCATGGTGTCCACGAAGAGGCGGTAGCCGCGCGCGGTGGGGATGCGGCCGGCCGAGGTGTGGGGGCTGACGATCAGGCCCAGCTCTTCGAGGTCGGCCATCACGTTGCGGATGGTGGCCGGCGAGAGCTCCAGGCCCGAGGCGCGGGAGAGCGTGCGCGAGCCCACCGGCTGGCCGTCCGCGATGTAGCGTTCGACCAGGGTCTTCATCAGGGATTTGGCGCGCTCGTCGAGCATGAATTTCATTGTACGGACATGCCCGGGCCCTGCGGGCGACGCGGCCGGCGCGGTGCCCGGAATCGGGGCCGAGGGGATAACACGCTGTGGTGTAATTCTTCGCACCATGCCGACACGTTTCCGCCATGCCGCGCTCGTCGGCAAACACCATGCCCAGGGCATCCGACCGACGCTGGAGAGCATCGCCGAGTTCCTGGTGCGGCAGGGGCTGGAGGTGTCGCTGGAGCGCGAGACGGCGCTCAACAACGACTGGCACGACTACGGCGCGCTGACGCCGGCCGAGATGGGCGAGCAGTGCGACCTCGCGGTGGTGGTGGGCGGCGATGGCACCATGCTGGGCATCGCCCGCGAGCTGGCCCGCCACGACCTGCCGCTGGTGGGCATCAACCAGGGCCGGCTGGGCTTCATCACCGACATCCGCGCCACCGATTGGGGCGACGCGCTGGCCTCCATGGTGCACGGCGACTACGAAGAAGAGCGCCGTTCGATGATAGAAGGCGGCGTCTGGCGTGACGGCGAGCGCATCTTCGAGGGCGTCTCACTGAACGACGTGGTGGTCAGCCGCGGCGCGGCGGCCAGCATGGTCGAGCTGCGGGTAGATGTGGGCGACGAGTTCGTCGCCAACATGCGGGCCGACGGCCTGATCATCGCCTCGCCCACCGGCTCCACCGCCTACGCGCTCTCGGCCGGCGGGCCGCTGCTGCACCCCTCCATCGCCGGCTGGGTGCTGGTGCCCATCGCCTCGCACACCCTGTCCAACCGGCCCATCGTGCTGCCGGACTCCAAGGAGGTGGTGCTGACGCTGGTGGCCGGCCGCGAAGCGAGCGCCAATTTCGACATGCAGACCCTCGCCAGCCTGCTGCACGGCGACCAGGTGCGCGTGCGCCGCTCGGCGCAGACGGTGCGCTTCCTGCACCCGCCCGGCTGGAGCTACTACGCCACGCTGCGGCGCAAACTGCGCTGGTACGAAGGCGTCGTCTGAACACCCCGCCCCCGCTTGATGGCCGTTGAACCGAGATGCTGAAGAGCCTGACCCTCAAGGACTTTGTGATCGTGACCGCGCTGGACGTCGAGTTCGACGCCGGCTTTTCGGTGCTGACCGGCGAGACCGGCGCCGGCAAGTCCATCCTGATCGACGCGCTGCAGCTCGCGCTCGGTGCCCGCGCCGAGAGCCACAGCGTGCGCGAGGGCGCGGCGCGGGCCGAGATCACCGCCGCCTTCGACTCCCCCGCCTCGCTGGCCGGCTGGCTCGATGAGGCCGGCTTCGAGCGCGACGAGACCCTGCTGCTGCGCCGCATCGTCGATGCCCAGGGCAAGAGCCGCGGCTTCATCAACGGCAGCGCGGCCACCGCCAGCCAGCTGCGCGAGGTGGCCGACCACCTGGTCGACATCCACGGCCAGCACGCCTGGCAGGGCCTGACCCGGCCGGTGGCGGTGCGCGCGCTGCTGGACGAGCAGGCCGGCGTCGACACCCGCGCGATGGGCGCCGCCTGGGCGCGCTGGCGCGAGGTGGCCGACCTGCTGGCCGGCGCCCGCACCCGCCAGGGCGAACTAGAGACCGAGCGCGAGCGGCTGCAGTGGCAGATCGGCGAGCTCGACAAGCTCAACCCGCAAGACGACGAATGGCCCGAGCTGAACGGCGAGCACCAGCGCCTCGCCCACGGCCAGGCGCTGATGGACGCCGCCGGCCAGGCCGCGCAGTGGGTGGCGGAGGACGACACCAGCGCCACCCGGCTGCTCAACCGCGCGATCGCCGCGCTGGAGGAGGTCAGCGACTACGACCCCGCCCTCGCGCCGGTGCTGGAGGTGCTGCACAGCGCCCAGGCCCAGCTCGACGACGCCAGCCACACGCTCAACACCTACCTCGGCCGGGCCGAGCTGGACCCGGCCCGGCTGGCCGAGCTGGACACCCGCATGTCGGCCTGGATGGGCCTGGCACGGCGCTACCGCCGCCCGCCCGAGGAGCTGCCGGCGCTGCTGGCCGAGTGGCGCGCGGCGCTGCGCGCGTTGGACGAAGCCGCCGACCTCGCCGGCCTGGAGCGCCGCGTCGCCGACGCCGAGGCGCAGTGGCGCGAAGAGGCCGGCCGCGTCAGCACGGCCCGCCGCCGCGCCGCCAAGCCGCTGGCCACCCGCGTGACCGAGGCGATGCAGCAGCTCGGCATGGCCGGCGGCCGCTTCGAGGTGGCGCTGGTCAAGCAGGAGGCGCCGCAGGCCTTCGGGCTGGAGACGGTGGAGCTGCTGGTCGCCGGCCACGCCGGCAGCGCCCCGCGCCCGCTGGCCAAGGTGGCCTCGGGCGGCGAGCTCTCGCGGCTGGCGCTGGCGATCGCCGTCACCACCGCGCAGGCGCGCGGCCCGGCGGGCGAAGCCGCGGCCAGCCCGGCGACACTGATCTTCGACGAGATCGACTCCGGCGTCGGCGGCACGGTGGCCGACGCGGTCGGCCGGCTGATGAAGCAGCTCGGCCGCAGCGCCCAGGTGCTGGCGGTCACCCACCTGCCGCAGGTGGCCGCCTGCGCCGACCACCACTTCGTGGTCGCCAAGGCCACCCAGCGCGGGCAGACCCAGAGCCAGATCAGCGCGGTGAACGGCGAGGCGCGGGTCGCCGAGGTCGGCCGCATGCTGGGCGGCGACCGCCAGTCCGGCACCAGCCTGGCCCACGCCGAGGAGCTGATCAACCACGCCCTCGAGCCCAAGGCCAAGACCGCCAAGGGAGCCGGGCGATGAGCAGCAGCCCACAGGCGCCGGTGCCCTCGGCCGAAGCGGCGGGCGCGCTGCCCGAAGGCAAGGCCGGTGGCCAAGCCGCTGCCGATACCGAGCCCTCGGCCGGCCACCGCGAGGTCGTGCTGGTCACCGGCATCTCGGGCTCGGGCAAGTCGGTCGCGCTGCATGCGCTGGAAGACGCCGGCTACTTCTGCGTCGACAACCTGCCGCCCGAGCTGCTGCGCGACCTGATACGCGTCGAGACCGAGCACGGCGTGCGCCGCATGGCCATCGCGGTGGACGTGCGCACCGCCGGCTCGCTGCCCCACCTGCTGCCGGTGCTGGACCAGCTGCGCGACGACGGCGTGCGGGTGCGCAGCGTCTTTCTCAATGCGGCCACGGCCACGCTGGTGCGGCGCTTCTCCGAGACCCGCCGCCCGCACCCGCTCTCCAAGCCGGGCGACGCCAGCGACCTGCACCGTGCGCTGTTCGACGCGATCGAGATGGAGCGCGAGCTGCTGGCCGACCTGCGCGAGCGCTCCACCGTGCTGGACACCAGCGAGCTGCGGCCGGCCCAGTTGCGCCAGTGGGTGCGCGACCTGGTGGGTGCCACCACCAGCCGGCTGACGCTGGTGTTCGAGTCGTTCGCCTTCAAGCACGGCGTGCCGCTGGACGCCGACATGGTGTTCGACGTGCGCGTGCTGCCCAACCCCTTCTACCTGCGCGAGCTGCGCCCGCTCACCGGCCGCGACCCCGCGGTGGCCGAGTACCTGCGCGCCCAGCCCGAGGTCGAGGAGATGATGTCGCAGATCGAGGCCTTCCTGCGCCGCTGGCTGCCGTCGTTCGAGGACGACCAGCGCAGCTACCTCACCGTGGCCATAGGCTGCACCGGTGGCCAGCACCGCTCGGTCTACCTGGTCGAGACGCTGGCGGCCCGCTTCGCCGACGTGGTGGCGACGCTGAAGCGGCACCGCGAGCTGGACGAACGGCCGTGAGGCCAACGATGCCAGCGAGGTCGAAGCCTGCGGCGAGGGCCGAGCGCCGGGCCGCCCCAAACCGGCCCGCCGTCCCCTCGGGGGACCGGCCGACCTACCCGTCGGACGAGGGGCTGCAATGATCGATACGCTGCCGCTGTTTCCGCTGGCGACCGTGCTGTTCCCCGGCGGGCAATTGCCGCTGCGGGTCTTCGAGGCGCGCTACCTGGACATGGTGAGCAGCTGCCTGCGCAGCGGCTCGCCCTTCGGCGTGGTCTGCATCAACGAAGGCGGCGAGGTGCGGCGCGGCGACGAGACGGTGCAGTTCGAGCTGCTGGGCGTGCTGGCCCACCTGCAGGAGGTGGACGCCGAAACCACCGGCATCCTCAGAGTGGCCTGCAGCGGCGGCGCGCGCTTCCAGCTGCAATCGGCCCGCATGCAGGCCGACGGCCTGTGGCTGGGCGAAGGCGCCACGCTGCTGGCGGACGACCCCGAGCTGCCGCCCGGCGAGGCCTACGCCGGCACGGTGCATGCGCTGTCGCAGGCCATCGCCGCGCTGGACATCCGCGACCCCGGCATGTTCCCGGCCGAGCGCCGGCTGGACGACGCCGGCTGGGTCGCCAACCGCTGGTGCGAGCTGCTGCCCATCCCGCTGGCCGCGCGCCAAAAGCTGATGGCGCTGCAAGACCCGCTGATGCGGCTGTCGCTGGTCGACGACTTCCTGCGCGAGCAGGGCGTGGTCAGAGCTTGAGCGTTTTTCGGGCGGGCCCGAGCAACGCGCCGGCCTCTCAGGCTCATGAAAAGCCGAACTCCGAAATGGGGTCAGAGTGAATTTCCGGCACGGCGCGGGGGCGGGCACGGTGCGGAGGTTTGCGCAAGCTGAGCCGGCCCTGCGCTGTGCGGCGGCTGGGTTCGGCGGTCGGCTTCGCCGACTGCTCTGCGATGCTCGGGCGGCCGGCCCGTCGCAGAACTCACTGCGCTCACTCCGTTCGCTGCGTTCGATCAACCGCGACGAGTCA